>CAZTAJ010000060.1:8074-25053 GCA_964611575.1 uncultured Verrucomicrobiota bacterium
CGCCCTCCCATGGGATCGGCTGCATCCTCCGGTGCATGGTCCTCACCCATTTCTAACATTCTCCTCATCTCATCCAAACACCCCTTTGGTGTCATGTGGCCGTGATCAGCACGGTAACAACACAGACAACCAAGGGAGTGACGATGAAGACAGTGCGAATGGGATTGGCGGTTCTGGCGACGGCGGGGCTCTGTGCGGCGCAGGCGCAGCAGGGAGGCCCCGCGGTTCAAACAGCGGCGCCCGCGGCGGCCGCAGTGAAGACGTGGGCGGACTCGATCACCGTCAAGGGCGACCTGCGGTACCGGTTCGAGAATATCGATCAGGAGGGTGCGGATGGCCGCCAGCGGGACCGCATTCGCGCGCGGCTCGGCGCGACATCCAAGATCAACGACACGCTCAAGGGCGAGATCGAGTTATCCACCGGCGATAAGGATCCGGTATCCGGCAACAAGACCATCGGCGACGGGTTTACGAAGAAGGACATGGGGTTGAACCTCGCCTACCTCGACTGGGCGCCGGTTGAGGGCGTGGACGTCATCGGCGGCAAGATGAAGAACCCCTTCGTCTGTGTCGGCGATCTGATCTGGGACGGGGACCTGACACCCGAGGGCATCGCGTTCAACGGTGTCCGCACCCTGGGCTCCGCCACGGTTCTCGGCAACGCCGGTTACCTGTGGGTCCAGGAGCGCGCGACCAAGCCCGAGGATGAGAGCAAGGTCTATGCGGGACAACTCGCGTTCAAGTACGACTTCAGCGATGAGGTCTACCTGCTGGCCGGAGGGTCGCTGTACTCATACGATAACATGGAGGGCTTCGACGTCCAGGACTGGCAGGGAAAAAATGCGTCCTACGGCAACAGCACGACCAAGGGAACGTTGAGCGGCAGCACGACCAACAAGGCTTACGCCACCGGCTTCAGCCTGGCGGAAGGGTTCGCCAAGCTCGGCATCTGGATCGGCGTTCCGATCGAGTTCTATGGTCAGTATGTCGCCAACCAGGATGCCGACGCCTACGATACCGGTTACCTCTATGGCGTGAATATCGGGCGTGCCAAGAACCCTGGAACGTGGGAACTGGGGTGGAATTACCGTGAACTGAAGAAGGACGCGGCGGTCGGGGCGTTCTCGGATTCCGATTCGTGGGGCGGCGGCACCGACGGCAAGGGGCATCGCCTCTCCGCGAAATACCAGATCGCCAAGAACCTGCAGGGTGGCGTCACGTACTTCATGGATGACAAGACGATCTCCGACCCAAAGAAGACGGTCGATTATGAGCGCCTCCAGATCGACGTGGTCGCGAAGTTCTAAGACGAAGGAGGACCGCGTGAACGCAACAGAGGTCGGCGTTGACTTGGGGGCGGTCATGGACGCACTCGTTGGCGTCAGGGAGATTCTGCAGCGGCGGCCGGCGGTGGCGGTGCGTGAGATTGTTGAACGGGTACAGGCGCCGGAGACGATCATCCGGGCGGCCCTCGGGTTGCTGATGGACCAGGGGGCTGTCGAGCGGTTGCGGCCGGTGTTCTATGACCGCGACGATCGAGATTACTTTCGCCTGCTGCGGGAAAGCGACGGTCGAAGCCTCTTCGGGCCGCATTTGCGGCAGACGCTGTGGATGGGACGTTCCGAAGCGGTTCAGGTGGCATGAAGACGATACAGGGCACAACACAAACAGGAAGGATAAGGCTATGAAGACAATGACAAAAATGATGGCAGTTTTGGCCGCGCTTGGCGCCTCGGGGCTGATGGCGATGGCGGAAGAGAACAAGATTGTGGTGGATGGGTCGACGACGGTGGGGCCGATCGCGAAGGCGTTCGCCGAGTATTACATGGGCAAGAACCCCGGTGTGAACATCACCGTCAGCGAATCGGGCAGCGGCAATGGCGCCAAGAGTCTCATGAATGCGGCGTGCGATGTCGCCACGATGTCGCGGCCCATGAAGGCGTCGGAGAAGAAGGGGATGGAGGATAGCGGGCGGCTTGCGAAGGCGCACATCGTGGCGCTGGACGGGCTGGCCATCGTGGTCCACCCCAGCAATCCGGTGAAGGGACTGTCGATTACGCAGGTGCAGGACATCTACACCGGCAAGATTCGCAACTGGAAGGAACTCGGCGGGCCGGATCAGGAAATCGTGGTCATCAGCCGTGACACGAACAGCGGCACCTACGAGTGCTTCGAGACACTGGTCATGAAACAGGCGAAGCTGTTCGGTAAAGTGGAGTATGTGGGCAGCAACGGCGCCATCCGTCAACGGATCCTGGACACTCCCGCGGCCGTCGGTTACGTCGGGCTGGCGTTCTGCGAAGGCGTCAAGGCGCTGGCCATCGATGGCGTCGTGCCATCTCAGGAGACGGTCATCGACAAGACCTATCCGGTGTCGCGCCCGCTGTTCATGTATACGAATGGCTCGCCCAAGAGCGGCACGCACCTGGCGGCCTTCGTGAACCTCAGCAACACGCCCGACGGCAAGAAACTCGTCGAGGACACGGGTTTCGTGGCCGTCCCGTAATCGAACATCCTGGCACGGAAGGACGGGAGCCGAGACTCCCGTCCTTCCGTCTTTCGGAACAACGCCTGTGATTGCCACGCCTTCACGCCAGCGGATCGGCGGGCTGCAGCTCAGCCGGCGCAAGCAGGTTGTCCACATTGTGGGCGGGCTGCTGGGCGAGGGGTTTCTCTTTCTGGTGACATCGCTGTCGACCCTGGCGGTGCTGTTCATCTTCTTCTATATCGCCCGGGACGCCGTGCCGTTCTTCCAGTTGCAGGGGTTCAAGGAGTTCTTCACCAGCGCGCACTGGTATCCGTCGGGGCACCCCGCCGAGTTCGGGGCGCTGGCTATTTTCTATGGCAGCGCCATGGTGACGCTCGGGGCCGTCCTGGTGGCGGTGCCCATGGGCATCCTGGCGGCCGTCTGCCTGAGTGATATTCTCCCGTTTGCCCTGCGCCAGGTGGTCAAACCGGTGATCGAGATCCTGGCGGCCATTCCGTCGGTGGCCTACGGTTTTTTTGCCCTGGTGGTCCTCGCGCCCGCGCTCCAACGGCAGGGCGGAACGCTGTTGACGGGGGTGCTGCTGGCGCTGGGCATTCCCCTGGTGATCCTGGCAGGCTACGTGATCGGCGACCTGGCCGGCGCGCGGGTGCGCGAAGGGGGGCGGCGGGCGGTGCGGATCCTGGCAGGGCTGACGGCGATCGCGGGCGGGGTGAAATTGCTGACGGTGGCGGTGGCGGCCCTGGGAACGTTGGCGATCGCCAGCGGCACCAACGCGCTCAACGTGTCGCTGATTCTCGGGATCATGGCGTTGCCGACGATTGTCAGCGTTTCGGAAGACTCCCTCCAGGCGGTCGGCCGCGATCTGCGGGAGGGAAGCTATGCGCTCGGCGCCACGCGCGCCGAGACGCTGTTGCGCGTGGTCATCCCCGCGGCGGCCAGCGGGATCGGGGCGGCGGTGATCCTGGGCGTCATGCGCGCCATCGGCGAGACCATGGTCGTGTGGATGGCGTCCGGCAATGCCAGCCAGATCCCGCAGCCCTGGTACAACGTGCTCCAACCCGTGCGCACGTTGACGGCCACCATCGCCGGCGACATGGGCGAGGCGGATCACGTCACCGGTTCCGCGCGGTATCACGTGCTCTTCGCCATGGCCCTGGTGCTGCTGGTGTTTTCATTGCTGAGCAACATGACGAGCGAGTTCATCGTGCGGCGAGCCCGCCGCCGGATGGGAGGAGCGTAGGCCATGCAAGGCGATACCCGACGCATGCTGGATCGCGCCTTTTCAGGGCTCGGTCTCGTATCGATCCTGCTGCTGGCGTCCGCGTTGGTGGTCATCCTGTCGCCGTTGATTGCCCGGGGATTGGGTGCGATTGTGTTTTCCGGAACGATTGAGCACCGGCGGTTCCTGTACGAGCACTTCAACCGCGGCGACAAGGCGGTGTTCGAGCGGGAATGGGCGGAGGCGGTGGCGGCGCGGCAACCCGTCTACGACATGCTCTCGGCGTTCGAACAGTCCCTGGCGGCCACCAATGCGGCCACCCGGCGGCAGTACGCCGCCCCCTTGAAGGAGTTGAAGAAGAAGCTGGGCGCACTGCTCGGCCCGATCCCAGGGGAGACGGGACGGCTGATGATGCGCGATCAGTATGGCCAGACGCGGTGGGACCGCGCGCAGGTCAAACTGAGCGGAGTGCTTTATGCGGAGACCTGGGATTATTCGGCAACCGATCGTGTGGGACGCAAAGTCCTGACCCCACGCGTCGACACATTCCGTGGCACCGCGCTCGAGCCGATGTTCGCGTATGTCGAGGCGAACGCGGAACGGATGCTCAAACCAATGCGCACGGTGTATTGGGGTTTCTTCACTGACGAATCCTTCGATTCGCACTTCTTCGGCGGCATCTGGCCCGAGATGCTGGGCACCTTCTACCTGGCGGTGGGTGCCATGCTGTTTGCGGTTCCCATGGGGGTGATTGCGGCCATCTACCTGACCGAGTATGCGCGGGAAACGGCGATCGTCGGCGCACTGCGGACGTGCATCAGCACCCTCGCCGGCGTGCCGAGCATCGTGTTCGGGCTGTTCGGGCTGGCCTTCTTCATCAATTCGGTCGGCGTCTCGCCCTCCAAGAGCGTGCTGGCCGGCTCGCTGACGCTGGCGCTGATGATCCTGCCCACGGTCATCCGTTCGTCGGAAGAGGCGATCCTGTCGGTGCCGCGCACGTACAAGGAGGCCGCGCTCAGCCTGGGCGCCGGCCGCTGGCATACCGTCATGACCGTCATCCTGCCCGCCGCCCTGCCCGGCATCCTGACCGGCGCGGTGATCAGCCTGGGGCGGGCGGCGGGGGAAACGGCGCCGATCATCTTTACGGCCGCGGTGAGCGTGGGGCCGGCGTTGAAGGTGTGGCAGACACTGACGCAGGCGACGCCGGCCCTGTCGTGGAACATTTACAACCTGGCCACGGAACACGAGGCGGTCGACGAGATCCGGCATGTGCAGTTCGGCATGGTCCTGACCCTGGTGGCCATGGTGTTGCTGCTGAATCTCGCGGCCATTGTGGTGCGGGCGCGGGTCGTCCGGCGGTTGCGCGGGTGACGTGGGTGGCGGGGTACGCCCAGGCTGTAGCGGGTTAGGCTGTAGGCTGAAGGAAAACACGGTTGAAACTCCGAGGAGATGAACTGCAAATGCTTCCGATCCAAAAAGAGCCGGAAACGATAGAATTGCCTGACAAGCTGCAGTCTACAGCCTATCAGCCTGCATCCGGTGACGTGCGGTTGAGTCGGCCGGCGGTGGCGCGACGTTCGGCGGAGGCGCCGGCCGTGCCGTCCTCCGCGGATGCGCACATGCGGGCCGAGGAGTTTTCCGTCTTCTATCGGGCGCGGCAGGCGGTCAAGACCGTTGACCTGGCCATTCCGGCGCGCTGGGTCACGGCGATTATCGGGCCGAGTGGCTGCGGCAAGAGCACGCTCCTGCGGGCGATGAATCGCATGAACGATCTTGTGCCCGGCTGCCGGGTGAGCGGCCGGCTGTCTCTCGACGGCGAGGATGTCTACGGCCCCCGGATCGATGTCGTCGCGTTGCGGCGGCGCGTGGGCATGGTGTTCCAGAAACCCAATCCGTTTCCCAAGACCGTGTTCGACAATGTCGCCTACGGCCCGCGACTCTGCGGGGGATTCACCCGGAACGACCTGGCGGAAATCGTGGAACGCAGCCTGGTGGGGGCGGCGTTGTGGGATGAAGTCAAGGACCGGCTGGACCAGAACGCGCTCGGGTTGTCCGGCGGCCAGCAACAGCGACTGTGCATTGCGCGAGCGCTGGCGGTCGATCCGGAGATCCTGCTGATGGATGAGCCGACCTCGGCGCTTGATCCGCGCGCCACGGCCCGGATCGAGGAGTTGATTGCCGAATTGCGGGGACGCTACACGATCATCATCGTCACCCACAACATGCAACAGGCGGCCCGGGTCTCCGATTACACGGCGTTTCTCTACGAAGGCGCGCTGATCGAGTTCGGGCCCACCCGTCAGTTATTCACCACGCCGGCGGTCCGTCAGACCGAAGACTACATCACGGGCCGGTTCGGATGAAGCGCGGGAGGATGACGGCATGAGTGTGCACTTGCAGCGTGAGATCGGGCGCCTGAAAGCGAAACTACTGGAACTGGGGTCGGAGGTGGAGGAGACGGTGCGGGATGCCGTCCGGGCGGTGATGACCCGGGATCGGGCGCTGGCCGAAAGTGTCAGCCGGCGCGAGGAGGAAACGGATGTCCTGGAGGTCGACATCGAGGAGGAATGCCTCAAGGTGCTGGCCTTGCACCAGCCGGTTGCCGTGGACCTCCGGTATATTGTGGGCATGCTCAAGATCAACCAGGATATGGAGCGTATCGGCGACCTGGCCCGGCATGTGGCGGACAGGGCGCAGGTGCTGGCCGGGCAGGGTGAGGCGCGGATTCCCGAGGATATTGGGGTGATGGCTGACAAGGCTCGCCGGATGCTGATGCGGGGCCTGGATGCGTTTGTGCATCTCAACGCCGGTCTGGCGCGCGAGGTGTGCGCGGCCGATGAGGAGGTGGACCGCCTTTATCGGACGATCACCGCCGACATGACGGCCGCGATGCGGCAGCAGCCGGACGCGGTGGGGCTGCACCTCCAGGTTCTGCACATTGCGAGGCACCTGGAGCGCATCGCCGACCATGCCACGAACATTGCCGAGGACCTCATCTACATGGTGGAAGGGAAGATCGTCCGTCACCAGCACCCGATTTCAGTGGCCGCCGGTGCCGCCACTCGGGCCGCCGATCCTCTCTCCGGCGGTCTTGGTCCAACGTCGCCATCGCCATAAGGTGTTGAGCGGCGGCGCCCCCATGCCTCGCAGGCAGGATCTCAGCGCGTGGCCAACTCGGCAGAAAGATCGAGATAGCGCTTGATGGCGCCCGGTGGGACGTTCCAGGGGATGTGGTTGCCGATACACATCATGTAGCCGCGTGACATCCGGCCCGTTTCGACCATGCTTTCCACCATGGCGCGGATCTCGGCGGGATGGTTGCGCATCAGCACGCGATTGTCGCCCTCCCCGGCGAGGAAGCAAAGTCTTGCTCTTTGCCGGCCATGCCCGCGTTGGGTACTCTATGTCAACGGGCCTATGGGGAGGGTACATGAAAGCGCTTGTGGCGGTGGTTCTGTTGGCGGCGGCGGGGATGGCGATGGCGGCGGAACGGGCGTTGCCGGACGCGTCGTGGGACCGTCTGCCCCGGTGGCGCGGGTTCAACCTGCTCGAGAAGTTCAACGTCGGGAAGAACGAACCGTTTCGGGAGGAAGACTTCCGCCTGATTGCCGAACTCGGGTTCAACTTCGTGCGGTTGCCGATGGATTACCGGTGCTGGATCGTCGATGGCGATTGGCGCCGTCTGCGCGAGGATACGCTCAAGGAAATCGACCAGGCGATCGCGTACGGCAGGCGCTACGGCATCCACGTGTGCCTCAACTTTCACCGTGCGCCGGGCTACACCGTCGCCAGTCCCGCCGAGAAGAAGTCGCTCTGGACGGATCCCGAGGCGCAGGAGGTTTGCGCGATGCATTGGGGGGCCTTTGCGAAGCGCTACAAGGGCGTGCCGAACCGCAACCTCAGCTTCAACCTGCTCAACGAGCCGGCTGGAGTCCAGGCCGCCGCGCACGCGGCGGTCATCGCGAAACTGGTTGCGGCGATCCGCGCGGAGGATCCCGAACGCCTCATCATCTGCGACGCCCGCCAGTGGGGCACGGTGCCGGGCGACGAGTTGATCCCGTTGAAGGTTGCACAGTCAACGCGCGGCTACACGCCCATGGAGGTAACCCACTACAAGGCGTCCTGGGTGCATATGGACGCCTCCGTGCGGCCGTCGTGGCCGATGCTGGATGCCTCCGGTCAGGTTCCCGGCCCATCGGGCCGCGAATGGCTCGCGGGGAAATGCGTTGCGCCGTTCCGCGCGCTGCAGGCGAAGGGAGTCGGCGTCATGGTCGGTGAATTCGGCGCCTTCAACCAGACCCCGCACCCGATCGTGCTGCGCTGGATGGGCGACAGCCTGGCCAACTGGAAGGATGCGGGCTGGGGCTGGGCGCTCTGGAACTTCCGCGGTTCCTTCGGCGTGCTCGACAGCGACCGGAACGACGTCGTCTACGAGGATTTCCAGGGCCACAAGCTCGACCGCAAGATGCTCGACCTGCTGCAGGCAAACTGAGCGCCGTGTCATGCGGTCGTCCGGGGTCCGGAGCTTGCCGCGCAGGCGCAAACCTCCGGAACGAGCCCCGTTTGCCATGGACGGGGTCTGGGGGTTTAGTATAATTGAAATGTTATCGCGTAATGTGCCGGCGGCGGGTTTCAGCCTGGCCGGGCGGCGTGAACAAGACAACAACACGAGGAGGGTGGGACGATGGCAACACTGGATAATCTGCAGGCGGCATTTGCGGGCGAGAGTCAGGCGAACCGGAAATACCTGGCGTTTGCAGCCAAGGCGGAGGCGGATGGGAAGCCGCAGATCGCGAAATTGTTCCGGGCGGCGGCGGCGGCGGAAACGGTCCACGCGCATGCCCATCTGCGCGTGATGAACGGCGTGGGGAGCACCGTCGCGAACGTGCAGGCCGCGATTGCGGGCGAGGGTCACGAGTTTAAGACGATGTATCCCGGGTTTGTGGCGGAGGCCAAGAAGGAAGGCAATGCCGCAGCGCTGAAGTCTTTCGAGTTTGCCATGACGGTGGAGAAGGTGCACTACGATCTGTACAGTCAGGCCGCTGAAGCCCTCAAGGCGGGTAAGGATCTGGCGACGGTCAAGATATTCGTCTGTCCGGTTTGCGGCAACACGGTCTTGAACGGCACCCCGGATAAATGCCCGGTCTGCGGGGTATTGGGGTCGAAGTTCTCCGAAATCCAGTAGTCCATGGACCGACGGGGCGAACAGGCGTGGCGCTGCACGGTATGCGGCTACATTCATTCGGGCACTGATGCGCCCGATGGGTGTCCCGTGTGCGGTGCCGCCAAGGCGGAGTTCGAACCCTATACGGCGCCGGCGGCAACGCGCGCGGAGATGCGCGCGAGCCGCTGGCAGTGCCTGAACTGCCACTACGTCCACGAGGGCCCCGAACCTCCTGCCGACTGTCCGGTCTGCGGCGCGGCGAAGGATAGGTTCGAGGCGGCGCCCGTGCCGGAGTTGAACGTCGGTGCGCGTGCCGTCCGGGTCGTCATCGTGGGGGGCGGCATCGCCGGCGTTTCGGCGGCCGAGACGGTCCGTCGCGTTTCGCCCGAGTCGTCGGTCACTCTGCTGGCCACGGATCCGGAGTTGCCTTACTACCGCCTCAACCTGACCCGTTATCTGGCCGGAGAGATTGCGCGGGACACGCTTCCGATTCATCCCGCCTCCTGGTATGCGGAGCAGCGCATCGAATTGAGTTGTGGCGCAACGGTGGAGCAAATCGTCCCTGAGGCGCATCAGGTCGTGATGGGGGCGGGCCGGTCGATATCCTATGAGAAGCTGATCCTGACGCCGGGGGCGCATCCCTATGTGCCGCCGCTGGCGGGAACGCAACGTGAGGGGGTGATCTGCCTGCGCACGGCGTCGGACGCGGACGAGATACTGAATCGGGTGCGAGGCGGCGCGCGGTGCGTGTGCGTCGGGGGCGGGGTACTGGGGATCGAAACCGCGGGGGCGCTGGCACGGCGGGGGGCGGACGTAACGATGCTGGAGAGTCATGAGTGGCTCATGCCGCGTCAGTTGAACCGGAAGGCCGCCGACATCCTGGAACGGCACATGCAGGGAATCGGCGTGAAAGTCGTCAAGACTGCCAGGACCCGCGAACTCACCGGGGAGAAGCGCGTCACGGGCGTGGCTCTTGAGGATGGGAGGACGTTGTCGGCGGAACTGGTCGTCCTGGCCACGGGTGTGCGACCCAACACCGCGTTGGCTCGCAAGGCAGGGATCGAGGTCAATACCGGGATCGTGGTCAATAATCACCTCGAGTGTTCATGTCCGGACGTATTTGCCGCCGGTGACGTCGCCGAGCATAACGGCCTGGTCTACGGCGCCTGGGCGGCCTCGCAATACCAGGGGAGCATCGCCGGGTTGAACGCGGTTGGGATTCCGACCGCGTTTGGCGGCTTGCCGCGCTCCAACACCTTGAAAGCGCTGGGTTTGGACATCGCCAGTATCGGTCGGTTTCAGCCCGAGGATGGAAGTTACGTGGTGCTGGAAAGCGAGGGGCCGGCGGCCTATCTGGAATTCGTCTTCAGGGACGGCCGGATGGTGGGCGCCATTCTCATGGGGCACCCTGAACTCGCGGCGCTGGTCAAGCAGGCGGTGGAGTCGGCGGCGGACTTCTCCGGGCTGCTCCATACGACGCCGACCTGCGCCGATGTGGTGCGACGGCTGGTGGCGGCGGGAAAGGGCTGAGGAGCCAGGGTTCAGAGGTCAGGAAGTGCAGCCGACGGGGCATGATCGTGGTGTGACACCTGACGCGACGCGAGCCATCGCCTGCAACCCAAGGGGAGGGCGCGCATGGTGCGCGCCGCGGACGGCGACACGCCGTCCCTCCCAACGATGCGACACAGAATCATCACCTATCGCGCAGGACGGTCTGCGCCCGTGAGTCCCGCGTTTTCTATCCCTCCGAACGGAATCATGCCTTGACAATATGCGGATATGCGCATATCCTACTCGCATGAATTACCCACAGGCGAAGGTGCGGGCGGATATCCTCAAGGCGCTGGCGCATCCGGCGCGCGTGCTGATCGTCGATGCGCTCTGCAATGGCGATCGGTGCGTGTGCGAGTTGAACTCGCTGGTGAAGATCGACCAATCCGGCTTCTCCCGGCATCTCGGCGTGCTGAAGAAGGCGGGGATTGTGAGTGAGCGGCGGGAGGGGATGAAGGTCTTCCACCATTTGGAGACCCCTTGCATTCTCAAGGCATTCGAATGCGCAGTCGAGGTGGTTCGCGCCGATACGAAGCGTCGGAACAACTCCCTGAAGGCGGTCTGACGCGAGTCGTAGGGGGATAGGCGAATGACGATGTCGAAAACGAGTTCGAATAACAGGCGTACCTATCTGCTGTGGGGGGCGGCCGGGCTTGCGATCTGGTGGTTGATATACCGCAGTCTGGCGTCGGTGGCGGCGTGGTTCACCTATACGCTGCTCGGGTTGAGCCCCGGCTTGCCTCTGGCTGCCGCCGTTGAGTTCTTTGTTTTCGAGGCGCCCAAGGTGCTGATGCTGCTGACGCTGGTCGTGTTTGGCGTGGGTATCGTGCGCTCTTTCTTCACACCCGAACGGACGCGCCGGATACTTTCCGGAAGACGCGAGTCCGCCGGCAACGTGCTGGCGGCGTTGTTGGGGATTGTCACGCCTTTCTGCTCCTGTTCGGCAGTGCCGTTGTTCATCGGCTTCGTCACGACCGGCGTGCCGTTGGGGGTGACGTTTTCCTTCCTGATTTCATCGCCGATGGTCAACGAGGTGGCGCTGGTGCTGCTGCTCGGGCTGTTCGGGTGGAAGATCGCGGCGATCTATCTGGGCACCGGCCTGGCCGTCGCCATCGTGGCCGGGTGGGTCATCGGGCGGCTGAGGATGGAAAAGTATGTCGAAGACTGGGTCTACCAGACGCAGACCGGTGACGCGGCGCAGGGAATGGAGCCGGATTGGTCCGCCCGCATCCGCTTCGGCTTCGATGCGGTGAAAGACATTGTGGGGCGCGTCTGGCTCTACGTCCTGATCGGGATCGGCGTGGGCGCGGGCATTCATGGTTACGTGCCGGAGAATTTCATGGCTTCCATCATGGGCAAAGGCGCATGGTGGTCGGTGCCGCTGGCGGTGCTCATCGGCGTGCCGATGTATTCCAACGCGGCGGGCATCATCCCGGTCGTGCAGGCGCTACTGGGCAAGGGGGCGGCGCTGGGCACGGTCCTCGCGTTCATGATGGCGGTCATTGCGCTTTCACTGCCCGAGGCGATCATCCTGCGCAAGGTCTTAAAACCCCGATTGGTTGGCGTGTTTTTCGGCGTGGTGGCGATTGGGATCATGGCGGTCGGATATCTGTTCAATGCCATCATGTGACAGAGAGGATGGTCTCATGAAGAAGATCCAGATATTGGGAACCGGTTGTTCGAAGTGCAAGACACTGATGGCCAACGCCGAGACGGCGGTCAAGGCCTTGGGTGTTGAGGCGCAGGTCGAGAAAGTGGAGAAGATCGCCGACATCATGAAATTCGGAGTCATGTCCACGCCGGCGATGGTGGTGGACGGCCAGGTGAAGAGCGCCGGCCGGGTGCTGAGCGCGGATGACATTAAGAAGTTCCTGGAATAGTGGCGGCAGGGACGAGGAGCCCGTCTTCCCGTATTCCGATCGTCCATTCTTCCATCGCAACAGGAGATGCGGGATGAGCGAGGTGCACAAGAGCAAAGATAACGGCGCCGCCTGCGGGTGTGGCGGCGGAAGTTGTTGCAGCGGACGGGGCAGATGGATCTGGGTCATCCTGGCCCTGGCCATTGCGGGAGTTTTGATTGCCAAGAACGCCGGGAAGAAGCAGGTCTCGGCGAGCGCGGCGGCGACCGCTTCTCCTGCGGTTGTTGGGACGACCGGCACGCAGGGCGTTTTGGCCGCCGCCAGCCAGGGGCAGACCATTCCCCGCCTGGTTGACCTCGGGGCCACCAAGTGCATCCCCTGCAAGATGATGGCGCCCATCCTGGAGGATCTGAAGAAAACCTACGCCGGGAAGATGGACGTGCAGTTCATCGACGTGTGGGAGAACCCGGATGCGGGGAAGAAGTACGGGATCAACGTTATTCCGACGCAGATCTTCTATGACGCCACGGGGAAGGAACGGTTCCGGCATGAAGGATTTTTTTCCAAGGAAGACATCCTGGCAAAATGGAAGGAGTTCGAAGTGGAGTTGAACGAGGGGCCGGGAGTCAGGAGCCAGAAGCCGGAATGATGGAGTACCTCTTCACAGCCCTGTCGCACGCGGTGGAAGGCTCTGCGGGACTTGCGTTGGGTGCCGCCTGCGTGTGGGGTGTGCTCAGCATCCTGTTGAGCCCGTGCCACTTGGCCAGCATTCCGCTCATCGTGGGCTTCATTGACCAGCAGGGGCGGATCACGACACGACGGGCGTTCACCATCTCGCTCCTGTTCGCGGTCGGCATCCTGGTTACGATCGGCGTCATCGGGGCGATTACGGCGGCGGCGGGTCGGATGCTGGGTGATGTCGGACGCTGGGGTAATTACGCCGTGGCCGTCATCTTTTTCGTGGTGGGACTCCACCTGCTCGACGCCATCCGTCTGCCCCTGCCCGGTGCGGCCCAGCCCGGCATGAAACGCAAGGGGATGCTGGCGGCATTCATTCTGGGTCTCGTTTTCGGCGTGGCACTGGGCCCCTGCACGTTCGCGTATATGGCGCCCATGCTGGCGGTGACGTTCAAGTTGGCGGCCACGAATCTGCCGTATGGAATCCTCCTGCTTCTCGTCTACGGGGTCGGTCACTGCTCGGTGATTGTCCTTGCCGGCACGTTTACGGAAGTGGTCCAGCACTACCTGAACTGGAACGAGACATCCAAGGGCGCCGTGATTCTCAAGAAGGTGTGCGGGGTGCTGGTGCTCCTGGGCGGCCTTTACCTCATCTACGCAGCCCAGTAAGCGGAAAGCACAGTCCTATGAAAACACGGGTCGCGGTGGATGCCCGTGTCAGACCAGGGTGATGTTGTCGTTGTAACTGGCGACGGTTTTGTCGCGGGTGACCAGGCGCAGCGGCTCGGACATGGCTTGAGCCACCAGCAGGCGGTCGAACGGGTCGGCATGGATGGTCGGCAGAGTCTCGACGAAGGCGGCATGGGCGCTGGAGATGGGCAGTTCCTCGTAGCCGGCCTCATGAAACAGACGGGCGGCATGGCCAGCCGGGATGGGCATGTCTGCCGGCCGCAAGGCGTCTTTGATGGCGATCTCCCAGACGGAGGCGGCGCTGAAGAAGGCGTCGTTCGCGGGATCGAGGAGGAGTTCGCGGGCGCACGTGGAAAGGCGGGGGTCATCCGTCAGCGCCCAGAGCAGGATATGGGTGTCAAGGAGCAGGCGCATAGGGGGCCTTTCCTTCAGCGGCAAAGAGCCTGGCGATTTCAGGGTTGGCGGCGTCAATGTCATCCGGCACCACAAATTGCCCCTTGGCCAGCCCTATGCGGCTTGTGACATCCCTTGGCCGGATGGCGACCACCCGCACCATGGGTTTCCCGTGGCGCGAAATGATGACCTCCTTCTCAACCCCGCTGGACAGTTCCTCAACGATGCGGGAAAGATGCGTTTTTGCAGCAAAAAGGCTCACAGTGTGCATTTTGATCCCTTTTTAGACCAAACCAAACTATCTATTTTTCAAGGGGAGTCAACCCCATGCCGCGACAGTGGCGACGCCTCAGCGCACACTTGACCGCGTTCTCACGCGGTGGGCAGGGAGGAAAAGTCGCGGAATGAGGGCGTCAGCCCCTTTTCTGACAGGCATGTCGAGCGCCGATCACATAGTACGGCAGCGGCGGCGGAAGAGGTTGCACGGTCACGTCGCCGAAGCCGGCCGCGGATAACCAGCCGGCGCACTCGTCGGCGCCGAACACATCGCCTTCCGCCGTCGTGAGCAGCATCTGCAGGCCGAACAGCGCTGCAAACGGTGACGGCGCCTTAGCGGCGTCGAGCATGACGTCGCTAATGATGATCCGTCCGCCCGGGCGCAGCGCACGATGGGCTCCCGCGAACATGCGTTGGATCGTGGCCGGGGCAAACCGGTGTAACACACCCGACAGTAGGACAGCGTCGTAACGCGCGTTGCCATACACGCCGTCGGTCGCATCGCCCGCAAGGACGCCTGTGCGGTCGGTCAAGCCCGCTTCGGCGATCAGTTCACGGGCAATGGCGACCACGGCCGGCAAGTCCAGAACCATGGCGTGCAGCCCCGGGTATTTCCGCGCCAGCAGCATCGCGTAGGTTCCCGGCCCACCGCCGACGTCCAACAGGCTGCCACAGCCTTCCAGATCGATATGTTCTATCACGGCCCGCGCGACACCCGCGGCCCGTTCGTGCATGCCCAGCACAAACACGCGGGTTTGATTGGGGTCATCGCCGAGTTGGTCCTCCGGCGGCACCACCGGAGCGCCCTGTCTCACGGCTTGGGCGAGTTGTCCCCAGGCTTGATATTGTTGACGGCTCCACCGTAACGCGCTACCCAGACAACCGGGCCGACCCGGCACGAGAAACGCCGCGGCCAGCGGGGTCAGTTCGTACGACTCTGCTCGCCGCGCGAGAACCCCGAGCGCGCAACAGGCGTTCAGCAACCGTTCGAGGGCCCGTGAATCCAGGTCGAGTTGTGTCGCAAGAGCCTGTGCGGTTTGTGCGCCGCCCGCCAGCGCGGCGGGCACCCCAAGTTCGTTGGCCGCCAGTAGCGCTGCCGGTGCCCAGTATCCGGTCGCCAGTTGAAACAGCGGCGACGGGTCTACCGGCCGGCCCCCCGATGTTTCGGCACGTGACGGCGCCTCGGATGACTCAGGACTTCTCTTCATTGTCGATCTCCACATTCGCAAACGGGCCCGCGGCGGTTCGTGGACCAGACTCGAGGTCGAACGTAGCCGAAGCCGCCCGCTCTTTCAAGGCGCGACAGGCGCGAGCGTCCCCGCCGGGCCTCGGCCGCGAGCGGCGATGTCCCTATTTACCAGATCGCTTCGCCTTCCGTGCCGGTCCGAATGTCGACGGCCTGAGTCACCTCGGTGACGAATATCTTGCCGTCGCCGTGGCGTCCGGTATGCGCGCTCTCGCGGATCGTACGCACAATTGCCCGAGTTTCCTCGTCGCGACACACAATCTCAATTCTGGCCTTGGGGGCGTAGCCCAGTTCGACCGCCGCATCCTCGTAGTGCGGCGTGCTCCCATCAATCCGACGGCCGAACCCCTGGCATGGAATCACGGTCACTCCGTGAATCTTGTTTGCCCGTAACGCATCCGTGACCTTTTCCAGCATGAACGGTTGAACATAAGCAATGACGATCTTCATGACTTTGCCTCCTCACGCACCGTGCCCGTCTTTCGTTCCCCCCGCATCTCGACCAGATAGTACAACGCCGGCAATACAATCAGTGTCAGCAACATGGCCGAGAGCATTCCGCCCAGCACGACGGCGGCCAGCGGCCGCTGGATCTCCGAGCCGCTGCCGGTAGCCCAGACCAGCGGCAACAACCCCAGCAGTGTCGTCATCGCTGTCATCAGGAGTGGCCTTAAGCGTAATTCACAGCCGCGTCGCACGGCGTCCTCGGGGCTGAGGCCCTCCCGGCGCAACTGATCGAAGAAGGAGACGAGCAGCACGCCGTTCTCGACCGCTATCCCAAACAACGCAATGAACCCGATAGACGCCGAGACGCTTAGCGGGATCTTCAGCAGGACGATGATGAGAATGCCTCCGATCAGGGCAAACGGCAGGTTGACCAACACCAGTAACGCGCTCTTCACTGAGTTGAATGCCGAAAACAGCATCAGGAAGATCAGCAGGAGCGATACCGGAACCACAATGGACAGTCGCCGCATGGCGCGTTGCTGGTTTTCGAACTGGCCACCAATGTCGGCGAAATAGCCTTCGGGCATCGCCGCGATAACCGGTTGAATCGCTTTTTGGACTTCCGCCACGAAGCCCCCCATGTCCCGCCCTCGGATGTTGCACTCGACGACCACACGGCGCATTCCATTCTCGCGGCTGACCTGAGCTGGCGCTTCGACTTCCCGTATCATGGCCAGTTCGCCCAAAGGGATGCGGGCACCGTCAGGTGATGGCACAAGCAGTCGTTCCAACTCCGGAATGTCGCGCCGCAACTCGACGGGGAAGCGCACCAGGATCGCGAATCGCTTCTGCTCCTCGACGACCGTCGAGGCGACTTTGCCGCCCACCGCCGTCTCGATAAGCTCGTTGATGTCCGCGATGTTGATCCTGTGCCGGGCGATGGCCTTGCGGTCCGGCACGATTTCCAC
>CAZTAJ010000061.1:0-24819 GCA_964611575.1 uncultured Verrucomicrobiota bacterium
TGGAGGCTTCGCTGGACTACCGTCCGATCGGGGCCTACCAGGACCGCGCGGACGAATTGCCGGTGGAGGTGCGTGGTCCGGATCGCAAACCGCTGGCGCATCAGGTGATCGCCACCGAACACTCCAGCATGCCGAATTGCGCCTGGCGCAAGCGCGTGGTCTTGCCCGTGACGCTGCCGCCGCTGGGCTGGAGCGTCTTCGAGATGCAGTGGGTGGAGGGCGCGCGGCGGCCGAAAGCCGCGGCGCCGGTGACGGCCCGCGGCAACGCGATCGGGAACGGCATCTACACGGTCTCCGCCCGCAAGGGCGCGGCGGGCATCCGGGTGCTGCGTCGCGGCCAACCTGTCTTCGGGGTGACAGGCCTGCACGCCATCACGGTGGAGGATCCCTGGGGTTCGTGGGGGAACATGCGGGAGTCGCCGGACGCCATGAATCTCTCCGACGTGCGCTGCCGCTGGAAGGTGACGCGGGTGGAGGCGATCGAGCGCGGTCCCGAGCGCGCCACGTTGTGGGTGCGCCTGGAAGGCGGCGCGTCGCGGCTGGACCTCTCGTTTTCGCTCTCCCGGCGGCGGGCAGCCGTGGACGTTTCGGCGCGCCTCTTCTGGAACGAGCGTTCGGCGCGTCTGAAATTGGTCATGCCCGTCGGCGCCTCGGGCGCGGACTATGAAGTGCCCGGCGGCACGGTTCGCCGCGGCGAACAGGGCGAAGTTCCGGGCGGGCGCTGGGTCCGCGCGCTGGGCGCCAGGTTCGGGTTCGCGAGCGATGCGTTGTACGCGTTCGACCTCACGGACGGCGCGCTCCGCGCCACGGTGGCCCGGGCGACCCGCTATGCCAACGACGTCGAGACCGGGCCGGACACGGACTTGTGGAGGCCCGCGACGGATGCGGGGGAACATCGCTTCCGCTTCCTCCTTACGCCGGGCGGTGCGGAACTGCCGCGCCTGGCGGCTGAACTCGACATGCCACCGGCGGTGGTCACGGCGGCGGTCCAGGCGGGCGATCTACCCCGGACCGGTTCGCTGACGGCTCTCGCGACCGACCGGTTCCAACTGCTGGCGCTCATGCCGGCCCGGAACGGGAAGGGGTTCGTGCTTCGCCTCCAGGAAACGGCCGGCAAGGGCGGACGCCCCGCGCTGACCTGGCTCGGTCACCGTTTCAAGTTGGATGCGGTTGCCCCGCGCCAGATTGCCACCTGGCGGCTGACGCGGCACGGCGGGACCTGGACCGCCAAGCGTATCCGGAATGCGGCCGTCTAGAGCCAGGGCGGCGCCATGTGGAAGAATGCAAGCAACCCGAAGGGAGTTATGAAATGAGCACGCGATACGATCTTCGTCAAAACTGGAATCTGTCACCCGCCCGGCTCGCCGACGGTGCGCCGGCCGGCCTGGCGGGTCAGGTCTTTCCGGCCACCGTCCCCGGCTGCGTCCACACCGATCTGCTGGCCGCGGGCCTGATCGGGGATCCCTACGCCCATGACATGGAGTCGAAGCTGGGCTGGATCGGCGAGAGCGACTGGCTCTACGAATGCCGGTTCGAGGTCGGCGAAGGACTGACGGCCGAGGAACGGGTCGAACTGGTCTGCGAAGGGCTGGACACGGTGGCGACGCTAACGCTCAACGGCGTGGAGCTTGCCCGTACCGAGAACATGCACGTGCGCTACCGCTTTGACGTCAAGGATCGGGTCCGGGCGGGGGCGAACACGCTGCGCATCCGCTTCGACTCGCCCTGCGCCTACGCCCGCAGGATGCACGAGGAAACCGGCAAAATCGTCTATGCGTTCGACCATTTGCCGCCGAACAACTCGATCCGCAAGGCGGCGTGTCATTTCGGCTGGGACTGGGGACCGAGCCTGCCGAGCGCCGGCGTCTGGCGCCCCATCTATCTCGAAGCCGGACCGGCCCTGCGCATCGCCGCCGTGCGGCCGAGTGTCGGGGAGGCGAGCGCCGGGCGGGCCGTCGTCGAGGTCGCCGTGGACCTGGCCGGGGTTGGGGATGGCTGCCTCGTCGAGGCGTGCCTGCGCGCGCCGGACGGCCGCGCCGCGGCCACCGCGACGGCCGCCGCGACGTCCACGACCCGTCTGCGCCTGGGGGTGGACCGGCCTCAACTCTGGTGGCCGGCCGGCTACGGCTTGCAGCCGCTCTACACGCTGGAGGTGAAGGTCAAGAATGGAAGCGGCGAAGTTCTCGCCGCCTGCTCGCGTAAGACCGGCCTGAAGAAGGCCGAGATCGTCTCCGAGCCGGACGCCGGCGGGCGCTCGTTCGCCATCCACATCAACGGTCAACCCGTCTTCGCCCGCGGTTACGACTGGATTCCCGACGACAGCTTCCCCAGCCGGGTGACGCCGGAACGCACCCGTGAACGCCTGCAACAGGCGCTGGACGGCAATGCCAACATCATCCGTGTCTGGGGCGGCGGGCTTTTCGAGAGCGACGCTTTTTACGATTTCTGCGACGCGCATGGGCTGATGGTCTGGCAGGATTTCCTGTTCGCCTGCGGCGGTTATCCCGAAGCCGACCCCTTTCCCGCCCTCATCGAAGCCGAAGCCCGCGACAACCTGAACCGGCTGGCGCATCATCCCAGCCTGACCGTGCTGAACGGCGGCAACGAAACCATCTGGGGGCAGTATTTCCGCTACTATCTCAAGCCCGGATCGCCGGGGTGGGGGTTGAAATACTATCTGGATCTGCTGCCCAAGCTCTGCGCGGAGCTGACCCCGGCCGTGCCCTATCTCCCCAACAGTCCCTGGTCCGGGGAGATGGGGATTCACCCCTACGAAGCCGAGTTCGGCTGCGTGCACCAGTGGATGCGCTGGCGCGGCGGCCTGCTCTTCGGCGAACGCTATAAAGAGTTCCGCCCGCGCTTCGTCAGCGAGTTCGGCCACCAGGGGCCGCCCGCCATCTCCACCCTGCTGGCGGCGTTGCCGGGGGACCAGCGCACCATTGATTCACCCGCCATGCACTATCGCGAAAAAGCGGGCGATAACGGGCTGAACCAACGCATGCGCGAGCCCCTCCGCGAGCTCTTCGACGAGCCCGCCGACCTCGACCGCTGGCATTACCTGGCCCAGCTCAGCCAGGCGCGGCACATGCGCGTCGGCGTGGACTACTATCGCAGCCTGCAACCCTACTGCATGGGCGCCATCGTCTGGCAGCTCAACGACTGCTGGCCGGTGCATTCCTGGGCGGCGGTGGATGGCAACGGCATTCCCAAACTGCTCTGGTACGCCCTGCGCGACGCCTTCAAGCCGCGCCACTTGAGCGTGCGCCGCGAGACGGGCGAAACCCCCTTCGTCTTCGGCAGCAACGACACCGACGAGCCCTGGAGCGGCACCCTGGCCATCAGCCGCCGCGACATGGCCGGCCGGGTGCTGGCCGAAACGGCCATTCCCTTCACGCTCGCCCCCCGCGAGGCCCGGCGGCTGACCTGCGCCCCGATGAGCGTGAGCTGGCCGGGAAACCGCAACGGCGAATTCCTGCTGGTCGAGACCGGCGACATCCGCATTCTCCATTTCTTCGAGCCGGACAAGGACCTGAGCTATCCCGACGCGGACTTCGATGCCGACGTCCGCCAGACGCCGGACGGCTGCCAGGTCGTCATCACGGCCCGGACGCTGCTGCGCGATCTCACCCTCTTCGCGGACCGCCTCGATCCTCGGGCCAGGGTTGACGCGCAAATGCTCAACCTGCTGCCCGGGGAGCAAGCGGTCTTCACCATCGAGAGCCGCGTGCAACTGCATTCCGAAGCATTGACCGCATTTCCGGTGCTGCAATGCGTGAATCTAAGAATGGGAAAGGACAAGATATGAGCGAGACTATGCACTTACCGACCCAGACGCGCCGTTTCGTGGACACCGGCGAGGCACTGGTGAATCCCGGCATGGGATTCACTCATTACGAGTACAGCAACCAGCCGGAAACCTACGGCTCGCGCCTGGACTACAGCGACACCGTGGACGAGTTCCCGGGACTGAGCACGATCTACCTCCGCCTGTCATGGGGGCTGCTGGAACCCGAGGAGGGGCAGTTCGACTGGTCCTGGTTCGACGGCCCGGCCCAGCGCTGGATCGCCAAGGGCAAGCGGCTTGTCCTGCGACTGACCACCAGCGAGAGCTTCAACCGGTTCGCCACCCCGGAATGGGTCTATGCCGCCGGCGCCCGCAAAGTGCCGTTCCTTGCCAAGTACACCGACAAATACACCGGCGGCCCGTCGTTCGAGCCGGATTTCGGGGATCCGGTCTATCTGGAGAAACTCGACCGTTTCCTGGCCGCTGCGGCTGCCCGCTACGACGGCGACCCGAATGTCGAATTCATTGACGCCGCCGGCACGTTCGGCATGTGGGGCGAGGGCCACACGTGGCAGGGGTCGAACACGCGCTACCCCTTTGAAACGCTCCTCAAGCACCTCGAACTGCACACCCGGCATTTCAGGAAATCCCGTCTCGTGGCCAACGACAACCTGCTCGACCAGGACTACAGCACCCCCGAACTGATCCAGTACTGCCTGAACCACCGCATGGGCATCCGCAACGACAGTGTCTGCTGCCTCGGCCCCGACAGTCCCTTCCGCGACATCACGTTGCACACGATGCGCGCTTTCTGGCTGACGGCGCCGACCGTGGTTGAAACCGGTCATTACGGTCAGACCCGCCAGATGGGTTCATGGCGGACGGAACACATGCTCGGCGCCATCCGCGATCTTCACGCCAGTTATTGCTCAATCCACTGGTGGCCGCGCGAATTCCTGCAAGCCGAACGCGGGGCGATTGACGAGGCGAACCGGATTCTCGGCTATCGCCTGCAGCTCAAGGAAGCCGCCTGGCCGGCCGTGATCCGTGCGGGCGCTCCCTGGCGGTTCGCGGCCGAATGGGCCAATGCCGGCGTCGCGCCGCTTTATGAGGATGCCTGGCCGGCGTTGACGTTCAAGGATTCCGCGGGCGGTATTGCCACGGTCAGGGTCGACGAAACGATGAACTTGCGGCGCGTCTTGCCGGCCTGCCTGGGCCAGTCGTCGCCCATCCGCTACCGGCAGGAATCCGCCTTCCTTCAGGCGGCGTCCTCGCGGCGCGCTTCGTTCGAACCGGTCCCCGCCTTCGACCTGCAGTCGGCGGACTTGGAATCCTTTGCCCGGCGCTCAGGAACGCTCAAACCCGGCACGTACGACCTGTTCATCAGTGTCGGCAGCCGCATCGGGACACCGCGCATCGCCCTGCCGTTGAAGGACGGGGATGGGTGCCGGCGGTACCGGTTGGGTCGGATTGAAGTAGCGTGAGCATGGTGGCGAGAAGCCAGCGTTTCCGGGTTCATGGGGAGTTTCTATTGATGAATAGGGCCTGGCGAACGAAATCGAGCAAGCGGGTCGGTTAAGTGTATCCGAGTAAGTGTGGCGGTTAAGAGTGCGGTGAAGTGCAGGCGTACGTGTGAGCGAGGCGCGTTCCTGGCTCTTGATCGTACATGTCGTCGCCACTCTTAACCGGATACCCTTAACCGAACCGCTTAAACGCTTTCGAAGCGTCGTCATGCGCAATGGCCGATTCTGCTGATAAACCCCGATCCAGAGCGGCCGGGGTGGAACCCGGCCCTCCAATAAGGCCCCAAACGGCCTGTTTCCGAAACTGGAGGGCGCGGTTCCACCCGCGCCGCAGGGGTTTTTCAGCGGAATCAATGGCCAAGAGAAAACCCCCGCGAAAACCCGGAAGCGCCGAGAAGACACAGTAGACAGAACACGCGAAGTGGTGTCTCATGGATCGTTCCCGATTATGCTGCCGGGACGGTATGGAGCAACGAAATCTGCACAAGAAAGGCCGTCGCGTCATGCGCAACACATATTCGTCTTCAATCCGACAGCTTTTGCTCGCCTGCTCGCTCAGCGGCGCCGTGGCGGCCGGGGCGGCCGACTCCGGTGTCCTTGAGAAGGGCGGCCAGGTCTTCTACCGGGAGGCGCAGAACGCGCCGGACGCGGAACTGCGCATCGAGAGCATCCCGGGGCGCCTGCTCTGGTTGCGCAACGACACGGGCGTCGAGCGTGACGCGGCCGGAAAGGTGACGGCGTGGAAGGATGCGGGCGGCAGTGGGGCCGCCGCCGCGCAGACCAAACCCGAGCGGCTGCCCGACGGGAATGGCGTCGCCACTGCTGCGGGGCCGTCGGTGCGGTTTGTCGGGAAGGACCCGCATGAGGCGATGTTGCTGGTCTCCGGCAGTCTCCCGCTCGATCCCAAGGCCGGCGTGACCATTGCCACCATCATGAAGGTCGAGAACGACGCGAGCATGTCGCAACTGCTGAGCCTCGGGCCGTTTTCTTTCTGGTCGCGGCAGAATTTCTACACGACCGAGTTGTCGCTCGCGTCCTGCAAAGACGGCGGGGGCTGGCGGGGTGGGGTCGGCCAATGGCAGACCGTGGTGGGGGTGTGGGACCCGGCGACCGGAACGGCGCGCCTGTACCGCAATGGCGAGGCTGCGGGTTCCGGGAAGCTGGACCCGTCGGCGGCGACGAATGGCGTTTTCGCGATGGGCGCCAGGGAGGGCGACGGCCGGTTCCCCACGCGCATGGATCTGGCCGAAGTGGTCTGCTTCAACCGCGCGCTGGATGACCGCGAGCGCGTGGCCGTGGAGCGCGTTCTTTCCGTTCGGCATGGACTGGGGAAGAAGATATCCACATTGGCGGCCATGCTGCCGTACGCGTATTACCCGTCGCTCAACAAGCTGGAGGTGGCCATCCAGGTTTCGCCGGAACTGCGCCGCCAGGCGCTTGGCGAAACTCCGGCGGCGGACGCAAGGTTGACGGAAGTCAAGGTCCGCGTGGTCGCCTTGGGCAGCCAGAAGGTTGTGGCAGAACGCACCGTCGCGCTCGATGCACTGGGGCAGGCTCAGGAACTGCTCGATCTGCCGGACTTGCCCGATGGCGAGTATGCGGTGGAGTATGCCGTCGGCAAGGCGACGCAACGTTCGGCGAAGACGTTCAAACGTATTCACTTCCCCTGGGAGGGCAACACCCTGGGCGAAGGCCACACCGTCCTCCCCCCATTCACGCCCGTTGAGGTGAAGGGCAAGACCGTTTCCATCGTTCAGCGGTCCTATACGGTCAACGGATTCGGCCTGTTCGACAGCGTGATCAGCCAGGGCCGGGAACTGCTCGCGGCCCCGATGCGCATCCGGGTTACGGACGCGGCCGGCAAAGAGATTCAGTGGCGCGGGGCCAAGGTCACCGGGCGTAAACTGTTTGACGATCAGGCGGTCTTCGAATGCGAGATGACCTCCAAGCCCGTCGTTGTGAAGTCGAGGGTGACGGTTGGGGAGGACGGTTGTGCGAAGGTCGAGTGGACACTTTCGCCCGGTGAGCAGCCGGAGACGATCGCCTCCTTGACCCTGGAGATCCCCGTCAAAGACGAGGAGGCGCCACTCTTTCATTTCGTGGGCGACAACTCGATGCGCTTCAATTTCGCTGGGGCCACGCCGAAGGGCGGCAAGATCGTCTGGGATCTGAACAAGAAAGGCTGGTTCCCGATCACCTGGAAGGCCGAGCCGGGTACGGAAAGCCGCGTGCTCTGGGATTCGCGGCAAACCCAGATCTTTGGAAACCCCGAATCGGCCGACTGGCGGCCCTTCACCCCCTATGTCTGGCTGGGGGCTGAGGAGCGCGGCCTGGCCTGGTTCGGCGAGTCGGAGCGCGGCTGGAGTGTGGACGGCAGGCAGCCCTGCCAGTCGCTGGCGCGCGAGAAGGGCGCGCTGCTTATGCGGGCGCATATCATCCAACTGCCGACCGTCATCCGGGAGCCTCGGATAATCGCCTTCGGCCTGATGGCCAGTCCCGGCAAGCCGAAGGAACCGGACAATTCCTGGCGCGCCCGGCCGGTGGCGTCCGGCATCGGGGCGGTGGTCTGCTGGGGTGGCTGGCTGTGCTCCAGTAAATACCCGGACAATCATGACTGGAGCATTGTGGACAAAATCCAGGAGATAGGACGTCGCGGCAACTATACCCAGGACGATGAGGCCTGGCTCATGACGAAGGCCGCGGAGGTCAAAAAGCGCTGGCCTGATAGGGCGATGTACGACAATCCCAAGGGGTACAGTTGGTTCGAGATGACGAAAATGTTTGCCGTATTTCAGGGCCGTGTGCCGCCTCCCCCGCGCGGCATGTACTTTGAGGAGCACGCCACCGACACCCGGATTCCGGAATGGGAGGTGTTCCAGGATGAATGGGCCAGCGTCGAGTTTAACCGCTTCCAAAAGCATCCGGCGAATTGGGGCGTCTTCAGTCCGTCATACCAGGACTTCGCACTCTACATGGCGAACGAATGGATGAAACGAGGCGTGAGCCTTTACTTCGACAATTCCTCGCCCAAGCGCTGCTACAATCCGCGTTTTTCCGGCGCTTGGCGCAGCGATGACGGCGTGCTGCGTTTTTGCACCACGATTTTCGAGCAGCGCGAGTACTACCGGCGGGTCTACAAGTTGCTGCAGGAATGGAACCGGAGCGGCAAGGCGCCGCACCGGCTGGATTTCACGTTACACATCACGAACACCCAGACCATCCCCATGAACACGTGGTCCACGGCTCTGCTCGACTTGGAGCAGTCGGCGGAGCCCGCCTCTGACGGCGCACAGCTTCCCTGGCGGCCCGACTACACCCGGACGGTCACCATGGGACGACAGGCGGGTTCCATTCCCATCGGTCTCGACACGATCCGTGGTTTCAACAGGCACACCTTCTACACGAACACGCCGCACGTTGTGCTGGGCAACTGGGGCATGGCCCGGGTTCACGAGGTGCGCAATTGGGCGAGCTGGCCGAAGAGTTATCAGGAGCTCGCCGCCAAGTATGAGGAGGTCCTCTTCAAGTTCGGTTACGGAACTCCGGAGGTTGCCGTGCACAACTACTGGAACGAGAAGTCTCCCATCGCCTGCGACAACGACAGGGTCAAATGGATCTATCTCGAGAAGAAGAATGCGGACGGGCCGACCGGGCTGTTACTCGTGCAGAACTACGACAGGGTCGCTCAAATCGCCCGGATCAAGTTGCCGAAGGCGGCTGTGCTGGTCGACATCGAGACGAAGGAATCGCTGCGGACGTCCGGCAGGTGGCGGCCCGCCGTCACCCTTCCGTTGGCCTCCGACTATGGCACGCGGATGTTCCTGGTTGATCTTGGCGGCAGGACTGGCGTGAAAGACATTGCCTTCACGACGAACCGGTTGGTCCGCGAGCATTGCCAAAACAACAAGTAGTTAATGCACAATGAAACTGGTGCCACGGGCGGGCGTCTGAAGATCGATGGCGTATTGTGGGTAAAGAAGAGCGCCGGAGAGGGTGAGTGTTTTTGCGCCGGTGTCGAGGGCGGCCGGGAGTCTGACCCAGACCGAATTGGCGCGGCCTTTCACCAGCAGGAGATCCGCGGATTTGCCCGTGTTGGCCAGGGCGGCATCGTCGTAACGGAAGGTCACGGTGGCGGAGGTGGCGGCAAAGCCGTTGGTGGTGACGGACCAGACGCTCAAGGGTTTGTAGAGCCCGGCGGCCACGGAACTGTGGTTTGTGGCGAGGAGCGCCCCGGTGAGGGTACCACTGCCGGAGAGCCCCGCGAAGGTGAAGCGGGCGCTGTTGACGAGGGTGGGGGCGGCATCGCTCTGGCTCGCGCCCCAGTTGTAGGCGTTGGTCGTGGCCGCGTTGACCGCGACGGCGGCCAGCAGCAACTTGCCATGGTTCTGGGCATACCAGCCCTTGTCGGTGGCGTTGAGCACGGTGTTCGTCAGCACGCGACCGGTCAGGTCCAGTGTTTGATCCACGCCGGAGCCGTCGGCGATGACTCTTCCGTTCATAATGCCGAAATTATTGCCACTGATCGTACCCCAGCCCTGTAGGATGCCGGTCTGATTGATGACCGCAAAATTGAGCTTGGTGAAGGTGGCCCCTTGGAAGGCAATCTTGCCGTATCCGGATCCGCTGGTGGCGCCGATCGTGAAGTTACCGTTGGCGCCATCCGCATTGGCGTCAAAAACCGGACCATTGGGGAGCGTGAGCATGCCGGCCGAGTCGGCGATGGCGCCAATGTTCACGGCGCGTGTGCGCAAGGTGCCGTTGACCAGGTTGTACACGCCGGTCTGGCCGGCGCTGCTGCCGATGTGGATCTCGAAGTTGTTGAACATCGTGCCGCCGGTTTGGTTGACCGTGCCGTTCACATAGAAATGGCCGTTGGTAACACCGCCGCCTTGCAGGTTGTAGGTGGCGGTGCGGTTCAGGGTGGGGTAGCCCCAATTCGCATTCCCGGCGGTTTGCGTGATGGTGACGGTACCGTGCCCGACGTTATTTCCAAAGGTCGCGCCTCCCTTAATAAAGCCGCCGCTGATGGTCCAGGTGTGAGTGCCACCGCCGCCGGTGTTGGGGGCGTAAACGTTGTAGCAGACGACAATGTCTCGAACGGAGACGAGCTCTCCGCCGCTGAGGTTCAGCGTGCTGTTGCCTTCCCATGACCAGAGGTCCCAGAGGTTGTTGTTCAGTCTTCCGCCCGAGATGTTCAGCGTGGCATTTTGCCCGGCTGAATTGGCCAGGTACATGTTGTTGCCCACGCTGTTGGTGCCGCCGCTTTGGGTGTAGACGCCGTTGTTGATCTGCAGCGTTCCCGACGTGCTTGTGGTGTTGGTGCGCATGCCGCCGGTCATGAGGAGGCTACCGCCATTCAGGATCATGTCACCGGCGGATCTGAGCGTGAGGGTGCTGCCGTCGCCGATGCAAAACCGACCGCCGGTATTGAGTGTTATGCCATTTGCATACTGGAGCGAATCGCCCGCGCCCAACAGCAGGCTGTTGGTTTTGCCCGCCGTGGGATTGCCCAGGGTGAGGGTGTTCAGGGCATTGGTGCCGGTGAAGTCCACGGCGGCATAGTCGACGTCCACGTTATTGGCGAAGGCATTGGTGATGAAGACCGAGTCGCCGTTGTTGGGGACGTACCTGGGGCTCCAGTGGTTCGTGTTGAAACTGTCCCAGGTGCCGGACACGCTGTCCGTCCAGGTCAGGCTCGTGGGCGCGTGCGCTGCGGGGGGCGTGACGTTCGAGATGGTCACGCTCGCGTTGGTGGCGGTCCCGGCGGCGAAGTTGCCGGGCAGGAGTTCCAGCGTGACGACGGTGTCGCTGAGATTCGCCAGGTCGATCAGCGGATTCACGGTGATGTCGGCGCTGGCCTGCCCGGCGGCCAGTGTCAGATTCGTTCCCGCCGGCGTCAGCGTGTAGTTGGTGCTCAAGACCGCGGAGCCGGTGAAGCGGTAGGAGATGGCGGTCGGCTCGTTGGTGGCGCCGCGCGAAATCCGGAACGTGCCGGTGTCGCCGTTTTCATCGGCGGCCGGATCCGGGGCGGTGACGGCTACCTCGCCTGCCAGGAAATGCGTGGAGGAGGCAGGCCAGTTCGTGCCGGCCGAATTCCACGCTGCGTAGCGGTAGTAGTAGAACGTGTCGGGGGTCAACGGGGTCGCGTGGAAGGAGGGGTTGGAGCCCTGTGCCCAGTCGCCCGCGTTCCAGGTATTGGTGGCCTGCCAGAGCCCCGATGTCGGCGCGCCGCCATCCTGGGTGCCCCAGTACACGGCGACGGTGGTAGCCGCCGTGCCCGTGGAGGACAGGGTGCCATTCAGCCAGGCGGAGGTCGTGGTGATATTGGTTGCGGCTTGGTTTACGATGGTGGGCGCCCGTGGAGCGCCGGTGGCGTAGGTGTTGTAGGCCAGGAAAGGTTGGTTGGAAACGACCTGCATGTATGAGGCCCAGACCCAGTTGGAGGAGCGGCCGACGCCGGAGATTTCCACCTGGTCGATGATTCCCGCCACGCCAGATTCCCGGGTGTCTTTGCCGATCAGCGTAGACCCGGAGGAAAGGCCGTTGATGGTTCCGTTATACGCCAGAGGTCCCGGTGTTTGCTCGACGCCGTTTATATAGCATCGCAGGTAGGCGCCGTCCGCCACCTCGACAATGTTGAACCAAGCGTCTGCTGCGATCGCACCGTCGGTATCGAAGGAGGAGATGTTGGAATTGATATGCGGACGAAGCTTGCGTGTGGATGAGTTGACGTAGAGCATATAGCTCCAGTTCCCGCCTTGCGTTCTGCCCACAGGGCAGGTCCACGTTCCGACGAACGAACTGTATTTGACCCAGGCGCTTAACGTCAACTTGCTGGTGAAGTTCAAACTTGCGCTGGTTCCGCAGTTGATGTTGGCACTGCCGTTGAAACTCTGGGCGCGGCCGATGATGCCGTTGGTCCAGCCGTTCGCGGATTGCGTACCGGTATTGGCGTTGGTGGTGGAGTCGGCGTGTAACCCGCCAGAACCGCCGGCCGTCACCTGTTCGGCGAGATGATAAACGCCTGCATAGCCGTTGGTCCAGGTGGCGCCGTTGGTGGTGTAAGCTGGCTTACTGGCCGAGTAGCCCCAGTGGGCGTAGAGCGATGCGGTGTTGGAGAATGCAGGAACCTGCACCCACACGGTGGAGACGCCGTTGGTGTCCCACTGGTCGATCTCGTAGTTGATCTCGTTGAGGGTGTCCACCGAGAAGCGCAGGTCGGCGCCGTTGGCGGGCGAGTTCATGGCGCCATAGGTGAAGCCCGCGAGGGTGTTGCTGAGAACGACCAGCACGGGGAAGTTGGTGAGGACTTCGGTCCGGCTGTAGCCCGAGACGTCGATCTTCATGGCCGAGGGCCAGGAGGAGAGATCGGCCCGGGCGGCCGATACGCAGAGGGTTAGCGCCAGGAACGGAACGAAGAGGCTCAGTCGGTTGGTTGCACAAGTGTTCATGGTTTATCCCCTTATTATCCGATGGTTTGATACATCGACATCACTTTGCGTCTTGTGCCAGATCATAGCGCCGGCATTACTGAATTCTTCCACCAGCCGGTGGTGCAACGTGACGGCGGACTCCGCAGGTGTCTCGCCGCGCAGCAGTGCGAGCAACCCATCCGCCAGCGCGTTCGCATAGGCATCCGGATCGCATTCGAGCCGTACGATGGGAAAAGGCGCTGGAATGAGCGCCCCGCGGGTCATGTGCGTGACCACCAGTAAATCCTCGGGAACCCGAATGCCCAACTCGGAGATGGCGATCGCGGCATCGCGAAGAAGCACGTCATCCGAAATCAGCAGGCCATCGGGCTTCTCCTGGCCGCGGGCGGTCCAGATTTCTCGGAATTCCTCCCATCCAGCGCCAGGGAACATCGGGTGAAGATCTCCCCGGCACCACTCGGGATGCAGGGGAACGCCTTGGGCGGAGAGTTCCGCGCGGAACGGAGTGGCGGCATAGCCCGGCACCGCCAACGAGCTCACGGATGCATCCCAGGCCAACAGCGCGATGTTCCGGCGGCCCCGGTCCAGCAGGTGGCGGACGCCGCTTCGGATCATCAGGTCAAAATCCGTGTCGACGGAGAAATCGGTTTGTTCGAACGAGCCGACGACCGGCACACCGTCACGCTTCGCGGCCGTGATCCAAGCCTCGTCCGGGGGGCCCATCAGGGAGGCGAGGGCGGACACTCGCTTCTCGGCGAGATCGTTGGTGAGTTCCCGGCAGGAATCCGTTTCTCCCACCTGTGGGGGATGCATGAAGTAAAACCGCACTTCATGCCCCGCCCGGTGAAGCGCCTCTTCCAGACAGGCCATTGAACGGAAATGGAAGAATGACGTTCGCGGATCGTCCAGACCCGCCGCGGTCACGATTGCGACATGGCGGCGGGTGCCGACGACCTTCCGGTCCAGGACATACGTGCCGCTCCCGTGACGCCGCTCGATCAGCCCTTCCTGCGCGAGGCTGCGCAACGCCTCCCGCAGGGTCAACAGGCTGACATTGAAATGCCTGGCCAGATCGTTTTCGGAAGGAAGCCGGTCGCCACTCTTGTATTGTCCTGAAAGCTGCTCACGCAGTAAGACCGCCACCTGCTTATAAAGGGGCGTTCGATTGACGCTCAAGACTCTCATTCGCTTCCTCTGGCTCCTCAACTAGATAGCAAGTCATATGCGAACATGTTGACTTTATATCAAGATGTTCATAATAACGCCAGAAGTTTTGTTGCAACCATAAGGAGTCGGTGAGTATGAGATCATCCGCGGAGTGTTGGAGCAGTGGAGTATTGGGGTGGTGGAGAAGAAGAACTGGAGTGATGGAGTACTGGAGTAGTGGGGCGTTGGCGAATCCAGTTTCGTGTCACCACTCCATCACTCCAACACTCCATTACCTTGCTACTCCATTACGCCGCTACTCCATCACTCCATTGCTCCCCGCGTTGCTTCTGTTGGCGTTTTGCGCCGGGTCTGCCGTCGGGGCGGAGGCTTTGAACGGCCCGGCTCTACGGGCTCCCAAGCTGGCGGTGGCACCGGTCATCGATGGGGTCATCGGTCCTGATGAATGGAAAGGCGCCGCGATGTTCACCGGCGTGGCGGCGGTGGGTGGCGTGGGTCCGTTCACCCTGGTTCCGGAAATCCAACAGGTGCAGTGGCGGATGGCCTACGACCACAAGTACCTCTATCTCGCCATGCACTCCCCGCATAAGAAGGGGACCTATCCGGTGTCCCGGGTCAAGGATAACGACAACATGGATGTCCTGTTCGAGGATCATGTCGAGATCGAGATCTGCCCCTTCGAGCGCAAGGAGGCCACGCGGCAGGGCAAGGGGTTCTTCAAGATGATGGTCAACCCGAAGGGGTTCATGATCGACCAGCATCTCTACAACGGCACCATCGGCACCGAGGAGCTGTGGTCGACCGGCGGCGAGACCAAGTGCCGGGTGACCGACGAATACTGGGATCTGGAGATGTCCATTGAATTGGCCCGGCTGCGGGTCGATAAGCCCGACGGCAAGTCGGTTGTCATGCAACTGGTGCGCACGGACTCCTGTGCCGGCGTGTACTTCGCCGGGTGGGTGCCCGAAGCCTGGCTGAGTTGGAACGCATTCCCCGAGGTGACCTTCGATCCCGCGACGCCGGTGTTCGCGTTCCAGAAAGTTGGCGAGGTCATGGCGGGCGACCTCAATACGGTGGTCACGCTCACGGGCAACGGGGCGGTGGCGCGCGAGGTGGCAGTCGAGATCGGCGTCGAGGACGCCACGGGCAAAAGCATCTATAAGGAGAAGCAGACCGCCGCCGTGAAGGGCGGCGAGTCGAAGACCTTGGAATTCAAGAAACCGGGCCTGCCGGTTTCCGCCGGTGGAGTCGCCGACCCCAAGCGCAACTGGTACGAAATCAAGGCCACGTACAAGGATGGGTCGAAGGAGGTCGTGCTCTATCAAAACCGGACGCCGTTCGTGAAGCTGGACGACGCGTTTCGCCAGAAGCATCTCGATCCGTGGCTGGCGGGTCGGCCCCAGAGCGGCGAGTGGGAGTACCGGATCGCCTATTTGCCCTATGCCAACAAGGCCGAGATCGGCATTGACCTGGACTTCTTCGGCATCGCGCCTGCGATTTCCGCCGCCTCTTCCTTCAAGACGATCGTCCGCAAGCAGGGCTCCGACAAAATTCTCGCCATCGCCGCAGGCAAGATCGAGCGGTTGGAGGCCACGGCGATGGTGGATCTGCCGGAGTTGGCGGATGGCCAGTACGAGGCGGTGTTCACACTGGCCGACGCCGCCGGGAAAGTGGTCTCCACCAAGACCGCCGCCTTCGAGCGCAAGCGCTATTCCTTCGAACACAACAAACTGGGTGTGAATGACGAGGTCATTCCGCCGTTCAAGCCGCTGACGGTCCAGGGTCTCGGCATTGGCGCCTGGGGCGGCGGCTATATTGTCGGCAAAGGCGGCCTGCTCGACCAGGTCTGGGTCGAGCCGCCGACGGGGAACTCCGGCTCTGTGCCTCAGAGCCTGCTGGCCGCGCCGATGCGCCTGGAACTGATGGCCGACGGCAAGGCCATGTCCATCACCAACGCGACGTCAAGCATCGCCAGCGCCGCCGGGCATCGCGTCGAGATCCAAGGCGCGCAGACCCTCGGAAACGTCGCGGCCAAGATCGAAGCTTTCGTGGAATACGACGGCTGGTATGAGGTGAAGTTGGTTGTCAGTAATCAGTTATCAGGATCGATGGAGCCGGCGGTCCCCGCCGGTAGTCCGAGTCCGGCCGGGACGGCCGGCTCCAATGAAACCCGAAACCTGATCTCCTCCCTCGACCTCGTCATCGACCTGGCCGATCTGCCCTGCGACACGCTCTACGTCCAGCGGATGGGCGACAGCCGGTATGGCAACAAGTTTGGGGGGATTGCCGCGCAACCGGGCGTCTGCTTCAAGAGCACCGACCTCCTGCGGTTTAAACAGTTTGGCAAGGACTGGAAATCGTTTGTGCCGCAGACCTACCTGGGCAACGGCGACCGCGGACTCTGGTTCATGGCCTGGAGCGACGTCGGCTGGGAGTTAAAGGACGAACAACCGATGTTGCAGGTTGAGCGGTTGAAGGAGGGCGGTGTCGTTCGAGCCCGGATTCGGCTGCTTGCCGGCCCGGTCACGCTTGACCAGCCGCGCACCTTGCGCTTCGCCTTCCTCAAGGCTCCCGTCAAACCCAACGACAGCCGTTATCGCACCCGGCGCAGCGAGGGATTCATCGCGCAGGATACCCCCGGCTTCCGTCTATACGGCGACTCGGTGGATGGCTACGCCCTGCACCGCGAGGAGGATTATACGGCGCTCCGCAAGTTCCTGATCTACGGCCCGCGTTACCAGGCCGATAAATCGTATTGGTATTGGGAGAATATGGTCAGACCCATTACCCAGTCTGCACGGCTCGTCATGTACGGCTCGACCTCGATGGGCGGCGCCGGCGCCCCCGAGAACAGGACGTACGGCGGCGAGTGGTTCGGCAAGAGCAACTGGAAACCGGCAATCGCCAGCGAGTATGCTGGGAATTGGAACTATCAGGGCACGATCCAATGGAAGTCGCCCGAGGAGCTCGCGCCCACGGGCAACAACTGGACGCAGAGCCACACCGACTTCTTCCTGTGGTACCACAAGGCGTTGATGGAAAAGTGCGGGTTCAACGGGACCTGGTGGGACAACAGTTCCATCTCTACGATCAAGGAGTTCGATCCCGAACTGGGCCGCATGGACATCAAATTCAACCTGTACGCCCGCCGTCAGCTCACCAAGCGCCTGAACCACATTGGTTGGGAACTGATGCGTCCGCCCTGCTGGGTGATGAACATGCACGTGGACATGGCGTTCAACCAGATATACTGGATGGTCGAGAACGACTGGTACGCGGATGCGGTGGACACCACCGCCTTCCAGAAAATGACGATTGACGAGTTTCGTGCCATGGCCCGCACCAAGTCCACTACGCTCATCACCACCCCCTGGTTCCGCGGGTTCGGGAGCGACAAGCCCGAGCTGGACAAGAAGATCAGGCGCAGTTGGATTGCGATGAGTTTTGCGCATGACATTGTCGGCGGCGCCGACGGAGATATGAGCCCCGGCGAAATCCAGCGCAAACTCGTCGGTGCGGTGGACTTCGCCGACACCGTCAGTTGCCTCTTCACCGGCTACTGGCGCAGCGAGGCGGCTGTCCAACCGGTGAGTAAAGACGTCAAGGCCTCCTTCTATGCAAACGCCAGGACCAAGTCAGCCGTGATCCTGTTTTTCAACCCCGGTGCGCAAGACCAGTACCTGGGCGGGAGCACCTTCGATCTCAACCAACTGATCGACCCGCGGGCGAAGCTGGAACCCAGCCGCGTGTACGATCTGGAGACCGGCAAGGATGTAGCGGTCGTCTTCGAGAACGGCCGCTTCAAGATCACCGAACCCTATCTCTGTGGCTGGCACGAGTACCGGCTGCTGGCCGTGGAGGCGAAATGATGCGATCCCTGGTCGTCGTTATTTGTCTCGTCGTCGCCTGCAACCCGGCAATGGCCCAACAACCGCAAGACCCGGGCGCCATAGCGGGGCTGGCCTTGTGGCTCAAGGCTGGGCAGGGGGTGGAACTCGATGCCCAGGGCCGGGTGGCCGTCTGGCAGGATCAGTCGACGAACCAATTCAAGGTCGTGCAGGAGAATCCGGCTTGGCGGCCAACCGTTCTTTCCAACGCCGTGAACGGCCATGATGCGATCCGTTTCGCCGGCTGGGAAACCGGCCAGGGTGCCAAGGTTGGCGGCACGCCGCTGGCCTGCCCGGAGTTTGCGCGGATTCAGGGCAAGGCCGTTACCGTGGCGGCGGTGGTGCGTGACTGGGGCGTGAGTTACCTGCCCACCCTTGTCGCCCTGCAGGGCAATGGGTTTAACCTGAGCCGCGTCGCAACCGATGCCGGGGCACCCGCCATCCTGCTACGTCAGCAGAACGAGTGGATTATGCCCGGTGAAGGGTCGTTGTCCGGCGCCGGGTTCGTGACGCTGGTCGCGCAGAGCGATGCCCACGGCACCAGACTGTACGCGAACGGCGACCTGCTCGCCAACTCGCCCACGGCGCTGACCGCCGGGCAACTGGGTCCGTTGGTCGTCGGCGCCTGGGACAATGGTCAGATCCGGGGATCCTGGCGGGGCGAACTGGCGGAACTGGCGGTCTTCAACCGGGCCCTGACCGATGCGGAGCACCGCGATCTGCTCCGGGCCTGGAAGACGAAATACCGGCTGGGTGATCCCATCACGCCCCTGGCGGGCAAACTTCCTTTTGCCTACTACCCATCACGCAACGAACTCGAGGTTGCCTTCGACGCGGCCAGTCCGCTGGCCATGCTCGCCAGCGGCAAATCCATGGCGCCGGCGCTGCCTGGCGCAGGAGGCAACCCGGGCGTGTCCTTTTCCTACTTCGAGGGGACGTGGCCGGGCGAATTGCCGGACTTCAGCACGGTGAAAAGCAAGGAGACGGGCATCGCCAAAGAACTGACCATTGGCCGCCGCGTCGGCGCCGGCGGCCTGCGCTTCGACTACGCGGTGAACTATGCGGTGGAAGGCCGGTACGAGAAACCGCAGGAAGGCGTGAAATCCGCCTGGGTCTTCGACGGCAGCGTGGCCGTGCCCGATGACGGCCTCTACACCTTCTTCCTGCGGCCATTCGCCGTGGCGCGTCTGACGATCGATGGGAACCTGGTCGCCGACAACCGTGGGGCCAACTCGCTCAATTGGCGGGGCGGCCTGACCAAACTCGCCAAGGGTCGGCATTCCTTGCGTCTGGAGGTCGGCGGCGGGACGCACTGTGTCGAGGTGGGCCCTGCGCTGGTTCGCGTGTTGGGGCCGGGCGTGCCGCTCCAGCCTCTGCCTGCGTCATGGCTCTCCCAGGGCGCCGCGGCGCCTTTGGAGAAATTGGCCGACAGCGCCCCGGCTTTCCCGGAAATCCTCCCGTTCGACAGTCAGCCGGCATCCCTTCAGATTCGGATGTTTCGCGCTGAGGATGCATCGCGCAGCCCTGTTGCCAAGGGAACCCTGGCTTTGGATGGACAGCATCGCGGCCAAGGCCGGATCAATGTGCCGGATCTCAAGGATGGCGAGTATGCCGTCGAGTATGTCTACCGAGGGGTGACGATTCCCGCGACCCAGCTTTTCCGCCGTGAACGCTTTCCCTTCGAGGGGAATGCCATCAGCCTCGAACACAAGGTTCTGCCGCCCTTCACGCCGGTTCAAGTGGAGAAGCAGGCGGTGAGTGTAGTCGGGCGCACCTACCGGTTTAACGCCTTCGGCTTGTGCGACAGCATCGTATCGCTGGACCGCGAACTGTTGGCGGGGCCGATGCGGATTGTGGCCGAGACCGCCGGGGGACCGCTCGTCTGGACCCCGGGCAGGGTGCGCGGGCGGGCGATCCATCCCGACCAGGCCGAGATTCATGCCGAGTCGAGGTCATCGGTCGTGGTCCTACGTTCCAAGACGCTCGTGGAGGAGGATGGCGCGGCGAAGGTTTCCCTGACCCTGGCGCCCGGCGCCCAACCCGCAACAATCGAACGCCTGTGGGTGGAAATCCCGTTGCGCGACCAGGAGGCACCGCTCTTCCACTATGCGTTGGACAACTCCATGCGCTGCAACTTTGGGGGGACGACGCCGCGGGGCCCGAATATCCAATGGAACCTGAAGACCGGGCCGGTCGTCTGGACCGCGTCGGACAAACCTGGGGAAGGGCCGGCCCGCCCCGCTGGCTGGCTGTGGGATTCCGCCACGGTGCCGCAGATTGGCAATCCGCTCCGGGCGAGTTTCCGTCCGTATGTGCAGTACCTCTACCTCGGGGCTGAGGAGCGGGGGTTTGCATGGTTCGGCGACTGCGATGCCGGGTACCGGACTTTGCCGGGGCGGCCGATCCAGACCCTGACGCGCGAGGGCGACCGGTTGCTGTTGCGCGTGGAACTGATCCAGACGCCGACCGTGATTGCCGGGGAAACGGTCATCACGCTCGGGTTCCAGGCAAGTCCGTCCAAACCCTTGCCGCCGGACTGGCGCACCGCTGAAGTCTCCACCGGCTGCGGCGCCGTGGTCTGCTGGGGCGGGTATCTCTGTTGCGATAAGTATCCCGACGGCCGGGATTTTACGATTGTGGACAAGATTCTCGAACCGCGGAAGACCGGGAAGGTCGATGTGGAATGGTTCAAGAAGAAGGACGCCGAACGGATGTGGGGCGACACCAAGGTTCTTGGATACAGTGAGTGGCTCGAGGCGCAGGTCGGCTGGTTTGCCAACAGCCAGGTCAACGCCACGGCTAGGCCGGGAACGTATTTCGAGGAGCACATCATCCATAACCGGGAACCCGAGTGGCAGGTTTTCCAGGACGAGTGGGCCAACGAGGAGTTCAACCGTTTCCAGCCCTCCGACGCGGCGTTTACGGTGAGCGCCCGGAGTTACCAGGATTTCTGTCTCTACTTTGCGCGGGAATGGAACCGGCGCGGGGTGAGCCTGTACTTCGATAATACCTTTCCCCATCGCTCGAACAATCCCCTGAACTCGCAGGCCCGACGCGGCGGTCTGGGCTCGATGCTCTTCTCCGATCCGATCTGGGCGAGCCGCGAGTACTACAAGCGCATGTGGAAACTGGCGCGCGGGACGACGCTACAGGGCAGTCCGGTGGATTTCACCCTCCACATGACCAACACCAAAATCCTGCCCTGGTCCACCTGGACCACCGCCACCCTGGACAACGAGGCGAGTTATCGTCAGGAGACGAAGAACGAGAACGGTACGAACGTGCCCTGGCCGCCGGATTATGTCAGGGCCGTGACCCTGAGCCGCCAGAGCGGTTCCGTGGCCTACACCCTCGATCCCCTGCGCAACTGGGACAACCGGCACGAATTTTACCGGGGCGACCGCCCGCAATTCATCCTGCCGCAATTGTCCGACTGGGGCATGAGCGCGGTGCATGAGGTTCGGGGCAGGGCGGCCGACTCGGCGCTGGGCCGCGCCCATCAGCAGATTCTTCTCGATTTCGGCTACGGCAAGGATGAGGTGGAGGTCGGCAATTACTGGAGCGAGAAGCCCATGGCCCAGGTCACGGGCGGCGAGATCAAGTGGCTGGCCTTGCGCAAGAAAACGGCCACCGCCGCCCGGCAAGCCCTGTTGCTGTTGCAGAGTTACGAGGCGCGACCGGCCACCGCCCTGGTGCGATTCGGCGACGACCGCTGGCTGGCGGACGTGCGCACCCGGGAGCGGTTTCAGGCCGACAAGGACGGCGTCATCGCCGTCCCGCTGAATTGGGAATATGCCACACGTCTGCTGGTGGCCGCAAACGATCCCAAAGATCTCCCGTCGGCCAAACCCGGACAGGCCCTGTTTCATGAGGATTTCGAATGCGGCGAGGGGATGCAGTTTTCCCAGAACGCGCGGGCACCCTGGATTCAACGGGAGGCGGACTCCCTGCAGGCGGGAAACCACGTGCTGAGATTCCAAAGCGGGCCGATGTTGTTTGGGATCACTCCCAATTGGATTCTCAGCGACCGGACGACCCTCACGAACTTTCATCTCGCTTTCCGGATGCGCCTGCCCAAACTCCCTGAGGGTCCCAATAGCAACGGGCTATTACTCGTGCGCTATGGAGACACGGGCAAAGGCGATTGCTATTATCGGGTCATGCTGGACATCGACGCCAACACACCGGACAAGCGGCCAACCTGGTCGTTTTCGGTACTGGCCGCAGGCACGGCGCCCAAGATGGGGGCGCCGACGGTAAACCTGACGAACGACAATCTGGCCGATGGCAAGGCCAAGCCGGTGTTGGCGCTGGGGACGGCCGACACGGCGTGGCACCGGATCGAGATCGAGGTCAAGGGTCGCAGACACACGCTCTCTTTTGACGGCCGGATCGTGTTCGATGCCGAGGCCGAAGGCCCATGCGCCGGCGGGCTTCACATCGGCACCGGGTGGCGGTTGCAAGATAAACTGACCGTGGAAATTGACGATGTGGTGGTGCTGGAACGAGACCGTTGACGATATGTCGCCCCACCATCTGGACAATCCGCCGCTCTTCCGCTGAGTCCCGCTTGGTTATCATGTGACAACCAACCAGCCCTTCACATTGCAGGTCAACGGGGTTGACTTCGCGGTTTTGTCTGGAGAAAAGTGTTACAAAATCCCCGCTTTACCGGGCCGAAAAGAGTCTATACAAAGGAAACTGCTATGACATCGTCCATCGAACCGAATTACCGCGTCGTGACCGTTACCCCCGTTGACACTGGCGAAGCACTGGTGAACCCCGGCATGGGGTTCACGCATTACGAGTACAGCAACCAGCCGGAAACCTACGGTGCCCGACTGGACTATGGCGACACGGTGGATGAGTTTCCCGGCCTGAGCACGATTTATCTGCGCCTGGCCTGGGGCCTGCTCGAGCCGGAGGAGGGGCGGTTCGATTGGTCCTGGTTCGATGGTCCGGCCCAACGTTGGATCGCCAAAGGCAAGCGGCTGGTTCTCCGGCTCACCACCAGCGAGAGTTTCAACCGTTATGCGACGCCGAAGTGGGTCTATGACGCAGGTGCCCGCAAGGTGCCGTTTCTGAGCCAGTATAAGGATGCCTACTTGGGCGGGGGCTCGTTCGAACCGGACTTTGGCGATCCGGTCTATCTGGAGAAACTCGACCGGTTTCTCGCCGTCGCCGCGGCCCGCTATGACGGCGACCCGAACGTCGACTTCATCGATGTCGGCACGTTTGGCATGTGGGGCGAAGGGCACACCTGGCAGGGTTCCCATCGGCACTATCCTTACGAGACGCTTTTCAAACATCTCGAATTGCACACCCGGCATTTCAAGAAAACCCGCCTGGTGGTGAACGATAATCACCTTGATCAGGATTATGCCAATCCCGAGTTGATTCAATACTGTCTGAGTCACCGCATGGGCATCCGTAACGACAGCTTCGGCTGTTTTGCGGGGAATGCGTGCCGCGATATCACCCGATACCTGTTTAACGCATTCTGGCTCACGGCTCCGACGGTGATCGAGACCACTCATTACGGCGATTCCCGCGATCATCTCAAGGCCTGGGATCCGGCGCACCTGCTTCAGGCGGTCAAGGAGGTGCATGCCAGTTATTTTTCCTGCCACTGGTGGCCGCGCGAGTTCCTGGCCGCGGAAAGGGCGTTGATTGATGAAATCAACCGCATTCTCGGCTATCGGCTGCAACTCAAGGAGGCGAGTTGGCCGGAGGTCATCCGGCCCGGCGACCGATGGCCGTTTACGGCGCAATGGGCCAATGCGGGCGTCGCGCCGCTGTACGAAGACGCTTTCCCCGCGCTGACCCTTAAGGATGCGCGGGGCGGCATCGCCGCCGTTTTCGTGGACGAGAACATGAACCTGCGGCGGGTGTTGCCCGACTGCCTGGGCGGCTCATCGCCCAACCGTTATCGACAGGAGTCGTTCTTCCACGCGCCCGACGCGCTCAAAAGGGTCTCCTTCGAGCCGGTTGCGGGCCATGCGCTCGCAGAGGCGGATTTCGCGGCCTTCGCCGAGCGTTCCGGCACGTTGAAACCAGGTTCCTATGGCCTCTTTATCAGTGTGGGTTCGCGCATCGGCACGCCCCGTATTGCTTTGCCGTTGCCGGATGGCGATGGCCAGCGCCGTTACCGTATTGGAGAAATAAAGGTGGTCCAATGAAGAGCGAGACAGGGACGAGGGAGCGGTCTGAAGAGGCGTTCTGGAGCATCGCTCGAGAGTTGCCTCTTGTGAAGGAGATGCCGATCAGTATCCAGTTGGGTGACAAGCCTCTGGCGCTCGATTGGCGGAAAGCCTCGGCGGATGTCTGGCAGGGGACCGCTGGTGACCTGGGCGTCACGATTGAAGTCAAGGCGACGGCGGCCGTATCCAAGGCGCTAGCCTGGGCGACCACCCTGCGCAACGGCGGGAGCGTTCCCCTCAAAGGGCTTCAGATTCTGCCGCTTCACATCCCGCTGGATGTGGATCCCGAGAAAGACGGGCCGGTGGTGCGGCATCTGTCGGGCTCGTATCACTACGACGGGGTTTATCCGCCGCGCGCTTTTCGCGTCAGCGAGGAACAGTTCCTGACCCACGACCACTGCAAGCCGGTCCGGATCCAGAGCAGTACGCTGGGGGCGGCTGGCGAGCACGTGCCCATTCTCCAGTTTGCAGTGCGACGGAACGGCGGGTTGGCCGGGTTCGCCATCGGTTTCGAATGGTCCTCGTGCTGGCATATGGAGGCGGGCTGGGCGAGCCATTGTTACAAAGGCGAACCGCGCCCGCATTTCGTCGTGCAGGGCAATGTCGGGCTCACGTCCTTTGAACTTGCGCCGGGAGAGGAACTGCGCCTGCCGACGGTGCATATGGTCTTCTTTGAAGGCGCCGACTGGGATGCGGCGGATAATGCGGTGCGAACCTATACGCGAGACCATTTGTCAGCCCGGTTGAACGGCATCGTGCCGGTGCCGCCTGTGTCCTACGACCATTGGTTCGGCATTCACGAGGGGTTTGACGTCCAGGATCTGA
>CAZTAJ010000062.1:0-24052 GCA_964611575.1 uncultured Verrucomicrobiota bacterium
GTGGTTGGAGGCGGTTTAGGCTGTGGGTTGTCAGATGGTTCTTGGAGCCGGGGTGCCCTCACCCCGGAATTGTCCGGCCTGAGGGCAGGCCGGCTCCATAGAAATTGTGAATGTCGAATGCTGAATATCGAACCTGCCTGGCTGATTGACTCAAGTGCATACGACAGGTTGTGTAGTAGAGGAGTGGGCTGGACGATAGGTGGATTCTTTCGGGTGATCGAAGGGATCTACCACGGAGGCACGGAAACACGGAGAAGATGTGACTTTGCCATGCTCCATTCCTTCTCCTGCGAGAATGTTGCGCGAATTTCGCACAGGGCGCGGGCTTCTTTCCGGGCTATCCAGGCCCATATTCCTACTTCCGCCCTGTGCCAAATTCACGCAACACTGACTGGGGAGCGCACAGGAGGATGGGGTGTTTCGTTCCAGGCCTGAGTCCTCCGTCTTTCCTCTCCGCGCTTCCGTGTCTCCGTGGTGAATCTTGACCACCATTCGTGGGGGGTACTTGAGTCAGTCAGCCAGGCAGGATATCGAATGTCGAATCAAGAGAGCAGAAGGTGCAACGGAATTGCCCAACATCGATCATCCACCTTTACCGTTTGTGTTCCATTGTACGCCAGGAAGCCCATTGCACATTCCGGATGAACATGGAGGAAGGCCTTCAAGCCGGTAAGATCGCCAGGACGCCATCGGCTGGCGGATTTCACCTCAATGGCTATCGCCTGACGACCCACCTCCACCACAAAATCAACTTCGTGTCGTCCCTGTACACTCCAGTAGCATAACCGGGCATCGGGTAGATGGGCGTGCAAGACGCCCGCCAGATTCTGGGCGACATAGGTTTCAAAGAGCGCACCTCGCATCGGCTCGTCGGATTCCGCGGTCAACGTCTTGACCCCCGCCAAATGCGCGGCCAGCCCGCTGTCCGTGATAAACAGTTTCGGCGACTTGATCAACCGCGAGGAGGGATTGCGCAAATAGGGAGGCAGCTTCGCCATCACGAACGAGAGTTCCAGGAGATTGAGATACCGGGTCGTGGTGGCCGTGGTCAACTTGGCGTCCCGTGCCACTTCGCTGATATTCAGCACCTGTCCGGAACGCAAGGCCGCCAGATGCAATACCGTTCGAAAGCTCACCAAGTCGGCAATCTGCGAGAGTTCCCGCAAGTCCCTGTCCAAATACGTTTGCTCATAACCCAGAAACCAAAAGGAGGAATCCCTGTCCGGCGCCAGACAAACGGATGGCATGCCGCCCGCAAGGATTTCAGGGTTATGCAGGCGTGGGGACTCCCGCTCTTGATGTGGCTTCATCGTCGCTTCGCCGGCACGCAAACAACGAACGAGAAAAGGTTCGACCGTCAATATCCCTTCAATTTCCCGGCGGCTAAACGGCAATAATGCCAGATAGACGGCGCGGCCGGCCAGACTCTCGGCAACCCGTTTCATCAAGAGCAAATTGGCGGAGCCCGAGAGAAGGAAACGGCCTGGACGTCGGTCCTGGTCCACCAACCGCTTGATGACCGTCAACAGCTCGGGGCACTTCTGGCACTCATCCACCGTGACATTACCGTCTCCCAGAAGTTCTTCCGGACGATTACGCGCGGCCTCCAGGACAGCGAAATCATCCAAAGACACATAGCGGCGGCCGCGCAGGATCGGGTCCTGTTGCAGAAGCGTGCTTTTCCCAGTCTGCCTCATGCCGGAAAGAACGACGACGGGCATGGTCGCCAAGGCTTTGGCCAACGCCCCCGTAATTTCTCTCTGCTTATACGGTGTCATAATTAATCACGGTACAATGGCATAATGCCAATGTCAAAGGAGTCTTATGGCTTGCGGCTGGTGGTTTGTGGTTGGTGGTGAAGAAATGTTGAATGCCGAAAATTGAATGTGGAATTGAAGGTACTGGGTACCCGAGGGATTCACCTCGGAGGCACGGAAACACGGAGAAACCGTTCAAGGTCCAGTGTGTAGCGGGTGCCCTTCAATGTCATGAGCGATATCCGTTAGGCAGCGGAATGGTAAAGGCGGCTTCTTGGTCATCGTTCGTTGCGAATGGTTGTCAGATTGTTCCGGCATGTCTTGGAGCCGGGGTGCCCTCACCCCGGAATTGTCCGGCCTGAGGGCAGGCCGGCTCCATGGGAATGTTGAATCCGAATGCTGAATGTTGAATGCCGAATTGCATGAGGCACTTGCAAAACCCCTCCGGGGTGTTTGCAAGAGCGAATTCAGAACATTGGCATCCCACAGGATGCAGGTTGATAGGCTGAAGGCTGAAGACTGTTAGGGAATGCGTGCATTTCTACTCGTTTCCACTCCAGGGCATTTACGACATTGGGAGAGCGACTTCCTGCCATTTCACCTAATAGCCTTCAGCCTAAACCGCTTCAGCCTTGGCGTCCCTATGGGACGCCAGTGATTCGGTTTTGAAATCGTCATAGGTGCGTTTGCCCATTGCCAGATCGGGGGGCAAGGGCGCCTCTTCATCCAGGTCCAGGCAGCGGAGCGTTGGCTCTGGGGGCCGTGCATCGATAGAGAGGGCATACCGTAGTCCGGATTCCGGGCAGGTCATGATGCCGTCTTTGTCCGGGTTCTTCAGCAGGTGACCATGCCGGCTCATCCAGCCCTTCTGTCGCGCGGGATTGCCCATCACAAGGGCATAGTCGGGGACATCTTTCGCCACGACGCTGCCGGCGGCAATGAAGCAGTACCGACCCAGCGTTACGCCGCAAACGATGGTGGCGTTGGCGCCAATCGTGGCCCCGCGACGGATGACCGTCTTTTCGTAGAGGCTGTGCCGGACGATCTGGCTGCGGGGATTGGTAACATTGGTGAGCACGCACGAAGGCCCCAGAAACACATCGTCCTCAATGACGGTGCCAGTATAGATGGAGACGTTGTTCTGGATTTTGACGTTGTTGCCGATGACCACGCCGCCGTCCACGTTCACGTTCTGCCCGAAGATGCAACGTTCGCCAATCTGGGCGGCTTTCATGATGTGGCTGAAGTGCCAGACCTTGGTGCCGGCGCCAATGATGGCGCCTTCGTCCACATAGGCGGATTCATGCTTGAAGTATTCGGTCATGCTTTGCTCCGGGATATGGCGGCCATGGGATGGTAATCGCCCGCCAGCCCCGCCTTCGGCGCTGTGCGGATGTCATGCACCAATTGGATGGCGGGCCGCACGTCACGTGTGCCAAAGCCTCGGCCAGCCAGGACTTCGTTATAGCTCCGCGTGTGCAGATCGGCAAACCCGTCCGAAAACTCGACTTCTTGTCCGTCCAGCACAAGCGCCCGGTACGTCGTTTTCCCCTTCGCCACTGCGGCACCGGGGACATTCCCGGCGTCGACGGACAGGAACCAGCGTACCCGCGCACGCTTCAGTTCCAGGAGACCTGCCGCCTGTGTCGGTTCGTGCAGATGCACCACGCTGCGCACCGCCGGACCGAATATCCAGAGCAACATGTCAAAGAAATGCACGCCGATATTCATGGTGATGCCACCGGACTTGTGGTCATCGCCTTTCCACGAAGTCAGGTACCAGCGACCCCGCGATGTGATGTAGGTCAGATCGACATCGTAGATCTTGTCGTTCGCCGCCACTTGCTCGCGCAACGCCATAATCGATGGGTGCAGGCGAAGCTGCAAGATGGCGGATATGCGGCGACCGCTTTCTTGTTCCATCTCGCTCAGGGCATCCACGTTCCAGGGTTCCAGCACCATGGGCTTTTCGCAGATAGCGTCCGCATTGACTCGCAGCGCGAATCGAATATGGGCGTCATGGAGGTAATTGGGTGAACAGATGCTCACGTAGCGGATACGCTGTTCCTCGGGCCCGCGACGCAACTTTTCCACGTGTCGATCGAACCGCTCGAACTCCGTGAAAAAGGATGTGGTTGGAAAGTACCGGTCGAGAATGCCGACGCTATCGCTCTTGTCGAGTGCCACGGTCAAGGCATTGCCCGTGTCCCTGATGGCCTGCAGATGACGTGGCGCAATGAAACCAGCGGCTCCAATGAGGGCAAAGTTCATAATAGTGTGTGGTCGGGTTACGGCTTTGATACGGATTGCTCAACGACGAGACACGCGAAGGTCGCGAAAGAACTCAGTGCGAACGTGCCAGCTTACACGGACGCTCTCACGGCCTTGACAATTCGGTCTTGATCCTGCTCGCTCAGAAAGGGATGCATGGGCAGGCTGATCACCTCACGGGAAGCCGCTTCCGATGCGGGCAGGGTGCCCCATGGGCAAGCGACATCGGCAAAAACCGGTTGTTCATGCAGGCACTTGGGGTAATAGACGGCGGTTGGAATGCCCGCCGCCTTGAGTTTGGCACCCAGGGCGTCGCGGTCCGGAACCCGAATGGTGTACTGGGCATAGACATGCGTATTTCCGGGAGCGACCTCCGGCACGATGCAGACGCCGCGCAGCAGCTCCGTGTAGCGGGCGCCGATCCGTTGACGGGCATCGACCTCGGCGGGGAAGTGCGGGAATTTGGCCAGCAGAACAGCGGCTTGAATGGTGTCGAAGCGGCCGTTCATGCCGAGGTAGGGATGGTGATGCCGCTTTTCGCCCCCGTGCGTGCGAATGGCCTTCATTTTGGCGGCCAGCGCGTCATCGTCCGTGAAAAGCGCGCCGCCGTCGCCGTAGCACCCGAACGGCTTGGCAGGGAAGAAGCTGGTGCTGCCGATCAGGGTCACACCGCCGCTGCGCCGCCCGTGCTGGGTGGCGCCGAAGCTCTGGGCGGCATCCTCAATAACGGGCAGGTTGAAGCGAGCCGCGATGGCCTTGATACGGTCGTAGTCCGGCATCTGCCCGAACAGGCTTACGGGCATGATGGCTTTGGTGCTTGGGCTGATGGCCGCCGTGATCCGATCCACGTTCATGTTGTACGTGACCGGGTCGATGTCGATGAAGACCGGCTTGGCGCCGACCAGCCCGATGACCTCGGCGGTGCTGATCCAAGTGAAGGCTACGGTAAGGACTTCGTCGCCGGGGCCGATCCCTAACGCACGGAGGGCGATTTCAAGGCTGTCGGTGCCACTGGCTGTCGTCATGGCATGCTTCACGCCCACGTACTTCCCCAGTTCGCACTCCACCTCGGCAATTTCGGGGCCCATGATGTAATGGCCGTGTTGGAGCACGGCGTGCATGCGGGCGTCGATCGCTGCCTGGTACCGAAGGTACTGTGTTCTCAGGTCGATGAATTCCATGACGGTGAGTCCTTCTACGCTTTGACAATCTGGGCTTTACTGCCGTGCACGTTGGCCATGGCATTGCGCGTATCCACGATGCATTGCGCCCAGACGCCGAGCTGGCGATAATCCAGGCTCTTGTGGGCGGTGGCGATGACGACCACGTCGAAGCCTGCGATGGTTTTCCGATTCCATAAGGCGGACTTCATCCCCGTCCAGGCGCCGTGTTCGCGTGTGGGGGGAATGACCGGAATATAGGGGTCGAAATAGGCGACCGTTGCGCCTCGCTGTTTGAACAGGTCCATCAACGCAAACGTTGGCGATTCGCGCATGTCATCCACATCGGCCTTGTAAGCAAGGCCGACCAAGAGCACTTTGCACCCCTTCACCGACTTGCGCTTGTCGTTTAGGGCTTCCATCGTTTTGTGAACCACATAGGTGGGCATGGCGATGTTGATCTCGCCAGCCAGTTCGATGAATCGAGTCGGCTGACCGTACTCGCGTGCTTTCCAGGTCAGGTAGAACGGGTCGATCGGGATGCAGTGCCCCCCCAAGCCAGGCCCCGGATAGAACGGCATGAAGCCGAAAGGCTTAGTTCTGGCTGCCGCAATGACCTCCCAGATGTCGATGCCCATGACGGAATACACCTGTTTTAGCTCGTTGACGAGGGCAATGTTGACGCACCGGAAAATGTTCTCAAGCAATTTGGTCGCCTCTGCCGCGCGACAGGAGGACACCGGAACGACCGTTTGGACGGCGAGGCTGTACAGCGCTTTGGCCTTGGCGAGACAGGCCGGCGAAAACCCGCCAACCACCTTCGGGATCTCGGCCACTTTGCTCACAGGGTTGCCTGGGTCTTCGCGCTCTGGCGAGAACGCCAGGTGAAAATCACGGCCGGCTCTAAGGCCGGACCCTCTCTCCAAAACCCGGCATAAATCCTCGTCCGTCGTCCCCGGATACGTGGTGGACTCCAGGACCACCAGGATGCCCTTGTGCAGGTGCGGGGCAATGGCCTTGCCGGTTTCAAGCACACAGGTCAGATCCGGTTCGCGGTTCTTGTTCAACGGCGTGGGCACGCAGATGATGACGGCCTGTGTCGACTTGATATGGGAAAAGTCCGAAGTCGCCAGGAAGCGGCCGATTTTGAGCGCTTCCCGAATCGACGCGGATGATATGTGCTTGATGTAGCTACGCCCCCGATTCAGCGCGTCAACCTTGGCGGCATCAATATCGAGCCCTGTGACATGAACGCCCGACCGCGTAAACTGAAGCGCAAGGGGCAAACCCACGTAACCCATTCCCACTATGGTAATCTTCATCGATGAATCCTTTCTTGATGCATTAGTTGCCGCGCGTGATTCTTGACTGTGGGGCGGCTGCGCAGGATCAGCGGGCTCACGCCCACCACTGCCAGCCAAGCGTACAGGATGCCGGGACTTCGGAAGGGCAGATCGATCTGGCTGTGGAACAGCACAGCCAGCAACCCTGTGCCCATCAGTGCCAGACCCGGCGTGAACGGCTTCCTGAGGCGGCGTAACAGAGGCCAGGCGAAGGCGAGCAGCGTGACCAGCATGAGGACGAAGCCCACAACTCCGAACTCGCAGAGAAACTGCAGCGCATCGTTGTGAACATTGGCATAGCCCAGGCTGAGTTTCGTTCCCGGATGCGCCAGCGCATAAACAGGCAGAAAATGACGATACCCCCAACCCCCTACGCCGAACCAGGGGTTGGCCTCCCACATTTGGAATGCCGAATGCATCATGAATGCCCGCACATCGAAGTTGGTTGTCAACTTGGACGCTTCGCGCAGCATGGCCGGACCGCCCACCGAGGCGACAGCGAAGAAGAATGTGACCATCCCCATCACCGTTCCCGCCACCACCGCAACCCTTTGCGCGATCGATATCTTCGGCCAGAACAGGCGGGCGGCGAGAATGAGCGCCACGCCCGACAAACCCACAACCAACGCCATGCCCGCTCGACTGAACGATAGCGCCATCCCGGCCAGACACAATACCGCGCAGAACGAGGCAATGGTTATGGGCGCTTTGGCAACCCTTGCACGAGGTCCGCCCATTTCGGCTTTGGTCGACCTCAACCCCTCCAGCAGCATCCCGGTCACCAGGGCGAAGAGCATGGCAAAATACGAGGCAGCGTGGTTCTCGTAACCAAACGACGCGAAAAAGTGATCCCTCATCGGTGTGATCCAGAAAAGTCGTGTCGTGCCGCTAAGCGCCTGAATAATCCCGAAGGCGGCCAGCACTCCCGCATTCCCGACCAGGAACCACGCGACGCGCCCCGCCAGCCAAACGGGATACCGTGTGCATTTCAGCGCCAACATCACTGCCCACGCGGGGAAGAACCAACGAAACATCTCGGCCGCATCACCCCGCTCCACCGCCCAGGGTAATCCGGAATGCGGCGGGGGCGTAAACACCCAGCGCTGTTCGAACGGATGAAAATAGGGATGTCGGCCAGCATTCCACCACTGAACCCATAACAGCACCAGGAAAGCAAGCCCCGCCCAGAATAGGATGACGGCGGACAGTGAACGGTGAGCGGGGGACGGCGCGTCGGCGCAGTCGGCACTCTGGCTTCTGCCGTTCCAGCGGTCGACCGCCAGAAAGACGAGAATGGCGAGCCCCAGCCACGGCAACGGACCTTGGAGTGCGACCACGGTGCCGCCGCGTGCCCATGCGGACCAACCCAGGAGGGCGCAGATGGAGACCGCAAGGAGGCGGGGGTTAGTGCGCCGGGGCGTCGGCGTGCCGGTAGGCCAGTCCATCAGTGGCGTCCATCGGGGCTCGGGGAGCAAGTGTGCCCGTGGGCGGTGCAGACGCTCTCGTATTGACTGATCATGCGTCCCGGTCTCTTGCCCGCCATCGCCGCCATATCGGCGATATGACGCACCGGCCACAGGCTACTTCTCCCCATCCTCGACCGGGTACTTATAGGTCCGGTAGCCGCGGCCATAGCGGTAGTCGTAATTGCTCAAGAACGACATACGGCTGAAATTCACGGCATTAACGATCACGCCCAGCAGCGGGGCGCCCGCATCGCTGAATTCCTCGACCGCGCTGCGCAAAGCGTGCCTGTGGGTAACGCCGGGGCGACTCACAAACACAACTCCATCGGCCATACCGGCCAGTACGAGAGCGTCGCTCACGACCCCAAAAGGCGGCGAGTCCATAATAACCAGCTCGTATGAGGACCGCGCCCAAGCCATGAACTCCTGCACGACCGGCCGCCCCATGATCTCGGCCGCGCTGTACTCCTGCGACGCGTGATTGCCGACGACAGAGAGATTGGGACATCCCGTCGGCAGCGACAGATGCGAGAAGTCCTCCGTATGGCCTTTGCCAAGGACTTCCAGCAGACAGGGACCGTCTTCGGGGAGCCCGAATACAGACTTCACCTTCGGCCGGCGCATATCGAAATCGACCAACAGCGTCTTGATCCCCGCTTGTGCAAAGACCATCGCCACATTAGTGGCGGTAATCGTCTTGCCTTCACGGGGACCGGCACTGGTGATGAGCAGGCACAGGTGGTGACTATCCTTGACGGACGCCATGATCCTGGCACGAATCCCGGCGAACGCTTCCGCCCCGTGCCCGAAGCGATCCAGATCGGCCGCTCGCCCAATGGCAGCCCGGGTCTTTCCTTGCAGGCACGGCACCAACCCCAGCACGGGCAGCCCCAACGCGTGCTCAAGGTCATACGATCCGATGAACCGGTCTTCGATCATCTCCACCAGGAGTGCCATGCCGACGCCCGCCGCGATCCCCAGCAGGAGACCCAGAAACAGGATGCGTAACCAGCGCGGTGCGAACGGCCCCATGGGGGGAACGGCGCGCTCGACGATCTTCACGGTGGCGGTGTTCTCGTCGGCGGAGAGCCGGGCTTCCTCGATGCGCGTCAGCAGGCTCCGGTAGCTCATGTCCGCCACATTGCGTTCGCGTTCCAATTCGCCGAACTCCGCCTGGGTGCGGATGATCCGGCCTTCGAGTTCGGCGGAAGCGCGAGCTTGCGTTTCCATGCGTTCGCGCAATCCCGCCGTTTGTTGTGTCAGGAGATTCAGGTTCGCCTCGGCGGTGCTTTGCGCCCGTTTGATGGCGGCCGCCACCTGCTCGCCGAGTACGGCGATGCTCTTCGACCGCGCAATGACGTCAGGATGGTCCGGCGTGAAGCGTGCCATCAGGGCGTCGCGTTCCTGGATGGCTAGCAGCCACTTGGATACGGCCTGGAGGATCTCCTCCCGACGCGGCGTGGAATCGGGCAGATCGCCGGCATTCTTCGGTTCGAGCGTTACCTCCTTCACCGCCGTGAGCAGTTTCCCGGCGAGAATGCGCGCGGTTTCGAGTTGGGTGAGTTGCTTGCCAATGTCCGCCAGCGATGCCTGCAGGGCGTCCTTCTCGTTGCCTCTCGCATCGATGCGCTTGGCCTCCCGGAAAGCGGTGATCGCCTGTGTGACCTTATCGAGAGCTTTCTGCTGCTGGAGGGCTTGTTGTTCCAGCCAGATGACGGCATTGTCGGATGCGATCCGGTTTTCTTCCTGCGAGAGCTGAACCGCGCCCTCGGCGAAAGCATTGGCCCCCAGACTTGCAAGTACGGGGTCGGTGGCGATGCAGGCCACGCGCACCAGATACGAACGGCGGACGAGCGCGAACTGCCCCCCCATGAGGATCTCCTGGATCTGCTCGGGCGACAGCGGCGGTCGGTTCGTCACGGCTTGGAGCTGTGCGGCAACCAATTGACGCATCCGCGTTCCCCCGAACTTCTGGATGCGTGTGTTGAAGATCTCTTCCGTCTGGACGGTATAGAAATCGGTGTCATCCGAGACCGGGCCGCGTTGGGTCGTGATTCTGGGCCGGCGCACGCTCATCTCGATGAGGCTATTCGCCATGTAGAGGGGTGTGGCGAGCGAGAGATAGAATGCGGCGGCGCTGCCGCCGAGGGCCAAGCCCAGTGCGATGAGCCACCACTTGCGGATGGCAACGCTGAGGAGTCGTCTTGGGGAAAACATGCCGCCCATCCCTGAGTCCTCCTGAGCCGGCATGCCATACGGCGTTCCGGCATAGGGAGGCGGTGTGGGCGTGGAGTCGGTGGGCTGTGGACGGCGGGCTGTGGACGGTGGGATGTCGGCAGTCGGTTTCATGTGTGGACCTTTCTTCGGACAGCGGAGGTCGGAGGTCAGAGATCAGAAGTCAGAGATCAGAGGTCAGAAGTCAGAGATCAGAGGTCAGAAGTCAGAGATCAGAGGTCAGAAGTCAGAGATCAGAAGTCGGAAGTCAGAGATCAGAGATCAGAGATCGGCGATGATACGGTCAACTGCCCACCGTTCACTGGCGCACCGGCGCACTGACGCACCGCCCACTGACGCACCGACTTACCGGCTCACGGGTTTCACTGTCCCGGATACTTTTCCGCGGCCCGGATGATGGTCGGTAGTGGCGGCGCCTTCGCGGGCGCCTGGGTCGGCGTCGGCAGCGTGATGCCGCGGATGATCCCGATCTCTGTTGGCAGCAGAACGGTCGAAGGATTGGCGCAGGCAGAGCGGCAGGCTTCGGCCGTCTGGGCGTCGGTGGACAGCGCCGCCAGCATGGCCTTTGCGACGGCGGGAGAGTAGTCGCCAGCCGCGATCACGGCGGTGGCGGCGACGAGCGGCACACGGGCGGGCGGCAGCAGGGAGGTGACGATATGCATCATGGGCGCCGCCTCTTTGCCCTTCGCCGCCACGGCAAAGGTGATGAGGGCGGTGCACTGCCCCCGCTTCTTCTCCTCGGGCCAGTCGGATGAGAATATGACCGCCAGGGTCTGTCCCACCATGGCGGCGGAAGCCTCCACGGTTTGATGCCGAATGGCGGAAACGATCATCTCGGGTTCTGCGGCGATCTTTTTGAAATCCGGCATGGCTGCTTTTTCGGCCGCCCCCGAACCGTTCGCTACCAGCAGCCCAAACGTCACGATCAGCCCAATCATGGATATCGTCTTCATGTCTCGCCTTCCTTTGTGCGGCCGTCTTCGGAACCTGCCACCGCTTATCAGCGGCGGCTACGAAATCGTCGAGTGTTGAGAGGTCTAGTATTTCGCTTTCATGCCCAGCGTTCCCCGCGTTTCTTTGTAATCGCCGCGGATGTTGTCTTGGGTGTCTTCCTGCCAGAGTTCTCCATAGACATCGAGCCATTTGAGCAACTGGTAGTCGCCGCGGAGACGGCCATGCAATTGTTCCACCTTGCGCTTGACCAGGGCACCCCCGGCCAGTTCTTCGCCTTCGGAGAAGTCTTCATGCCGATAGCCGAACAACAGGGTGAGGGTCAGACGTTCGGTGGCGGAATACTGGGCACTGCCGGTGATCATGTTGACCATTTTGGCATTCTTCGCCGTGTCGGGGGCCAACTGCATCTCGCTCCGTCCACCGAGCGTCATGGCGAGTTTGGGCCGCGCCTGCCAGTACCAAGCGACGTCGTAAGACGGCCCGTTGCGATCAAGCGCATCAGTGGCTTCCGGCTCGTCCGCTTTGAAAACAGAGTAGCCGGCGCTTCCCTCGAAACGACTCTTAAACGTGCCCTGCAACCGCCACCCAGCGCGTGCCGAAAAATAGTGGGCCGGATTAACCAAGCTGTCGTTTTCCATCCGGATGTATTCGGCGACCAGAATAGCGCTGGACTTGTCGGTGATCTTGCGCGCAGCCTTGGCCGAAGTCTTCTGTTCCGTTGAATCCATCAGGGCATCAGACCGGTAGTCGATGGTCCCGTAATCGTAGATCACATCCAAGGCTGTCTTTTCGGTCAGTGGCCCACCCACCCCGACGCCGCAGTCGAGGATGTGGCGATCCACGCGTTCTGACCGTTCCATGACGCTCAAGGGGGCCGCTTCCGGGCGTTCCAGGTAACGGTCCCCGGTGCCCGCAGCCGCGGCATCCATCGTACGGACGGAGAGGTCGTAGTCCGACACCTTGCCGTAGCGCTCGTGGATCTTCATGGTCCAGCCCTCCCGGCGCCCGATGGCGCCGCGCAGTTCTTCCGACCAGTCGTCCCGGTCCTCGCTGGTCAGCTCGTCGAACCGCCGGAATCGCCCCCAAAATAAGCCCTCAAGGCGCAGGCTCTCCCCTGCGCGCGTTACATTCACACCAGGACTGGCATCGAAGAAGAAGTCATCTCGCTCCTGCCCTTTCGGGAGCAGAAGCGGATTATTGTCGTAACTGTAAGCCGCGTCGACAAACGGTCGAATCGCGACATCGTTGCCAGCCTGAATTCCCTCTCCGGGGCTTCCAGGCGCACGATGGGTCGCCAGGGCAAACAGTGTGGCAAGTACGACGTATCCAAGGGTTCGTTTCATGGGTGGCACCTTATTCACAGGACGGCTTCTGGAACATACACAATATCGCCCGGCAGGAGTTGTACATCGTCCTTGGTTTGCCCACGCTTGCCGATCAGATCCAAATCAACTTCAAATCGCTCCGATTTATTGGCGCGCATGCGCGTCACCCTGATCGCATCACTGCGTGCGCTGGTGTCGAGCCCGCCGGCCAGTTGGATGGCCCGACTGACGGTGAGTTCACGTGTGGGTGGCATGTTGACTTGGCCGGGCTTCTTGACGCGGCCGAGTATGGTGACATACCCCCAAGGCGAGACGGCTGTGTCGCCCGTTTCCATCAGGCACTCCACAATGACCTGGGGCGACACGAAGAACTTGCCGTACAGAACCTTGAGCACGACTTGCGCTTCGAGAATGGTCATGCTGTCCACGAGAACGTCACCAACCAGCGGCAGTGTGATGAATCCCGACTCGGATATCCGACGACTTTTTTCGTCGATTTCCTTCTGTCCGGTTACGAGCACCTGGACGTTTACGGTCAGGCCAGGGCGCAATTGAGTTCCGGTGACTTGACCGCGTGAATCCTGGGGCTTCCCTGTGCCCTCGGGGCGTGGAGTCGGCCGGGCGCTTTGGCAACCGGTGCATGCCAGTAGGGCGGCCAGCATCACAGGGATGCTCCGTTGCATCGCCAAGTTCAATCGACGCTTCTCCATGGTCACGCCTTTCTATATCGCGAATGGGGCCGGTGGCGGCATCGCAGGTGCACGCACCAGTTCGCGGTAGTACTCCGAACGCATCAACAACTCCTCATGAGGCGCATACGCCTCCAGTCGCCCCTGCGCCAGCAGAAGCACGCGATCGGAACGCTCGATCGTGGCCAAGCGATGGGAAATTACGATGAGAGTACGCTGGCGGAGGTCCAATGGCAAGACTGAGAAAATGGACTCCTCCACCCGGCCGTCCAGCGGGGCCGAGAATTCATCCATGATGAGAATGTCCGGATCGGAGACTAACACGCGAGCGAGCGCCAAGCGCTGCTTCTGCCCTTCGGAAAGGTTGAGCCCCCGTTCACCCAGGCGTGCGCTCAGCCCCTCGGGCAACCCCTGCACAAACTCCGTCATCTGGGAGATCGCCAACGCGCGCTCGATGTCTGCGATCGAGGCCTGTTCGTTGCCGAAACGGAGGTTTTCCAGGATCGTGCCCGAGAAAAGGGTTGCCGTTTGCGCCAGGTAACCGACCCGTCGCCGCAGGCTGCCGAGTTCGTAGTCCCCGGCGGGGACGCCGTCGTAGAGCACGTCGCCTGAGCTTGGTTGGTAAAAGCGGAGCAGCAGCCCGACCAGCGTGGTCTTGCCGACCCCGCTGGCGCCGACGACAGCAATGTGTTGACCGGCTCCGATATGGAAACCGACATCTTCGAGTACCGGGGCAGGCGGGTCATAGGCGAAACAGACATGTCGGAATTCCACCTCGCCGGCCAGATGATCCACGGTTCGAGTGGTACTGGCATTGTTGGGTTCCGGCGCGACTTTGGCCAGGGCCTGCACGCGTTCAACGGCGGCCAGCGCCTGATGCATGCTGAAATGCGTATTGACGATCTGGCTCATGGGGCCGAACGTTCCCGAGAGACCGGCCTGGAAGGCCGTCAGCGATCCGAGCGTCCATTGTCCCTGCAGGATCAGCCATGCGCCCAAACCCAGGACGGTGAACTGCACCAGCTGAGGCGCCAACCCCACGGCCGTGGAGCCGACCGCACCGACCGCCATCTGTTCCATGCTCAGGTCGTAGAGCCCCCGGAGACGGGCCGTGAGCCCTCGCGCGGTGCGTTGCTCCACCGCATGGGTTTTGATCAGTGTGGCGTTCGACAGGGATTCCTGGAGGGCGCCTCGGAATTGGGCGTTCAGCTCCATGCTGTGGCGGTTGAGGTTGCGCAGACGCCGGCCGAAGAACTCGCTCCCCAACGCCAGGAGCGGAAGCGCGAACAGGGCGACCAGCGCCAGGCGCCATTCCAGAAAGAAGAGCAGCGTGGCATTTCCGACAAGGCGAATGAGGCTGCCGAGCCAGGCGACCGGAGCCGCGGACAGGAACCAGCCGGCCCCCTGCATATCGCCTGCGATGCGGGATTCGAGATACCCCGTCCCGTGCCGGTCCAGGAAGAGTTTGGGCAGCCGGAACACCCGTTCGAAGAGCGCGCCATGCAAATCCAGCATGGCGGCCTGTTGGAAACGCGCGAACAGATACTGCTGGGCCATGCCCAGGCCCATCGTGACCGCGCCCACGACCCCATAGACGCCCAGCACATAAGGAAGCCAACGCCCTTGTCCGCCGATCAGGACGCGATCGACCAGGAATCGATGAATCAGCGGGGTGGGCAGTGCAATGAGGATTCCGGCCAGCATGACCGTTACGGCCGTGATCAGGAGAGCCTTGTGCTGGCGCGCATGCGGCCACACGAGTCGCCGCGCATCGTCCAGCGCTTCGCGGGTCGAAGCCACGCGCCCGGTCATGGGGTCCCGGGCGGCGGTTCGTTGCCAGCCCCGTCGAAGATGTCCTGTCCAGAGGTCCATTCTGCAAGCTTACCGGTGTTCTGGCGTACCCGGTTGCGCCAGGAACAGGTCGAACGGTTTCTGGCACACGAAGCGGCCGTGCGTTGGCCACCATCGTGCCACAGTGCGGTTGTGCCAGGTGAATTTGACGATCGGACCGTGGGGGGATTCGATTTGCACGCGTTGGACCTTGGGGCGCCAGAACCGGGCGAGGACACCGCTGGCCCTAAGCGCGCGGTACGCCACACGCAAGGGGCGGCGCAGGGGCGGCGTAAGTGTCTGGAGCAGGCTGCGCAGGCGTGCCTGTAGCAGTCCCCTGCGTCCGCCGATTACTCGATGGGGCCGATCGCCCCGACGATAGTGCGTCACGATGCCGAGGACTGCCTGTGGATCCGTATGCCCCGGGTCGGGGTGTCGATTGTTGTCGCCCCGCGTCGCCAGGCCGATTGTGGTCACGGCCGTGACTCGGTGGACAAGGACACTGATGGGTTCGGGAAGCCCGTCCATGGTGAAAGCGACCACATCCCCAGCGCGTATCCGCCCATGGGCTGCCTCCAGATGCAGCACGTCGCCCGGGCGAAACGTGGGCCACATGCTGCGTCCGGTATAGATGCGGGTGGTCATGAGTGAGGGAAGAGAGTCCGTGAGCCGGTACGTCGGTTCATCGGTACGTCGGTGACTGCCTACGGATGCACGGCCTACTGTCTAACGGGCAACCGCTACCGCGGCGTCCATGGCGTTCCAGTCGATATGATCTTTGGGGAAGCGCAGCCGGTAGATTGGAACCGAGCGCGCGACGTCAATCAGCAGTTCCAGAACCCTTGTCCGCCTCGATTTCGGAAGATGAAGCCAGAAGGGCCGGTTGTCTTCCCACATGAAATGGACGGCTTCGCGAGGATCGGCCCGCTCCAAACCAAACGATTCGGCTTTCTCCAGGAGAAACACACCGCCGAGCGGCGCGCTCGCCGTGTCGTTGTGGATCGCACCCCAAGGCGTTCCATATACCGTGAAACCGTCGGCCCGGCGGCGAAGAATGTTCCGGTCGTCGCTCAATACATCGCCCTCTGTTGCCAGGCTCACGACGGTGCTCTTGCCGCCTCCATCGCGCCCGAGAAAGAAGAAGGTTCGCCCTCGACGCACCAATGCCGAACTGTGGATCATGACGGCGTCGAAGTCCGGCAGGAACATGCCGAACATCCGCCGGAAACCCTCGAAGGCAAGACTCGAACACAGGACGGGTTCGATGTCCTGAATGTAGTGAATGTCCGTCCGGTGTTCCTTGTAGTCCCGGATTTCCACCGTCAACGCATGCAGAATAAGAAGAACATCGGTGGCATGGTCGGCGCATTCCTTGAGGCGGGTGACAACGTCCGGCGCGTTTAGCAGAGGCACGGAGGACGCGTCAGTTCCGTTCGCCAGAAGGTCCGCGACCGTGCGGCGCTGGTCATCGGTGAGCACCAAAGGGACGGTTTGAACGCCACCTCCCAGATAGGGTGGGAGCAGGATATTCTCCAACAGCCGTGACCGATCGATCGGTGGTTCGCGTTTAAGACTATCCTGGGTTGCCGCTGCAAACGCTATATGCACTTCGGGCGTCGTCTGGGATGGGCACAGCCCGAAGTGAGGCAGAGCGTGAAGCACGCTAGCCGGTGAGGTGATGTCGAAAGCAACGCCCGCCAATGAACATCGCAACGCACTCACAGGAGAACAGCGGGTAGTCGTCAATGTGGGGAGACAGCCTGTGAGCCGAGCGGCATTTAGAAAACAGCCGACGAACCCGACATGCACCCGGCGGACCCGCTGGTACCCATGTTGCAGGCCGGCGTCGTCGGCTTGATGCCTAAGGGATTGCAGCTGCTAACGGTGCCGGTGACTCCTGGGCCCGTTTTGCATGCGGAGACAGAATGGTACGTTCCGTCCATGCAGACCCCCAGGGGCTCGACGCCGCCGTCTATGGGTGCAAGGGCGGCGTCGCCACCCAGTGGCGTCACGGTTTCGCCTCGGGCGCGCGCATACGAGAGATCCCGTGCCATGGGCGGCGTATAGACTCGCTTTTTCGTTGTCATACCTTCACTCCTTCTTCTTTTTCCTGCCAGTCGGGAACAACCCCAAGCTGTCGGCGGTATCGCAGAACCCGTAGGCGGCGGCCATTCGGCCGGCGTTGTGGTAGTTCTGCGCGATACACCCGCCCATGCAGTCATCGCGGTGGATGCAGTTGCCGCAAATACCTTCCAATCCCTTAGGCACTGTGGCTCGCAAGGCCTGCAAGCCTGGCGCATTCTGCCAGACGGTCGCTAGATCGTCAGTGCTTAAATGACCGAAAACCAACTCGGGTACCTCTACGCCCACTCCGCAGAGTGCCAACTCTCCTCCGCTCAAGACCCCAAGAATTTGCAGTATATTGCACGTTCCGGCAGGGGATCGCAATAGCTCATTCACGGTGCGGAATGCGATCGGGATGTCGAAATGAACCGGGATTTTTCCGTTGCGAAAGCGCCGATCGACGTCACGATAGATTCCCGGTAACTCTTTTAAGGGGATTGCTTCTTCGCCAACCATGCGGTTGCCACGACCCATGTCCTGGACGTGATTGAATTTGACCGAGCCGCAACCGAGTCTCTCGGCGAGTTGGACGACCGCCTCGACCTGGCTGAGATTGCCGCGGTGCAGGGTGCAGATCATTTGCGGCCGAGAGCCGACTTGCACCAGGTGTCCGATGCCGGCCACGGCCCGATCGAAGCTGCCGGCCACGCCGCGCAGGGCGTCGTGGGTTGCCGCGTTGGCGCCGTCCACGCTGACGGAAATGAACTCCGTGGCCTTGGCGTCGCGCAGGAACTGCGCGGTATCGGCGTCAACGAGCGTGCCATTGGTCTCGATGACCACGAAGATGCCCTGGCTTGCCACGAACGTCAGGATCTCGCGGAAGCGTGGATGCAATAGGGGTTCGCCGCCGGTCAATTTGACGGAGGTCAGCCCCAGCGGTTTGGCAGCGCGCACGGCCTTTTCGACATACTCAAGCGGGATAAACTGCTTGCTGCGGGCCTCCGGATCGAATCCCGGCGCAATCCAGCAATGCCGGCATGCCAGGTTGCAGGCGCCCGCGATGTAGAAGTAGAGCGAACGCAAAGGCGGCACGCCGGTGGGCCGCGCATCGGTGCATGGGTTGGCGGGTGCGTCAGTGGCCGGTATCAGGGTTGGGTTGTCACAGGGCATGTGTCATCTCTTCGGTGAGTGCGTTGGCTTGCTCGCCGCCGTGATGGCGACGACCGGTGCCCTCCAGAAAGCGGCGGTAGCAGTCACCCGGATTCGCGCGGTTGATATCGCCGGTGGCCTCGTGCGCCATTCCCGGGCAGCTCCCGTTGCAGTAAGGGGTCCAGTCGCAGTCCTCGCAGCCCGGCACTTGGTTCAAGGGAATGGACCGCCGTTCGCGTAAGGCAATGAGGGTGGGGTGGCTTCGCCAGATCTCGCCCAGAGGATTGCGCGCGATGTTGCCCAGCACCAGGCGGTGCAGGATCTGGCATGGCACGATATCTCCATTGTGCAGGACATCGATCTGCGAGAACACACAACCGCAGGAGGTCAGGAACCCCATGCCGCGGCGGGCGTTCTTGACGCCGGTGCGTCGCGCGTCCTCCATCTCGGCGTAGGTTCGCCGTTTGGCCAGCGGACCCGCCTGGCCGATGATTCGATTCGGGTAGCGCTCCAGCAGCTGGTCGAGTGTCTGCATGGCTTCGAGCTGGCCTTGCGGGGTGAGCGTCAACTCGCCCTGATTGGCGCAGCCTTTGCCCATGGGGAAAGCCTCATTGGTGCTGAAGGATGGCAGGCCGATGTCCTCCAACAGGAGCCGGGCGATGCCGTCAAGGTCGGCGAGATTGTGCCGGTTGATCGTCACGCGTACGACCACCGGGAACTTCGCGGCTTTGAGCAGCCGCAAGGCCCGCAGGGTCGGCTCAAAGCTGTCCGGCCGACTGCGATTGTGAATCTCCGCGCGGGACCCATCTACGGAAAGCTGGATGGAGTTCAGGCGCAGGCGACGCCGGCCGACCTCGAACTTGGCCAGCATGCGCTCATCCACCAGCGTTCCGTTAGAACACAGATTATAGCGCATGCGTCGGTCGATGAGTCCGTCGATCAGGTCGAACAGATCCGGGCGGGTGAACGCTTCGCCGCCGGTCACGCCGACTTCCATGACGCCCAGGCGCGCCAGCTCATCGAAGAAAGTGAGCCAACTCGCGGTCGGCAGATCCGCGTGGGCGGCCATCTCGTCGGCATAGAAGCAGTAGCGGCACCGCAGGTTGCATCGCCCGGTAATGGCGATGTCCACGCGCTTCGGACTGGCGATGGAGACGGTAACCATTCTTGCGTTGCTGCCGTGGGTGTTTACGCGTGCGGCTGGCCGAGGAACCCGCCGGCGGCCATGCGCGTGACAAAGGTTCCGACATCGGCCTCCACGGTCGCTTCAGGCACGGCCTCGAATTCGGTTTTCACGGCGGCGATGATGGACGGGACGTCGCGGGTGCCGTCGCACTGCTTCCACACGCAGACGGCCGTCGCATTCAACACCAGCACCTGATTGGTGTCGGGGTTGAACAGCAGCGCGCCGTCTTCATCCTCGTCCCGCAGGATGACGTCGGGATTGCGCACATAACGGCTCGGGTTAATCGGTGATGTCATAGTCTTTACCTGCCTAGGCCTTTCCCATACTCTTGCCGCGTCCGCATGAAAACCAATGTCCAACATCTGATCGCGACCCACGCTCCCGGCTTTGCCTGGCTTGTCCAGGCCGTGGGGCCCCGCGATGGTGTGCTACGGTTGACCGATGACCTGTGGGCGGCCGTCGAACCGTGGGTCGGCCCCCATCGTCTTGCCGGACTGCTGTATGACGGCATTTTGCTTGGCACGATAGAGGCCCCGCGATGGGTCCGCTACGAACTCTCGGCCCGATTGATGCGATGGACCGAAGCCACGCGCGACTGGCCTGAGCTTGCGGGTGCGGTGCTCGACGAGCTCCACCGGCGCGGCGTTCCGAATCTGGTTCTGAAGGGCTGGGCGCTGATTCCGCTGGTGTACGAAGGCCGCCGGGAACTGCGCGTGGCCTCCGACCTGGATCTGCTCATTTCCAGAGAGTCGCTGATGGAAGCCGACGCCGTTCTGCGCGAAGAGGGGTTTGTCATACCGCCGCAGGCGGAGGTGTGGCCCGGTTTTGCCCACAAATACAGCCATGAAGCGCAGTACATTCGTTCCTGCGGATCCCGCCGCCCGCTGGGGGTGGACCTGCATTGGCAGGTTATGGGCAATCCGCAACTCTGGCCGCACGTGGGACATGACTGGTTTCCGCGCGCCCAAGAGGTGGTTGTCGAAGGCCGCCGCATGAGTGTGCCGGCCACGGAAGACCTGTTTTTGCATCTTTGCGCTCATGAGGTGGTCGATGACGCCCGCGAGCCGGTGACTCCGCTGTACCGGCTGGTGGACTTGCTTCGCCTCGCTGCGCGGCCGGGTTTTTCCTGGTCGGCGGTGCTGGAACGGGCTCGCGTCATGTCGTTGCCGGGATCTCTGCGGACTTGTGTTGAGACGTTGCATGCACTGTGGCCCGCCGCAATACCCACGGCAGTTCTTGACAATTGCCGCCGCATCCCGGGCGACGTGGCGGAGGAACAAGCATACCGGGATAACCTGGCCCGGACCCATCCGTTGAAACCGTCGCCCGATCCACGCTGGATTCCGGGCTGGGGCGCTCGACTGGAATACGTGCTCGGAAAGCTCTTCCCGTCCGCCGCTTTTCTGCGTTCCGCACATCACCTTCCACCTGGGGCGTCATACATTCGCGGCTTGTGTGCGCGTTATGGCACCCGGCTGAGTGCCTGGCGACATGCCTCGCGCAACTTGCCCTGAGCAACCGCCATGCGGCCGTAAGTCGGCACACTTCGTGCCCGTCGATTATGCAGCACTTCGGCCAATGCGCACCCCCGCTTTCGGAAGCACGCCAGCGCATTGAATAGGTATCACAACGTGTCCAATGGGGGCAAGACAACACTGCCGGAGTATACGATAGGCTTTCGTGATTCGCGTGTCACGATTTCCACTACACGCGACGCCCTGAATGATGCACGCGGCATGCGAGCACATGAATGAAGCTCCTTACTCGATCAGCTTGTTGCTGATTGCATAGTGGGTCAGTTGTGCATTGGTGGTCATGCGCATCTTCTCCAGAATACGCGCGCGATAGGTACTGATGGTGTTGGTGCTGAGGGCCAGTTCAGCCGCAATCTCCTTCACCGTCTTTCCGGAAGCGATCAGCCGCAGAATCTCGAACTCGCGGGCGGACAGTCTCTCGTGGAGCATGCCGCTTCCCGCGGAACCCAACTCGGACGCCAACTGTTCCGCCAGCACGGCGCTGACATAACACCCGCCCGCCAGAATGCGCTCGACCGCCTTGATCAACTCATGGGGGGCGCTGGCCTTGGTTAGATAGCCGGCGGCGCCGGTCCGAAACGCACGCGAGGCGAACTGTCTCTCCGCGTGCATGCTCAATACCAGTACCGGCATCTTGGGCCGTTGGGTCTTGAGTTCCTTCAGGACGTCCAATCCGCCGCGACCGGGCATGGAGATGTCGAGAATGACGAGATCCCACTGCGCACCGAGTGTCGCCTCAAGGGTCTGCTGGCAATCCTTCGCCTCGCCGAACGTCACTCCCTTGAAGGCATCCGCCAGAATGAGCTTCAGACCACTACGCATCACAGCATGGTCGTCTGCGAGAAGGATTCTCATGCTTGCTTTCCGCTCGATTGAACATCGTGTGCCACCGATCGACGGCCGTCGCAGTGCTCGGATCCGGCACCCTTGCATTGCACCGTGCTTCGTGGGTCATGGAAGATCATATCGTCCCCTGCTCTCTTCGCCATACGTTCGCCAGCCTTCAGGCCGTCGGCGGAACCGAGACGACTTCCCTTGCCCAGTCAGGATTCCTGGCATGGGTCCCTCCCCGCGGCTCCACGGTCCTCGCCGGAAATCTCTGCCGGACCCCTGGCTTCAAGAATCCGTCGTGCCAAGGCAGCGATTCTGACCGTCGATTTGTCGATCCGCTCGTCGCACACGCTGCTCCAGTCGGAGGGAAGCGTTTCCTCGGCCTGGGCGCTGATCAGGAGGCGCTTGACCCCGCTGCCGATGCGGCGCAGGACATCCGTTCCGCTCATGGTTGTACCCAAGGCATAGTCGGAGGCCACCAAACCGAACGCCTGGTGGATCCGTTCCCGGAAAGACGATTCGGCGAGCATTTCGTAGAAGCGCACCATGAAGAATTTGTCCTGCAGAATCAGGATGGGGCACGGATCGTCACAAGCCGAGTTCGCCACGTCCTCCAACGGTTGCCGGGCATCGGTATTGCTGTTCCCGGCTGGCAGGGATCGGAGTTCGACGTTAGGGGCGCCTACTCCTTCGGCGAACGCCCACGGCGAGGCAAGCAGACGGGCATAGGTGATACGGACATGCTCGGGCGGGACTTGCTCCACGAACCAATCGGCAAACGCGAGGCAAAGCGCGTCAGTTACCGGCCAAGCGTCGTCGATTACGATAATACCGGTTCTCTTCATTCGATTGCCCTCGTGACGCGAATCGTTATCGTTGTGCCCGATTCCATCGGACCGGTCCCGTCATCGGCCCTGCACACGGACTCGATGTCGATGCTTCCTCCGATTTCCAGGAGGCATTCCCTGACATGGCGCAGTCCGTAACCCGTACCGACTTCCCCCGCGGTTCCGACCGTCGAGGAGGGTTTGTCGAACAGGTCGCCTAATCGGCTTTGAGGGATTCCACAGCCGGAATCCCGGAAGACAACCGACACGGCCGCATCTTCTGCCTTTGCGCCTACCTTGATGACCCCGCCGGGATAGGAGAACTTGATGGCGTTGCGAAGGATGTTGTTTAGAACGTGGACGACAAAAGGCCCCGGCCTGACCCGTACGCGGATGTCCGGGTTGATATCGGCAGCGATCGTCACTCCCTTGGCTCCGGCTTGCGCGCCCAGCACGGTACAGGTCTCCTCCACCAGTGTGCGCAGGGTGGCGGCCTGCGGCCCCGATACGGTGAGCGATTCCATCTCGCGGGCCCGGACATCCTGGATGACCCCTTCGCAGTGGACGAGCATGGCCAGAATAGCCCGCTCACTGACCGAGAACTGCTCGATGGTCGTCTTCTTTCTTTCGAGCAAGGCGATCGCGCCGCTCACCGCATTCGCAATGTCGTGCCGCAACAGATGCAGTAGCATCTTCCGGCGGCGTGCCAGGTCTTCCATTTCCGCCGACCTGGAAGCCAGGGTATCGATGAACTTCCGCCGCTCATCATCGTAGGCCTTGAGACGGATGGCGTTCGCCACTGAGCGGAGAATGGCATTCTTGCCCACCGGCTTGGTCAGGTAGTCGCTGGCTCCGGCGTGGACCGCTTCCGCGGCGGTTTCAACGGACGGCTCGCCGGTCATCATGATCACCTGAACGGCCGGGGCGGCCGCGCGGATTGCTTTCAGCAACTCCACCCCGGACACGCCCGGGAGGACGATATCGGTCACGACCACGTCAAAGGCATCCTTGCACAGTAGCGCCTGGGCCTGGGTCGCATCGTCCGCAGTCCCCGCCTCGTAGCCGCCGTCCTGGAGGAATGCGCGGAGCGTCAGTCGGATGCTCTTCTCATCGTCGACGATCAGGATTCTAGGCATGGTCTTCCTCCGGATTCTGCCGCCTTTCCCTGCCCCAATGCCACCCCCATCGTGCCCAGGCTTGGACTTTCGTTGTTCACTGCCCCTCCACCGGCAAATCGACACACAACCGCGTCCACTGTCCGGGTTCGCCTGCCCTGAGCGCCGTCGAAGGGCTCTCGACGGTCATCTCCCCCCCGTGCTCTTGCACGGAGGCAAAGCTGACGAACAAATAGCGCCGGTAGGATTCCTCCGAATCGAAAGGCAGATTCGCTGACTCATTCATGTCCGGCTTCCTTTCGTGTTCGTGGTCAC
>CAZTAJ010000063.1:0-20307 GCA_964611575.1 uncultured Verrucomicrobiota bacterium
TCGGTGTTCCGGAGAAGGACAGGGCCACCCTGGCGGCCTTCCGGGACAAACCCGTGATACTCGGGCTGCGGCCCGAGGACATCGGTTCAGCGCCAGCAGAACAACTGGCCGGGGCCCCCCGCATCCGGGCCACAGTGGAAGTGGTCGAGCCGATGGGATCGGAGTCCTACATCTACTTCCGGTTGGCGGGCACTACCTTCATCAGCCGGGTGGATGCGCATCGGAAGTTCAAGGTAGGCGAGACCTCCGAGCCGGCGGTCTTCATCGACAAGGCCCATTTCTTTGATCCCGTCACCGGCACGCGGATCGGCCGGTAGTGTGGGGTGGGGGCTTTCTCCGGGTAATGAGGGAGGGCAGGCCATCGCAGGCGATTCGATTCGCTGGGGTCGGAGCAAACGTATCGCCCCAGGGGTGCATCTCCGGAGCCTGTGCGCGCACGATGACCAACGCCCCCGTGCCGGCCGGCCGCCGCCGGGCATCAGCCGGCGACAGATCGGGTGCCACCAGTGTTGGATCCCCGGTCATGCCCATCGTGTCCGGTACCCGCACAACCCTGTTCACCGCCATTCCGGCCAAGGCGGTTGACTGATTCGCTGCGTGGAGTTGTAACGGAAACCCGAAGGGGAAATGGTATTCGCCACGGCGAATTCGGCAACCCTGTGGGTGCTATGTGGGTGCTCGCCATCTGGGGTAGGCACTCAGCGCGCACTGTTTTGCCTTTTATCGCGGCCCATCGGTGTCCCATTGGACTCCGGGGCGTGGGTGTTGTGGGTGCGTTTGTGGGTGCTTTACGTCCCCTGATTTCACTCTGTTGCCAACGGTCACAACGCAAGGGGTAAAACACGTTTTGACCAATAAAATAAGGGTTATTATGCTGTTTAAGATGGTCGGGGCGGGGGGATTTGAACCCCCGACTTCCAGCGCCCAAGGCTGGCGCGCTACCAGGCTGCGCTACACCCCGAAAAGGTCCCGGAACCGTTAAGCGGGCGTGAGTGTATCGAAAGACTTTTGCCGGCACAAGCTTCAGGGCGGGCAGCTTCAGGGCGGGCGTCAGGGCGGGCGTCCGGAAACTTGGGGCGGCATTGCCCCCTTGACGGCAGGGGCTGGAAGTCCGTTTAATGGCGGCGCATGACAAATCGACATAAGGCCGCCGGGGTGGTCAGCCTCGCCGTGATGGGCTCCCGCATACTGGGGCTGGTTCGTGAACAGGTTTTCGCGGCCATGTTCGGGGCCGGGAAATGCCTGGATGCCTTCCTGGCCGCCTTCCAGATCCCCAACCTGCTGCGCGATCTGTTCGCGGAGGGGGCGCTGTCGACGGCCTTTACCACGACGTTCGCCAAGACGTTGGAGAGGGAGGGCTCGCAGCCGGCGTGGCGGCTCGCCAGCCTGTTGCTGACCGCCCTGATCCTGGTCATGGGCGGTATCTGCGTGGTCGGGATCGCCTTCAGCCCCCTGCTCGTGCACGTGACGAACTTCGGGTTTCATCAGGTGCCGGGCAAGTTCGAACTCACCGTGCAACTAACCCGGATCCTGTTCCCGTTCATTCTGCTCGTGTCGCTGGCCGCCGTGGTCATGGGCATTCTCAATGCCAGGCATATCTTCGGGCTGCCTGCCTCGGCATCGACGGTCTTCAACCTGATCTCGGTGGTGTGCGGTGTCGGGCTTGCATACCTGTTCGATCCGCAGATTGACTGGCGTCACCCGCATTTCACCGAACGCGCGTTGTACGGGGTCAGCCTGGGCGTCATGCTCGGCGGGCTGGCGCAACTCGGCATGCAACTGCCGGCGCTCTGGCGGCTGGGCTACCGGTTCGAGTGGCGGGTGGATTGGCAGGATCCGCGGCTCCGGCAGGTGTGGGCGCTGGCCTGGCCGAGCATGATCGCCGGGGCGGCCGTCCAGGTGAACGTGCTGATCAACGGCATGTTCGCCTCGGAAATCGACGGGGCGCGCTCGTGGCTGAACTGCGCGTTCCGGCTGATGCAGTTCCCGATCGGCGTGTTCGGCGTGGCCATTGCCACCGTCACGCTGCCGGCGGTTGCGCGGCTGCACGCGCGGGCGGATGACAAGGAGATCGGCAGGACCGTCGAGGAAGCCCTGCGGTTGGCGTTCTTCCTCACGGTGCCTTCGACGGTCGGCCTGGTCGTGCTGGGGCCCCGGTTGATCGGGCTCATCTATCAGCACGGTCAATTTACGGCAGGCGACACGGCACAGACGGCGGCGGCCCTGCGTGCCTTCTCAATCGGGCTGTGCGGGTATGCCGGAATCAAGGTGCTGGCTCCCTGTTTCTATGCGATGAACCGCCCGCGGACGCCTCTGCGGGTAAGCCTGCTGGGCATCGGGATCAATCTTGCGCTCAACCTGACTCTGGTGAAGGCATTCCACCTCGGGCACGTGGGGCTGGCGACGACCACCGGTTGTGTGGCTGTGCTCAACTTTCTGCAACTGGCAGTCTACCTGCGGCGCGACGTGGCGTACGGCTCGGCGGGCCGGTGGGCCGCTTACCTGACGACCTTGGCGGGGGCCGGCCTGGCCTGCGGCACCGCGGCTTGGGCCGTGACGGCCGGATCGGGGCCGGCAAATGGTCTGGTCCGCCAGATCGTGACCGTCGCGGCGGCCGTCGCGGCGGGCGGGCTTGCCTATTTCAGTGTGGCGTTCCTGTTGCGCGTGGAGGAGATCCACAAACTTGCTCAGGTCATCCGGAAGCGGCTGGTCGGATAGGAGAGGTGGGAAGGCGGGAGGACGGCAGGTGGGAGATCGAACGCCGAACGCCCAACATTCAACGCCCAACGCTGAAGTCGGGAGCATTGCACCCGTTCGAAGTTGGGTGTTGGATGTTGAGCGTTGAATGTTTTGCATTTTCCTCCTCTTGCCCTCCAGCCTAAATGCCCCCATAATGGTATCTTTATGCAAGCGACCCCCAAAGGACTGCGGCTGCACATTGGCCTGTTCGGCCGGCGGAATGTCGGCAAGTCATCGGTGCTGAACGCGTTGACCCGGCAGTCGGTGTCAATCGTGTCGGCCACGGCGGGCACGACGACCGACCCGGTCGAGAAGGCCATGGAACTGCAGCCGATCGGTCCGGTGCTGTTTGTGGATACCGCGGGGATCGACGATGTCGGGGCGCTGGGCGAGTTGCGTGTGCAAAAGACGATGGGCGTGGTCGAGCGCACCGACCTGGCGATCCTGGTGACGGACGGCTGGCAGGCTTACGAGGACAGGCTGCTCGCCCTGTTCCGCGATCGCAAGACGCCGGTCATCGTGGTGGCCAACAAAAGCGACTTACGGACTGACCTTGCGGTGGAGCAGGCGGCGGGGACTGCCGGTGCCGAACGAATCGTGACAGCGAGCGCGGTGCAGGGCACGGGGCTGGACATCTTGCGGCGGGCCGTCATTGACGCGGTGCCCGACAGCTTTCTCAACGCGCCGAGCCTGATCGGCGACCTGATCCCCGCGGGCGAACTGGCGGTTCTGGTGGTTCCGATTGACATCGAGGCCCCGAAAGGGCGGTTGATCCTGCCCCAGGTGCAGACCCTTCGCGACATCCTGGACAACGACGGTTACACCCTGGTGGTCAAGGAACGCGAACTGGCAGACGCCCTTGCCCGGCTGAACCGGCCGCCGGTGATCGTAGTGACCGACAGCCAGGAATTCCTCAAGGTGGTGGCCGATGTCCCGCCTGCCATCCCGGTGACCAGCTTCTCGATTCTTTTTGCGCGGTTCAAAGGAGACCTGGCCGAACTCGCGCGCGGGGCGGCCGCCATTGACCGGTTGCGGCCGAGTGATCGCGTGCTGATCGCGGAAGCCTGCACGCATCACCCGACGGGCGAGGACATCGGGCGCGTGAAGATTCCGCGATGGCTTGAACAATATGTGGGCGGGGCGCTGCGCATCGAAACGCGGGCGGGTTGCGAGTACCCGGACGACCTGGACGGTCTCAAGCTGATCGTGCACTGCGGCGCCTGCATGTGGAACCGGCGTCAGATGCTTTCACGCATGGAACAGGCCCACGCGCAGGGTGTGGCGATCACCAACTACGGACTCTGCATCGCCCACAGCCTCGGCATTCTCGGCCGGGCGCTGGGCCCGTTCCCGTTCGCGAAACTCGCGTACGACGAGGCCCGGCGCTCAACGGCCAAGGGCCGAAATGAATCGGGAACTCAGGAAATCAGGAAAGGTGAGGCATAAATGAAAGGCATGCCCACCGACCCATGGAACGATCCCGTGGCCTTGCGCGATGAGGCCTTGCTCGAAGCCCTGCTTGCCTGCGGACCCGAGGAGACGAGCCGGTTGTATGCGGCGGCGGATCGTGTGCGGCAATCCGTCATGGGCGACGAGGTGTACCTGCGCGGCATCATTGAATTTTCCAATTACTGCCGGCGCAGTTGCGACTATTGCGGGATTCGGGGCCCCAACCGGGCGGTGACGCGCTACCGGATGACGCCGGGCGAGATGGTCGAACTCGCAGTCGAAGCGAAGCGGCTGGGCAACACGACCGTGGTGCTGCAGTCGGGGGAAGATCCCTGGTTCACCGCTGAGCGGCTTTGCGCGATCCTGCGCGACATCCGACGGGAGGCCGATGTGGCCATCACCCTGTCGATCGGCGAACGGCCGCTGGACGAACTGCAGGCCTTCCGAGAAGCCGGCTGCGACCGCTACCTGCTGCGGTTCGAGACGTCCGATCGCGTCCTTTTCAAGTCCATCCACCCTGATGACGACTACGACGAACGGATGGCCTGCCTCGCCCATCTTCGCACGGCCGGCATCCAGGTCGGCAGCGGGTTCATGATCGGGTTGCCGGGCGGCACGCTGCGGACGATTGCCCGCGATCTCCTGTTTGCGACGGCGCTCGACCTGGACATGATCGGGTGCGGGCCGTACCTGCCGCATCCCCAAACGCCACTGGCCGGCGCCGCTTCGGCAGGGTCGCCGCAATCCCCGGGGTTGCTGGCGGACCGCGAGGTGTATTTCCGCACGATCGCGTTACTCCGGTTGCTCAATCCCCGGGCGCACATTCCGGCCACCACGGCGTTCGACGCTCTCATGCTGGACGGCCGCGATCTCGTGCTCATGCGCGGCGGGAATGTCTTCATGCCGAATGTGACGCCCCAGAAGTACCGCTCGCTCTACCAGCTCTATCCCAACAAGCCATGCGTGGATGAGGATGGCGCGAAATGCTCGATCTGCGTGGTCGGCCGCATTGCGCGCATCGGTCGCACGATCGGCCAGGGGAAGGGGCACAGTGTGAAGTCAGTGAAGAGTGACGAGTGAAGAGTGACACGTGACGAGTGAAGAGCGACAGAAGTGAGGATGTCACTCTTCACTCGTCACGCTTCACTCGTCACTTCCCCCTCACGCCTCCGCCGGCAAGGTGAATCGGAACTCGACCCATTCATTCGGGTGCGACTCGACTTCGATCGTGCCGCCGTGAGCTTCGATGATCGTGCGGGTGATGAACAGCCCGAGCCCGGTGCCCTTCTGATGACGCAGGGTCTGCGTATTCAGTCGCGAAAACTTCTGGAACACTTTGTCCATCTTGTCCAGCGGGATACCCTCGCCGTCATTGCGCACCGCAAACCTGTAGACGCCGTCCGTCTGCACGGCGTTCATGCTCAGGGTGCCCCCTTCGCGGCCGTACTTGACGGCATTGCTGATCAGGTTTTCGAAGACCTCGCGCACCATGTTCACGTCGGCATGCAGCGTGATGTCGGGGGCCAGACGGTTGTCGAGCGTCATGCGGTGTGCCTCGAGGTCCGGAAGCATGGTTTCCAGCAGCGGATGAATGACGTCCCCGTGCAGGAGCACGGGGGCCAGCATGGGCTGCAATTCCCCGTTCTCGATGCGTGACAGGTTGAGGTAGTGGCGCACCATTTCCACCAACCGCTTGGTATTGGCCTCCAGCACGTTCACGGCGCGCTGCTGTTTCTCCGTGACCGGGCCGATGAACGAACCCTTCAGCAGGTAGACATAGTTCATCATCGTGGACAACGGGTTCTTCAGTTCGTGCGAGACGAACCCGAGCGTTTCCATGTAGTTCCGGTTGATGGCCTTGAGCGATTCGTTGGCGTGTTCGAGTTCGCCCTTGGCATTCTTGAGCCGATCTTCGCGTTCCGTCAGGGTCACGGCCATCTCGTTGAACGATGCGACCAGGCGTTCCACTTCGATGCATGAACTGTGGATCGGCACCGGCTTGGGCCGCTCGCCCTGGTGCATGAGCTGGGAGGCATCCACGAGCCTGTGGATCGGGGCGGCGATGCGGGCGGCCATGACGAAGGCCAGCGCCAGCGCGATGGTGATGCCGAGCATCAGCAGGAGGGCGTATCGGAGGACGAGACTGTGGCCGACATCCGTGAACGGTTTTTCCAGGAGGCCCACATACAGCATGCCCACGACACGACCCTCGATGTCGCGGATGGGATCGTAGGCGGTGAGATACCATTCGTTCACCACGAACGCGCGGCCGATCCAGGGCAGGGCGTTGTCGAGCACCCGGTCGCTGACTTCCTTCGAGGCGCGGGTGCCCAGCGCGCGGTTGCCGTTGGGCAGACGCACGGTGGTGGCGATCCGGCAGTCGTCGAGGAACATGGTGGCCGTGCCCATGGAACGGCCCTGGTAGTCCTCGTTCTTGAAGACGATCTCCTTGATGCGATCGACCAGCGTGTTGTTGCGTGTCAGCAGGATGCCGCCATACATGACACCCAGAACCTGGGCGCCCTCCCGGACCGGGGCGGCGGCGACCATGAGGAGCCCGCGATTCTCCTCGCCCTTGAGCCCCGGGCGGGCATACCGCGTGTCCTCGAGTTTGAGCAGGGCGCGTTCGGCCAGCCCCTCGGCCTCCTTCTGGAGGGCGCTCTGACCCAGGACTCGAAAGCCTGCCACCAGTTCCCCGCGCATGGCCATGGACACGGCCGGGTCGGCGGAAAGGAAATCACCCTTGGCATGAGGCGGGGCGGCGCGCAGGACAACCTTGCCATCCGGGTCCACGAGCGTCAGGAAATCGAGGTTGAAATTGTTGCGTGTGATTTCCAGGCGATTCTGGACATCGGCGTTTTCCCAGGCCTTGGTGCTGCAGGCATCGACAATCAGCTTCTTGGCTGCCACCAGTCGTAGAATCGTCTGGATTTCGTCCATCTTCGAGTGCGAGGCCGCCCAGGCGCTGCCGAGGTCAAGGGTGACACGAGTCTGCGCCTCCTCAACCAGCCGGTTCCGAATCATGCGGATACCGAGGACCGCCGACAGGCCGCCGACGATGAGGACGACGGTGATGAAGGCCCAGAATAGTTTAGTGCGTAGCATGGCGCATCTCCTGCGCATCATGATGCGTCACGCCGGCAAGGCGGGTCAAGCGGTCTTGTTAAGTTCTTGACGAATTAACGGAAGCTCCACGGAGAACTCGGCCCAGCGGCCATACTCGGAGGCGGCCCGGATATGGCCTCTGTGGAGGTGGGCGATGCGGGATGAGGTATAGAGTCCAACGCCGGAGCCCTTGATGCCGCGGAACTCGGGCACTTGGAGGCGTGAGAAGCGTCGGAACAGGGCCGGCCGGTCGCTTTCACGAAAACCGGGCCCCTCGTTCCAGACCCGGAGGGACAGCAGGGTCGCTGTGCGCCGGACGATGAGGCGGACTTCGCCGTCGGGGCGACCGTACTTGCCGGCATTGGAGAGCAGGTTCACCGCCACGATCTGGAGCAGGTCGGGGTCGCAAGTCCAGCGAAGGTCGTCGTCGAATTGCCGCGTCAAGCGCATGCGGTTATGGGACAGGGCGGGGGCCGCGATATCGATCGCGGGTTGCAGGACGTCAAGGACCAGATCGACGTTGTTGCGGGCGTGTAAGGTCAGCCCGCCTTCCTCGATGCGGGCCAGGTCGAGGTAGTCACGGATCAGACTCACGAGATAACCGCCCTGGCGTTTGACCCGGTCGACGATGTCCATCTGCGAGGGGCTCAAGGCTCCGGCATGACCGCCGGCGAGCACCTCCCAGTCCATCATCATGGAGGCGAGGGGGCCTTTGAGTTCGTGGCTGACGAACCCGAGCAGTTCAAGATAGGCGTGATTGGCAGCGGTGAGTTGGTCGATGCGCCAGGCTTTCTCGACGCTCTGGCCGAGACGCTCGGCGATCGCGGCGTGCAGGGCGATATGGCGGTCGGTGTAGGCGTCCGGCCGGCGCGAACTGCGGAACAGTACGCCCACCACCCGTCCTTCAACCGTCAGCGGGCAGGTCATGCTGGACCGTACGCCCTCCTGTACCAGCCAACGGGTCGAAGCACTGCCGGGGTGGCGGTCGAGGTAGCCGGGCAGATCATCGATGAGGCGGGGTTGGCCCTGATGGATGACGTGGGCCAGTGAACCGGGCTGGATATCCTCGGCGTACCCCGGCTTCAGCAACAGGGGTTCATAGAGCGCCCGCGACCAGCGGGCCATGAGCCGTTCCCCGCTTTCATCCAGAAACGCCATGCTCAACCGGTCGCACGGGAACAGGTCACGGGTGGAATCGAACAGAAAATCCAGCACGTGTTCGAGCGAGGGCAGCCCGGCGATCTTCTGGTTGATGAATGCCACCCGATCCTGTTCGGAGGGGGTGAACGTCACTTCGGGCGGCATTGTGGAGGCAAAACGCACCGCCGGGTCTGGGGAAACCGTCATAGTCCGCAGGATAGCCGAATGGGCGGGGATGGCAAGGCGGTTCCGGCGCCGGCAGCGGCACGGCTTTTCACACTCGTCGAGAAGCGGTACGGGTGCTATATCCCCATGACAGAAAGAGACACATGTGAGCCGGGACCTGAACACATCGCTGAAGAAGCTCTATGCCCTCCGGTCATTCGGAATCAAGCCGGGGCTGGAGCCGGTAGGCGGCCTGCTGGCCGGGCTGGGGGACCCGCAGCGCACGTTTGCGGCTATCCATGTTGCCGGCACAAACGGCAAGGGATCGGTCGCGGCGATGCTCGACGCGGTGCTGCGCGCCGCCGGGTTCAGGGTCGGCCTTTACACCTCGCCCCATCTCGTCCGTTTCAACGAGCGCATCCGGACCGGCGGCGTGGCGATCGCCGATGAGGCGCTGGCCGACCTGTTCGATACGCTTGAGCCGATCGCCGCGACGCTGGAGGCGCGGGGCATCCAGGCGACGTTCTTTGAGTTCACCACGGCGATGGCATTCGAGTACTTCCGGCGCGAGCGGGTGCAGATTGCCGTGGTTGAGACCGGGTTGGGGGGGCGGCTGGATGCGACGAATGTCGTGCTGCCGCTCCTCTCGATCATCACGCGCGTCGGCCTCGATCACATGGCGTATCTGGGCGACACCATCGAGGCGATTGCCGGCGAGAAGGCCGGGATTGTCAAGGAGGGCCGGCCGGTGATCTGCGGGGCCATGCCGGAAGCGGCGCGCGCCGTGGTCCGCCGTACGGCGCTGGAACGGCATGCGCCGTTCGTGGATGCGGTCGAAGCGGCGAGCGTGCGCCGTGTGTCGCAATCGCTGGCCGGGCAGAAGGTGCATATCGGCACGGAGGGCGCCGACTATGGCACGATCACGCTCCGATTGCTTGGACGGCACCAGTTGGAGAATGTGGCGACTGTCATGGCCGCCCTTGAAGTGATGGGCGACGTCGGCCGGCTGGTTGTGGAGCCGGCGGCCGTGAAAACGGGGCTGGCGGCGGCGCGCTGGCCCGGCCGGCTGGAAGTGCTGTCGGAGCAACCGCCCGTGATTCTCGACGGGGCGCACAACCCGGATGCCGCGGGCGCCCTGGCGGCGGCGTTGAAGGAGTTGTTCCGGCATCGGCCGCTGGCGCTGGTGTGGGGCATGTGCCGCGATAAGGATGCGCTGGGGTTCTCGGCCGAGCTGGGGGGGCTGGTGCGGGTCTGCTGGCCGGTGGCGCTGGCCACGGAACGCAGCCGGACGCAGGCGGAGTTGGGGAACATCGCCCGGTCGCGCGGGTGGGACGTGCGGTTGGCGGGATTGGCCGAAGCCTTGGTTCAGGCGGAACAATGGGCGCGGGAGCAGGACGGCGTCGTGTGTATCGCAGGATCGCTGTACCTGGCGGGCGAAGTCCTGGCGTTGCGCCAGGGCACGACGTCGATGCCGATATAGATCGTTCTGTTATGAGGTGCGACGCAAAGGCGTCGCTTCTTTGGGAGGGACGGCATTCTGCCGTCCGCGGCGCGCAACATGCGCGCCCTCCCAGTGGGCTGCGGGCGATAACTCGCCTTGGGCGGTAGCGAACTAGGGTGTAGGGAACTTTGGAACTATGAAGAAATGCATGACCATAGAAACCCTGGTGCGCGGAGTGTGCGTGAAACGCGGACAGTTGCTGGTGTGCCAGAGTAAGGGCGCCGCGAACACCTATCTGCCGGGCGGGCACGTCGAGTTTGGCGAACGGGCGGCGGAAAGCCTGGTGCGAGAGATCCGCGAGGAGCTCGGTGTGAAATCACGGACCGGCGCTTTCCTGGGCGCGGTTGAGCATACCTTTCGGCAGAAGGGCGAAAGGCACTGCGAGATCAACCTGGTCTTCGCGATGGAGATCCCCGATCTGGATCCGAGCAGCGATCCTGTCGCCTGCGAAGATTGGATTACCTTCCGCTGGATACCGGTGGAGCGCCTGGGGCGCCATCGCCTGGAACCGGCCCCGCTGCGGAGACTCATTCCGGCCTGGATGTGCCCGGGCCGCGACACGGTGCGCTGGGGCAGCACGCTGTAGACTCACATCCCGTAGCGGCGCGCCAGGGCTGCGGCGGTCGGCAGGGTCTCATATGACTCGCCCTGGGGCCCCACGAACTTTCCCCCGGTTCGCAGGATGGGGACATCTGTGCGCATTCCATTCGAGTTCAGGATCGAGACCTTGATCAGATCCACGCCGGGATGCGGGTCGGCAACAGCCGGGGCGGTTGCCGCCTGGTTGATCACGATAACCCGGGGCGCATAATCCGGAGCCCGGTATCGTTTGTGACTCTGGTTGTACTGGTTGCCGATGATGCCGCCGATAATGGCCCCGATCGGGATGCCAGCCGCACGGGAAACTCCATTGACGTTGTTCGCCACGACGGCGCCAGCGATGCCGCCGAGGGTGGCGCCGATGAGGGTGTACTTGGGATCGGCGGAGACCGACCGTACGGAGGCCGTCAGCAGCGCCGCCGCCAGGATGAGTGTATTTGTTTTCATCGCTACTCTCCCTTCTCCTGAATACTACCATTTTGTGGGCTGAAAGCCCAAGTCGTCCTGGCAGTTCTCATTATGACCGACCTTGCCTGGTCCGTTTCATCTATGTAGGGCCGCCGCTTGTCGGCGTGCCGTCTTTAAGAGGCTTCTGTTCAGCATGTTACGGCACGCCGACAAGCGGCGGCCCTACAAGAAGCAAATAACCGTCCGGGCTTGTCAGCGCCATAATGAGAATTGCTGAAGTCGTCCCGTCTTACTCCAGCCGGATATAGTAGAAGCAGGGCGTCAGCGATACCGGCGGCCGGTCAGTCTCGACGTTTATGGGCCCCACGCCGGGGATGTTCGAACGGACGGTGAAGCCGGACATGTCCGTTACGAGATTCGTCGCCCGTTTGAGCGTGTAGTGCCTGCCGTCGACGCTCCACCAGCGCGCGACATTGACCTGTTGCGTTCCGCTCACGGTGTTGGAGAGCGCCAGCATGCCCAGAAACGACTGCGGATTCAATGGATCGGTAGACGCGAGGATTTCGTGCCCGTCGAGCATGTCGTCATGATCCGTGTCCGGCGCCAGCGGGTCGGTCCGGTTGGCCAGTTCCGCGGCGTCATCCAGCGCATCCCGGTCGGAATCGGACGATGCGGACGCCAGTTCATACGCGCCCATGTCCACGCGGTTGGTTCCATCGGCATTCCCGTCGAGGGGGCGGGGAATGCCGTCGAGGTCGGTGGCCGAGGCTTCCGCAGAGGTGCCTGCATCGATACAGGAGGAGTTGGTCACCAGGCGATAGTTACCGTGCGGGCGGTCCTGGAATAGTGGGGTGGCGTTCGTGTTGCCCGCGCCGCCCGGCAGGTCGGGGCTGCAGGAGTAGGTGGCGGTGCAGCCGGAGAGATTATCGGGGGTATTGTCGCACACGATCGAGTTGTGAACGGTGGAGAGCGCCGCGCCGGCGCCTTCATTCACGGCGGCGTTGTCGGCGATCGTGCAATGGCGCAGCGTGGCGGAGTAGGCGCCGGCGCCGCCGTCCGACGTGTTACGCACGAGGAGGCAATTACAGAGCGATCCGTAGGCCACGCCGCCGCCGCGCGAGAAGGCACTGTTGTCGGTGAAGACGCAGTTTGAGATGATTCCCGAGGCCTCGCACCAGGCTCCGCCGCCGTGTCTTTCGCGCACTACGTCCACGTCACCGGCGGCGCGTGTATGCCCGTTGGTGAGCGTGAAACCGCAGAGGACGGCGTTGGTGCCCACGTAGACGCAGCGCACGGCGCCGTCGCCGTTTCCGCCGCCGGGGGCGGCGGCCCCGACGATGAAGGTATGGGTCGGGCCATTGACGCTGCGCAGGGTGATGGCCTTGGCGATGGCCGCCCGGTTCGAGAGACTGCCGGTGACGATGGTTCCGCCCGCCGCATACACGCCGTTGGTTGCGAGGACCGCATCCCCATCCATGGCGGCGTTCAGCGCATCCTGAATGGTGCGGGCCGCGCCGGACCAGTTCGTGTAGGGCCACTGGTTGGCGCTGTTGGTGGAGACATAGTGCATCGTGGAATTGCCGCCATGTTCACGAAGTCGCACGATCACGACCGTGTCGCTAGTCACAACGCCATCCGGGTTCTGGCCATAGACCGAGATCCAATTGGCGCCCCACGCCAACCCGATTGTCGGGGTGGACCATGGTGTGATGGCGGGAAACGTTCCGCCTTGCACAGTGGCCGTATTAGTCCACCACATGAGGCCGGTCACAAAGGCGTTATTGGTTCCGCGCAGGACGAGGTTCGTCACTTCCCCGAATGCCTTGACCGGGGCATTGGTGATATCCACAAACGGCGCACCGGAATACTCATACGCGCCCATATCCACGCGGTCATTCAGAATACGTGTGTGGCCGGCGAGGTCCGCCGCTGCGGTCATCCAGAGTAGATTCGTGCCTGCGTCAATGCATGGCGAATCCGGTTGGAGCCGGAAGTCGCCCAGTTCCGGTGCGACGAAGAGCGGTGGGCCCTCGATGCTGCCCTCGCCTCCGGGGCTGGGGGTTCCGCAACAGTAGGCCCACCAACATCCTTGATCGAAGCCCGCCGGGGAGTTGCCGTAGACGATACTGTTCTCCAACAACGACTGTTCGACCGCCCCGGCGTGGTTGCCGGCGGTATTTCCGTAGACTGTGCAGTTGTGCAGTTCGCCACGATAGACGCCGCCGGCCGCATAGCCGGCCACGTTGCCCCACATGAGGCAGTTCAGCAGCGTTGAGTAAGCCGAGCCCCCTGCATAGTTCGCATCGGACTGGTTGCCGATGAGCTTGCACCGGTAAAGCGTCCCGCCCACCACTCCGCCGCCGATGCCGTAAGCCCGGTTCACGGAAATGACGCAGTTCGACATCACGGCGCCAGGTTCGCACAAAGCACCGCCGGCGTCCCAGCCGGAAAATCCGTTGGTCAGGGTGAATCCACCGAGAAACGACTTGGCGATGAGGTACGCGCATCGCCCGCCGGACGGGAATCCTCCGGCCCGAATTGTGGTGTGGTCCGGCCCGTTGACACTCTGGACGATCACGGCGTTGGTTAGGGCCACCCGGTTCATCAGGCCATCGGGTGTCGCCCCGCCACAGTCATAGAGCCCGTTCGTGACGAGCACCAGGCTACCCGGGACGAGGCAGGCGCTGACCGCGTCCTGGATCGAAGTGGCGGCATTGACCCAGTTCGTAAAGGGCGGGAAAGGCGAGCCGTTGTAGCGATCCACGTAATGCACTGGCTGCGCCACCACCGTCACTGTCACAGTGACCGCGATTCCGGCGGGATACGTCAGGTTCGACACACTGAGCGCCACCGGGTAAACGCCCGGTGCCGTCCAAACATGCGACCGGATGAAGGGACGATTTGAGACCTGTGTTCCGTCGCCGAAGTCCCATCGGTGGCCGGAGGCATGGCCTTCGATGTCTGCTGTGAAAGACACCCCGAACCCCTGCGCTACGTTGGTGTAATCGGCGCGAATGGCCACGGAGAGCGCCCCCGTGGCGTTGGCTCCACGGTATTCGTCGCATCCGATGCTCGGCGGGTTGGTCCAGGAATCCGCGTCGATGTCCACTCCCGAGGAATAGGCGGCGTTCCCCGCCCGGATGCAGGGCGAGCCTTCCGCCAGGTGCATGGAGTCCGCCAACTGAGGCGCCGCAAGGTTGTGCGTTCCGCCCAACGCAGCTTCCACATAGCAGCTCTGCGTCCACGTGCCGTAGACGTTCGCGAAACTCGACGCGGTGTTGTCGTAGAAGATCGAATTGTACGCCATCGCCTCCGATGCCCCGCCGCCAAACTGCCGCGCCCGGTTGCCCCATACCGCACAATGGTAGATATTGCCTCCCGCTCCGTCGCCTGCTATCCCACCCCCGAACTGGCTCGCGTCGTTGTCGAAAACGGAAGAACCGCGTATGGTGCCCCCGCAGGCGCCTCCGCCATAGCCGGATCGGTTGCCCCGCACAATGCAGTTGTGGAGCGTCGCTCTTTCGGCTCCGCCGCCGCGGTCATTGGCCCGGTTGTCCCGCAGAACGCACCGGGTGAGCGTGCCGCCATGCGCGCCGCCGCCATAACTTGTGGCGGTATTGTTGGAGACCACGCAGTCATACAATGTGCAGGACTCCACGCCGCCGCCACCCGTGCTCGCTTGGCAGCCAGCCACGAGCGACCGGTAAAGCGTACTCTCGCGGGCGGCTCCGCCCTGGCTCGCCCAACAACCGACGATGGTGCAGTCGTACAGCGTGCCCCGACGGGCTCCGCCGCCCCAGTCCACCCCCGAGCACGCGGTGATCGCACAGTTCGAAATGACGGCCGTTGTATCCTCGCACCAGGCGCCGCCACCGCCCCGGTAGCTTCCGGAGGTGTGGGTGTGGCCGTTGGTCAGGGTGATGTCGTAGAGTCCCGCTCCAACTCCCAAGTAAGCGCAGCGCATGGCGCCTGCGCCGTTGCCACCGCCGGCGGCGGCCGCGCCCACAATGCGGGTGAACGCCCGGCCATTGACACTGCGTACCGTCGTCGCACGCGTGACCGCCACGCGATTGGGTGTCAACGCATCGTCCCCCGCCAGCCTTCCGCCGACGCTGTAGTCCCCATTCGTCACCCAAACCGTGTCGCCATCGCCTGCCGTATCCACGGCATCCTGGATCACCAGGGCGGCCGTGTTCCAGTTGGTGTAGGGCCAGATGTTGGCCCCATTTGTGGCAACGTAGTGACTGGGAGAGTCACCGCCGTGAATGGTCAGCCGTACCACCGTCACGGTATCCGCGGCCGGAATGCCGACCGGATTCCAGCCTTGCACCGAAATCACGTTCGCCCCGAACGCCAGGGCAATCCCCGTCACCGACCACGGCGAGGTGGAGGCGAGGTTGCCCGCTTGACCGGTGGTCGCGTTGGTCCACGTCATCAACCCGACAACATACGGGTTGTTTGTGCCGCCGATTGCGTAGGGTGTCATTTCGCCAAACACGTTGGCGTCGGTGTTGGTGATATCGATAAGCGGATCCCCGTAATACTCATAGGCGCCCATGTCCACACGGGCGTTGAGGCGACGGGGGGCGCCGCCCAGATCCAGGGCGCCAATCATCCACGTCTGGTTCGTGCCGGTGTCAATACAAGACGAGCCAGGCTGGAGCCGGTAATCGTTTCCAGCGGGATCGACAAAGACGGGGGGGGCGCTCGCATTGTTGCCTCCGGGGTCGGGCGCGGTGCAGGAGAACGCGAACGTGCAGGTGGCGTTGTAGTTGCTGTCCGCGCCTGCCGCGTTGCCGTAAGCAATACTGTTCGTCGCGGCACAAGCATACAGGCCGCCTACGGAATCTGCGACATTGCCGACAACGGTGCAGTTGATGAGTGTCGCGTCGCGCGCCCCGCCGCCCTCCAAGGCGGAGTTCCGGGTGAGCAGGCAATTGAAGAGCTTGCCACGCACCACCCCGCCACCGTAACTGTTCGCGGCATTGCCGGTTAGCACGCAGTTCGAGAGCACGCCTGACGTCTCCATCAAGGCCCCGCCGCCACCCTGCTCCAGAAACCCACCCCCCTCGGTTCGTGTGTGGCCGTTGGTGAGGGTGAATCCGGAGAGCGTGGCGTTGGTCCCCACATAGGCGCACCGGACGGCCCCATTTCCATTGCCGCCGCCGGGGGCGGGGGCACCAACAATAATCGTGACCGCCGGGCCATTCACGCTCACAACGGCGACGGCGGTCGTGATGCAGACGCGGTTCGTGAGGCCATAGCCGGGGAGGGCAACGCCGCCTGTGGCATAGGTGTCGTTGGTGACCCAGACCGTTTCACCGGCCAAGGCCACAGTCAGGGCGTCCTGGATGGTGTGGGCGGCGGTGGTCCAGTTTGTGAAGCCGGAGCCCGGCGACTTGCTTCCTGACCACACATAGCGGGTGGCGGCATCAGCCGGGTGTCGCGACACGAGCACCAGCGCGGCAACGGATATCAGGCGGAGGTAGGTTCGCATGGTTATTCTCCCGAGTATACTGCGTACCCCTTTTCAGCTTGGATACTGGCGCAAGTGCCGCAGGAATGCAAGCAAGTGAAAAGGTTGGTCGTGTACGTTTCGACGGTTACGTCTATACATCCGCCTGTCGTGATCCCGGCCTGTGGAACTGGATGTTCCAGCCGAAGAAAGGACCCAGGCCACCCAATACGATGGGAGGGCGCGCATGCTGCGCGCCGCGGACCCTAAAGTGCCGTTGGTGACCAGCACCGTGTCGCCGTTAGTGGCGGTGTTGACCGCGGACTGGATCGTGTGGAAGGCGTTGGTCCAGGCGGTGCCGGGACCGTTGGACGGGCTGTTGGTCCACACATATCGCGTGGCCGCCTGTCCGGTACAGGATCCGTACAGAAGCAAGATAGAGACCCAGAGCGCGTTTTGCGTCACAGTGGTCATTGCTCCTACCTTCTCTCCCGCGCGCCGCGGCCACAGATGGAGACGCCCGGCGCGACTTCCACGCCACTCATTGTGCCTACACCATATCCGTGGTTCCGCTGCAATCTCCGGTCAACAGTTCCGCGAAACCCCACTGCCGACGAAAACCGGCCTCAAAACCGCGGTTGGCTTCATCACTTTATTCTGGAAGTTTCTCCGGCGCGAGGGCACTCTTCAAGAGCGCTCTCGATGTTTGTGTGGATGTTGAAGCCCCCGTGTGTTGATGTCCCGTTTTGGAGTGCATCTGTGAGTCTTCACTATGTATCGGAGGAGGTACCACCCATGAAACCACTGTTGAAACGTTTAAGGCTTGGCCCGCTATTGGGAGCATTGTTGGCTCTGCCCGCGGTGAGTGGTGCCTTGCCGTATCCGTTTGCCGATGACTTTGATACGGGATTGTCATCGTGGAACGCCGCCGCGCCGTGGGGATTGACCACCTTGACATCCTTTTCCCCGTCCCATTCGGTGGCGGACAGTCCGGGCGGCTACTACACCAACAACACGGATGCCTCGCTGGAAATGATCAGTGCGGTCGACCTGTCCACAGCCCTGCGCCCCGCGCTCAGTTTCAGGCATCGTTACGAGTTCGAGGAAGGGTGGGATGTCGGCGAGGTCGAGATCTCGACCAACGGAAGGGCCAGTTGGATGGCCTTGACCCCGGCGTCCTACACCGGTAGCCACCCTGGATGGGTGCGTGAGCAGTTGGAAGTGGATGCCTATGCGGGTTCGACGAATGTGCTAATCCGGTTCCGGGTGCTTACCGACAGTTCTGTAACCTTCGACGGGTGGCATATCGATAATGTCCACTTGGGCGACGCGCCTTCTGCTGTGAGTATTGGAATCCTGACGAATACGGCCAACACCGCGACCTTGGGATGGACCGCCTCCACGGCCGCCGATTTTGCGGCCTACCGGATTTACCGGTCCTCCAACTCCAATGACGATTGGCGTACCCGGTGGCAAGTCGCGGATATCAGTGCGAAGACCACCACGAATTACACGGACATCACGGTGTGTCCAAAGACGCGCTATTTCTATCAGGTGATGGTGGTCACCACCAACGATCTGCACCGGATGAGTAATGTCGCCGGCGTGATGACCTCGGCAGGCATGGACTTCCCGTTCCTGGACAACGCGGAAGCCGGCGGTGCCAACTGGGTGGCGGATACCCCTTGGGCAATCAGTGAGGAAACGGCGGCCTCGCCGCTGCATGCCTGGACCGATTCGCCCGGAACCCCTTATGCCAATGGCATCGACAACCGTTCCATTACCCTTGCGGCGCCGCTCAATCTGACGGGTAGCCGTGCCCCGGTGCTGTCGTTCGATCACCAATATGTCTTTCTGGCCAATGATTACGGCCTGCCCGAGTGTTCAACCAATAACGGCATCGCCTGGGTGCCCTTGACCAACTATACGGCGGGGGTGGTGACCAACTGGCGGCGGGAGCGGTTGAGCCTGGCGTCCTGCACCAACTCCGCTCAAGTTCTGGTCCGCTTCCGGATTACGACCGATGCCACGGGCATCACCAATGGCTGGTCTGTCGACAACATGGCGGTATGCGAAGCGCCTTCCACCGTTTCATCCGCAAGCATTTCCGATGCAGGACCGCATTCCATCAGCCTGACGTGGGCAGTCTCACCCGATACGGTGTTCGATCACTATGCCATCCATCGGTCGACGAATGCCGATGTCGGCATCCACTCGATTCTGGTGACACAGATCACCGACCGCGCCGCCACGGCCCTGGTGGACACGGGGCTCCAGATGGACACGGTCTATTATTACCGGGTCTACGCGGTAAACGCGTATGGCGCCTATTCCTTTGACGCCCCGGCGCCCGTATCGACGCGGACGCTGATCCATCCCATGCCGTTCACCGACACCATGGAAGGGGGCATGGAGAAATGGACCTTTTCCGGGGGATGGGGACGGGAAACGTTGGTTGCTCATAGCGGGTCTGTGTGTTTGAACGATTCGCCGGGGGGGAATTATCCGAACGGGATGGACGGGTCGGCGCAGACGGCGGTGAATCTGAACGGGAGCGTATGGCCGGTGTTGAAGTTCTGGGACCGGTACCAACTGGGGCCGGTGGATTATTCGTATGTGGAAGTGTCGCCGGATGGGACGACGTGGACGCGGGTCTACGGGCTGACGCCGGGTGGGCGGAGCGCGTGGGCGGAGCATACGGTGGATCTGTCGGAATGGCGGAAGCAGTCGAATCTGCGGATTCGGTTCCGGACGATGACGGACGGGGCGCCGGTGGATGACGGGTGGTTTGTGGATGAGGTATCGGTGAGCGAATACGCGGGGCGCGTATTGCCGCTGCCGTTTCACGATGGGTTTGAGAGCGGGGACTTGACGAACCACTGGCTGGATGCGCCGGGGACGTGGATGGGGGTGACGGGGACGAACGCGCCGCACGAAGGCTTGCTGGCCGCCCAGGATACGGTGGAGATGATAGCGCCGGATACGCAGATGCGGCTGGTGTTTGGCGGGACGTTCAATCTGGCGGGGACGGTGGATCCGCAAGTGGTGTTCTGGGTGCGGGTGCGGACGGCGGCGTACTCGCGTCTTGTGATGCAGGCGTCGAAAGACGGGGGCGAGACGTGGCCGGAGATCTGGAGTGTCTCTCATGGGGCGCTGCCGGAGTGGACGCGGGTGCAGGTATCGCTGAAGGACTACCGCCAACCGGGAGTGCGGCTGAGAATGTGGCATTACAGTTACAGCGGGTCGGCGCCGGTGTGCGATGTGGGGCTGGACAAAATCACGGTGGAGGAAACGCCGGCGGCGGTGGGGATGGTCTCGGCGGTGCCGCACCTGAGGACGATGGATGTGTCATGGACGCCCGCGACGCTGGGGGCAGCGTTCCAGCGGTACGAGGTGTATCGGTCGCCGGATGCGACGATCGGACTGAATGATGTCAGAATCGCGGTGATCACCAATGCGGCCACGGTGGCGATGGTGGACTCCAACCTGCTGCTGAACACAACCTACTATTATGGGGTCTACACGGTAGACAGCAATGACGTGTATGTGGTCTCGAGCAATGGGGTGCAAGGCACGACCTGGCAGGCGGCTGTGGCGGCGCCGATGACCAATGGTGCGGAGTCGCTGGATGCCTGGTACACGACGGGATCGTGGGGGCTGGAGACGAACAATCCGCACAGTGGCGCGGCCTGTTTGAACGATTCGCCGGGGGGGAATTATCCGAACGGGATGGACGGGTCGGCGC
>CAZTAJ010000063.1:20407-23738 GCA_964611575.1 uncultured Verrucomicrobiota bacterium
ATGCGACGATCGGACTGAATGATGTCAGAATCGCGGTGATCACCAATGCGGCCACAACGAACTTCACGGACACGGGTCTGGTGCGGGGCGATTTCTATCACTACGGGGTTTATCTGGTGGATAGCAATGACGCGTATGTGGTTTCCTCGAATGTCGTTGGAGCGCGGACTCTGGCCATCCCTGGTGTGATGTATGACGATCCCATGGAAACCATGGACAACTGGAATGCCACGGGGATGTGGGGAGTCGACACAAATTCCCCGACGACGGGACCGTCTTGTTTAAGCGATTCCCCGAATGGGTCCTATTCCAATAACTTCGACAGTTATCTGAACACGGCCATCGATATGACGGGCACGACGTGGCCTTTGCTGCGATTCAAGGATCGTCATTCGCTTGGCCAGGGGGACTATGGTCGTCTGGAAGTGCACAGTGACACCCTGGGATGGAGTTATGTCTATGGAATCACGGAGGGGGTGTCGACCAACTGGACCGAGCACTTCATTGACCTCTCGCCATGGAAGCACCAACAGAACTTGCGCCTGCGTTTTCATCTCGTGTCGGATGGTAACGGTGTGGATGACGGATGGGCACTGGATGACCTGTCCATCGTTGAGCATCCCTTGGCGAATGAGCCCGCGCCCTTCTTCGACGGATTCGAGAAGGGATTGGGGAATTGGCTTGATCAAACCAGTGTGGGCTTTGTGGCAGGCACCAATGGCGTTTATGAAGGGAAGTCGGCCGCCGTGCTCCACTTTGGTGTTTTGCCGCCCGATGCTCAAAACATCCTGGAATTGCGCAGGACGCTTGACCTTACGTGGACCGTCAACCCGTCGTTGACCTTTTGGATCAAAGGCGCGATGCCGGCCTATCAGTGGGTTGCCGCACAGGTTTCAACGGATGGCGGCTTGACATGGCCGGATGCGTGGAGGGTCTACAATACGTCATGGGGTAGCTGGACGAAGATACAAGTTCCGCTTTCTGGATTCCGGCAGCCGGAGGTTCGGTTCCGTTTTGTGGTGAGTTCATACAGTGGGGGTATGCCCGCCTGTGATCTGGCTATTGACAATGTGGGAATTGGAGATCCGGCCCCGGGGGCGCCTCGCCTTGACCGTCCCGCGCAACTTGGCAGCACACCGCTTCTCCGTCCCGTGCTTAGCGTAACCAATGCCGTGGATGCCCAGAACGACTCGCTCACGTATTGTTTTGAGGTTTATTCCGACGCGGCCTTGAGCAGCCTCGTTTCCGATGTGCCTGTTGTCTCCGGAGGTGCGGACACCACTTCATGGGAGTTGAATGTGGATCTTGCCAACCACGGCCAGTATTGGTGGCGTTGCCGAGCATCCGATGCGGCTACCAACGGTCCCTGGATGGCGACAGCGACCTTCTATGTGAACCAGACGTTCACTTCTCCGGCCCGGGTTGTGATTGCGGGCCCGCCACCAGGATCCATTCTCTCTACCACGAACGCGATGCTGACGTGGTATCCGTCTTCGGATGCCGACGCGGGGGATTTCGTGCTGGCGTATCAGGTCCAGATTGACAACACCAATTCCTTCGGCTCTCCCGAGGTGAACGATGCCAATGTGCAGGTCGATGGATCCGCCAGTGGTTCTGTGTGGACGGTCTCGAAGGCGCTTGGCAATCTGGCCGGGGTGATGAACCTGGTCACGAACGAGACCTATTTCTGGCGTGTAAGGGCGCAGGATTCCCGGAGTACCTATTCGGATTGGTCCGTGGGGACCTGGTGGTTTGTGTATGGCACTCCCGCACCATCGGTGCGTGGGTTCAGCCTAAACGAAGGAGTGATGTTTTTCGAGTGGGAGCGCACGGATAAGGCGGTCTTCATCTTGTTCAGCACGAACTTGATGTCCGGCACATGGGAACCGGTTGCCGGGCCACTGTATGGGACCAACCTGTTTCTCTCAACCTCGAACGGGGTGTCCGCCGGATTCTACCGGATTCGAACCGAATAGGCGCGGCTTCCTCGGAATGGTCTGCCCATACCTTTGCGGACGCCAACGGACGGGGTCCGTACTTCTACCGCGTGAGAACGGGACCGAAGAAACGGTAATCGGCAGTGGCGGCAGCGCAGGTGTGACGGTAGACTGTGTCCATCACACCATGAACCGTCGGCACACCATCGTGTTTCTCGCCGTCAACGCCTCGTATGCGCATAGCAGCCTGGCGGCTTGGCGATTGCGCAGCGTTGTCGATCCGGCAGTCTGGGATTGGCAGACCGTGGAAGTCACGATCAACGACGACCCGCTGGCGGTGATGGATCGCGTGGCAGCGCTCCAGCCGGCGGTGCTCGCAGCGACGCTGTATCTGTTCAATCGGCGGTTCGTGGTGCCGATCCTGAAGCGGCTGAGAGGGGCGTGCCCGACCACGGTGATCGTGGCCGGCGGACCGGAGTGCCTCGGCGACAACCGGCGCCTGATCGAGGGGGAATCCGCGGCGCATGTGGCGGTGCGGGGCGAAGGCGAACGCGCGTTGCCGGCCTTGCTCGCCGCCATCGAAACGCCCGGGGCGTGGCGGGACACCCCCGGCGTTTGCACGGCGGTCGGCGGTGTGTACCACGACGGCGGATGGGCGGAGCCCGAAGCGGATCTCGATGCCTTGCCGCCTTTTTACGACACAGCGCTGGCCGGGCTGAAGAAACCGTTTGTGCAGTTGGAGACGTCGCGCGGGTGCGGCAACGGGTGCCTGTTCTGCACGAGTCGGCAAACGGGGATTCGCCGCCATTCACTTGAGCGCGTGCGCGGCGATCTCGACGTCATCCGCCGGAATGGCGTGCCGCAGGTCCGTGTGCTGGACCGGACCTTCAACGAAGACGCGGGACGGGCGCTGAATCTGGTCCGCCTATTCCGCGACGAGTTCCCGGAAATCCGGTTCCATCTGGAAATCGACCCGGCGCGCGTGTCGGACCGGCTGGCCGATGCTTTGGCGTCAGCCGGACCGGGGCGGTTTCATCTGGAGGCCGGTGTCCAGAGCCTGGAGGAATCGGTTGGGTCGCAGATCGGGCGCCAGTCAACGGCGCGTCGCACGCTGGATGGTTTGCAGCGGCTGTGTGGCCGACGCGAGTTGGAGGTGCATGTCGATCTGATTGCAGGACTGCCCGGAGGCACGCTGGCAGGCCTGATGGCGGACGTCGGGACGCTCATCCGGCTCGGTCCTCAGGAGATCCAGCTCGAGCGCCTGAAACTGCTGCCTGGAACGCCCTTGGCGGAGACGCCGGAGCGCTGGGGCCTGTTGGGGGCCGACGAGCCGCCCTATCAGCCCGTTGAAAAATTGGTTGTTTTGATTTTCACTCGAAATCACGCCGCCGAGA
>CAZTAJ010000064.1:0-22813 GCA_964611575.1 uncultured Verrucomicrobiota bacterium
GCTACAGAAGGGATCGCCTTGTTCCAAAACCTGCCTGCGACTATACTGGGAAGGGAAGGAATAGTATCCAATGAATCATCTGCGTATCAATTTCTGGCGAGCAGCCTGTTGCACGGGCATCCTCGCGCTCACTGCCCCTGCTTATGCCGACGACGGGCGCACAGAGAACTTTGCAACAAACTGGCCAAGCGAGGTGACGGGCAGCGCTTTCACGTACGTCCCCGTGACCAACCCCGTCACCCAGTGGGTCATCAACGGCGCCCAACTGACCAATTTCGGTTCGGCGGTGAGTTTGCCCTACGTTGCCCAGATAGCGACCAATGCCGCCGGAAATGGCTGGGTGCAGTCGCCCCAATTCACCAACGGCATCGGGAAATTCGTCTTCTATGCCCGCCCCAGTACCGGCCTGGCGATTCCCTTCATCGTGGAGTCTTCGACCAACGGAATCGATTGGTCCACCAATTCATCGTATTCTGTGAGCGTTTCCACCGCGTGGATGGGATTCACCAACACATTCAACACATATAGCAACCTGTACCTGCGCATCCGCAAAACCGCCGACAACTTCAACCGACTCCTCCGAATCGACAACTGTTCCGTCTCGTACCCGCCGGCGCAGTTGACCGTAACTGATGCCAGCATAGTTCCCGCAGTCCCGCTCAATGGAGATGCCGTCACCGTAAACGCCCACATTTCGGTCGTCGGCCTGATGACCAATGCACCAATCCTCAACGCTTTCTGGCGGGATCTGTTCAGTCCCACCTGGAATAGCCTGGCCATGGACACCAACGCCGCGGGTGCCTACGCCACCGCCGACAATGCGATCCCGGCCCGTACAGCCGGCGCCGTGGTCGAGTACTATGTGCAGGCCGTGTATGACGATGGTTACGGCACCATGATCACAAACACCTATCCCCCCACCGGCGCCGCCACGCCCAGTGCCTACGCCGTGAAGGAGCGCTCGCAATTCACCAACATGATGGTACAGGGTACCGTGACTACCAACATGCTCCTGGTGAGCCCCTACCAATGGCAGGCGGCGGCGCCCGCCGCCTCGCGGACCAATCCGTTCTTTGCTTTCCGCGGCGTCTCGAATGCCGTGCCCGTGACCTGGGGCGATACGAATCAGTCGGTCTTTTCGCTCCCCGCCTACGGCACAGCCGAAATCACCCCCACCAACATCACGCTCGCCGGCGTTGTCGACAGCGCGCTGAGTTTCCGTTTCAACGAGCAGAGCGGTGCGTATATCATCCAGCCCTGCACCTACGAGAACCTCGCGTCATGGACCAACCGGCCCGCCGGCATCTACACGAACAACGGCTGGGTGTTGTCGAACGGGTTGATCGCCAACGACGCGGCACGCGCCCTGCAGGGTTCCTACGCCGTGTTGAATACCAATAGCTTCTTCCAGTCCCCTTACCTGACCAACGGCATCGGTCAGATCAGCTTCTGGTTCCGGAGCTTCGTGAACGGCGGCAACCCGACCGGCGTCATCGCCATCCAGAAGGCCGCCTCTCCTACATCCACGTGGAGCGACGCTGCTTTTTTCACCACCAATACCACCAGCACGAACTACCTCTACGTGAACGTCGGTCAGTCCGACCGCGACAGTCACGTCATACGGATCGTGAATAACGTAAACAGCAACAATGCGCCGGTCTGCCTTGATGAGGTCATCGTGTGCGAACCCGGCGCCGGGGTCACCTACTCCAACCTGGTAAGCACGCCGTCGCCGGCCACGATTCTCGACTCCGTCAATATCGAGGTCAATATCGACGCCCAAGGCGGCGCCACAAACCTCCAGGCATGGACGCTATTCCGCTTCGGCACCAACGGCACCTACGAAACACTCTCCATGACCAACACGGGGAATCACTTTGTGACCACCGAGCCCATCCCCCGTGCCGGCACCGGGACCGTTCAATACATGGTGCTCTGCTCACACACGGGGTTCCAGAGCGAAGCCAGCAGCCCTGTTTACCTGCCGGCGGGACCGAACAGCCCCAACGAGTACATCGTACAGTCGCCAAACGATGGGCGCACGGAGAACTTCGGCACGAACTGGCCGAGCGAGGTGACCGGCAGCGCCTATACGTATACGCCCGTGACCAACCCCGTGACGCAGTGGGTCATAAACTACGCCCAGTTGACCAACAGCGCACAGGCTCTGAGTTCACCCTATGTCGCCCAGATACAAGAGACCAGTACTGACGGCAGAGGCTGGGTGCAGTCGCCCCAGTTTACGAACGGCATCGGGAGTATCGTTTTTTATGCCCGCACCACGAGAGCCGTCGATGTCTCATTCAGCGTGGAGTCTTCAGTCAACGGGGTCGATTGGAACACGAATGCATTGTATACGGTGAATAATCAAAACGCGTGGGTGGGCTTCACCAACACGCTCAACACCACCAGCAACCTGTATCTACGCATCCGCAAACTGACCGACGGCGTCAACCGGTTCCTCCGCATTGACAACTGTTCCGTCTCGTATCCGCCGTCGCGGGTTGCCGTAACGAACGTGTACATCGACCCTGGCTATCCTTCGACCGCCGACACCGTCAATGTGTCCTGCGTCGTCACCTCCCTGAATCCCATGTTCCCCGCCGTGAATATTGTCCCCACCCTGCACTACCGCAGAGGAGGCGACTCAACCTACACCGCGATCCCCATGACGCGCGGCACCGGGATCCAATATTCGACCGCCTTGGCAGGCAGCATTCCCAGGTTCCCGCGCGACACGCGGATCGAGTACTTCGTGCGTTGTGACTTCAACGGCTACCACGGCAGCGACGCCGAAAACCAAAGCCCCGCCTTCTCCCCCGCCGGTGGATCCAATGCCCCGAGTAGTTATGTGGTTCGGGTCGCCAAGTCGGCTTATGACACTATCGGCATGATGGTCAATGGCCAGCTCACAGCCGGTCGGATGCTTCCCAACGGGACTTGGCAAGCGGTCGCAACGATATCTTCCGTGGCGACACAACTGACGGCCTCAATCGTAGGCTTTGGTTATTCCACCGGTACCGGTTATGCATCCATACCCATTGTGTGGGGAAACAATAATAACTGGCAGACCAATGTTCCACTCGTCGATGTGGCCGGTACGAATCAAACCACCTTGACAATCAACGGTGCCTTCCAAGGGCAATACATGCTTCACTTTGATGAGTTCACCGGCGAGTACCAGATCGAAAAATGCGTGTGGCAGGGATTCGACTGGCAACCCGACGACACCCAGGACAAGTACGTTAAGAAGGCCGTCAGTCGGATCGCCGGCGGAGCGTCCCTGTCATTCGATTCTTGGTCGGTGAACACATCAACGAGCCGCACCGAACGTTTTGAACCCGATGCTTATGGCAACAACGGCTGGACCAATGTCACATCCTTCCTGACTGCCCAGATGGAGGGCTCACTCAGTTATGACACATTCGGTTGCATGTATACCAATATCGGATCGCCTGAAAACGGCGTCATGGTCACCCGGACCAGCGTCGTCGCCCGTACCGACGCATTCGTGGCCCAAATGGGTCATTGGGATCCGCAGCCGACACTGAAGGGCGTCGGGACCGTCACCTGCAAGTTCCGACCCACAACCACGAATGCGATGGCCACCATGAGCCTGAGCCTGTTTCCGACGGTTCAAGTCGCCAATGCGTCTTCACCCTTGGGCGTCATTTTCTGGCAAGACCTGCCCAATGCAACGTTTATAAACACCAACAACGCATTCGCCTCCTACAGTTACAACGTGCAGACGAGTACGACGTGGGCCGTCATCTTCGGCGCCACCCAGAACATGCACATTGCGGAGTTATCCGTCAGCGACTGGTACGCCGTCGATACCGCCAACGACGGATGGATCGGGCACCAAGTGTGGATGGAAACGCCGGTGGGCACCAACGATGTCGTTTGCCGCATGGAGACCTCGCGCACCCTGGACGAGCAATACCTGCAGTCGCCGGTTCTAACCGGTGGCGTTGATACGGTATCCTTCGACTACCTTGGCAGCACAAACGCACCGGCGAGTTTTCAACTCTACGTCAGTTATACGAACCCGGCCACCTGGACCAACCCGCCGGTGGTTACAGTCACCGGGGTCACCTTCACCAATACTGCCTACAGCAACTTCACGTACTCACTCAACTCTTCCCAGCCTTTCATCACTCTCCGGATCAAGAACACAACTCCTGCCCCCGGTTTTCTGCGCCTGAATAATGTCAATGCCACCGGTTATGCTACGGTGGATGACTGGTTCCTTAACAACGCGTCTGTCAAGTACATGTCTTCCTCGAACTACCCGTTCCCGCGGGAGTTCTACAAAGGAGCTCTGTACTTGAATACGAATCGCCTGGCCTCTGCCGAGATTGGCACCGGGTTACAGGCACCATTGACAAATGCGCCTCCCCTACTGCGTACGCCGCGCTTGGATACGGGTGTCGGCGACGTCAGTTTCTGGTACCGCAACTGGGCCTTGACACCTCCAATCATGCCTGGCCGGATCGTGATTCAGAAGTCAACGACAGGCGGCACGTTGGATGCCGAATGGATCAGTGTGACGGGCGGAACACTGACAAATATCGTCAACACAAATGACTACATCTATTTTGCATGCCCTCTCTACGACACTGACGCCCGTTACGTCCGAATACTCTCCGACGATACGAACCTCCCTGTGATCGGACGAGTTTGCCTCGACGACGTCATCGTGGCGGCACCGTTGGCCTCATCCCTGACGCTGACCGGACTCGTCGTGACCCCACACATCCCGCTATGCACCAATACGGTCCGCGTATCCGTGGACGTGTCGCGGCTCTTCCTGTTATCCACCACCAATGTCTCACTGCGCGCGCTCTACGGGACGGCAACGAACTACGCGGAGTTGGCTTCAGCTTATGAATTCGAATTGCCTATGGTCTGTGTGAGCACCAACGATGGCACGGCAGGCAAGTGGTACCGTTACGAGACGACGTCATCCATCCCTTCATACATCACCGACAAGTACGTCAAATACTATGTGTCCGCCGCCTTTACCGGACGGCATTCAGAAGTGACCAGCCCCAAGGTCCAGAAGCAGTTCGGCCGCGTACCAACCTGGTACTACCCGGTTATGGACTACACGAACAACCAGGCCTACTATGTTGTCTACTCCTGCCCCACAGGTTCAGTCTGGATAAACGAGGTGAACGCACAAGGGTATTTCACATCTCGCACTAACGAGGAGTTTGTGGAGGTGTGCGGGATCGCCGGCGCCGACATTTCCCGTTGGACCCTCGACAACATCAAGAACGACATGCAAACGCAAGCTGTGTACCAGGTACCAAGCGGAACAGTTCTCGGAGCCAGCAACGCCGGGGACTATGGATTCTGGGTAATCGGCGGCACAAGTGTCGTCACACGAAGTGCAACGCTCACGAAAAAACTCTTCTATCCCGCAGGCGTACGCCTACGCCGAAGCATGGGGGCAATTGAACATGCGGTCGCTTGGGCGGACGATCCGGGGGGTGTGAACCAATTGACCGCCAGTGGGTTTGTCTATATCGGTTCCGACCCGACCTTTGAGTATGCGGCTATGTCAGCCGTGGGTGAAGGGACGACCGCAAACGCATTCACGACATGGATGAGCGAGGTTGACCTAACCCCAGGGACCACAAACCTGAATCAGATTCTCCTCAGTTTCGGACCTGGTCCGACAAACCAACCGACAATCTACATCTATTCGCTATGGCTCAATACGAACATCTGGGTCGAGTGCACAAGGACAAACAACTGGTATCCGACTCCGTGGCACACGACGAATCTGCTGGACACAAATTCCTGGGCGCTCGTGCCAAGTGTAACGCGCAGTCAGAACAGTAGCAATTACGTTCTGAACTTCGCGATCCCGACCAATGCCGTGCCCCACTTCTACAAAGTCGGCGTGACGAACAGCCCTTGACGCCCAGCCCAGAGTCCCCCGGCGTGAAAACATGCCAGCCCAGAGAGACCGGCGGAATCACTGTTCGTTGATAACGCGATACGACCTGATGACCTGCCGGTGTGTGTAAGGGTCTCGCCACACTTCGGCGATTCCGCGAACTCCAGCAACCACGGTATCGCCCACTGCCTCGACCGCCTTGGTTGTCTGGGCATAGAGAATGATCATGAAATACTGCTGGCCTAACCCAAGCAACCCCGACGTGTTCCGGTACAGCGCATCGACCTGAAAGGGCGTTAGACTCATGCCGACCACTCCTGCCCAATTAGTCATATGCCCAAGGTCGGATAGGTTCGTTACATTTCCTGAAACGCCATCGCTCGCCACCCACCAACTGTTGAGCGCCGTGAGCGCGCCTCCCTTAAGTGTCGGCGCGCCTGCACCGGGATACTCATCCAACGGCATGTCGAGAAGCAACGCCTTCACTATCTCAGACTGCCGTGTGTTGGGATTCACAAGTCCCTTCCTGACAAATGCCGGTGCTCCAACGACAAAGTAATCGAACACCCGATCCAGAGGTCTGGTCGCGGACTCGTCACGGATGCGTATGGTAGCCCATCTCCTTGCTAACCCAACGCCTCTCAGCAGATAGGACAACTCGCCAACCACGGTTAAGGACTTGTCCGCCACGTAGCAGTACTGGTGCTGATCACAGGTGTCGGTATTGTCCCAGTACCACTGCGTGACGTTATTGATCTTGTCCAAAGACCCGTTTGTCCACGCCGGCGTCCATCCAGGTTGACCCGCCAGATCACTGTAGCCCACCCACTGGCCCTTGCTGAGTCGTCCGTCCCAGTTGAATCGTGGATCAATGCACTCCTTTCCGTCGGCCGCGGAAATGCTACCGTTTGACCAAGGCCCCCCGGGCACCGTGATTTCCGGGGTCGTAATGACGATCGCCGTCGTGTCGCTCCACGGTGACGGGACCTCATCAACCGAATCAGTGCCGTGCTTTACCCGAAGTTTCACCGTTACCGTGAAACTCACCTTCTTGCCAACATGGCTCGCGTCGTATGTCACGACCCCACCCACCGACCCCACTTGGACACGATGCACATAGTTCACATTGTTATCGTAATCCGCTGGAATCGGATCATTCGGGATGGGAGGCGGGGTGAAAGCCGCGTCGCTGCCGACAATCTTGATGTCGGGCTCGATATCGAAACTCAAAGGGTTAGCGCGTACGAACGGATAGTACCACTCTATGTCGACCTTGACCGACGGCGTGCAGTTGGAGCCGACAAACTTGAGGTTGGCCGTGACTTTCAATTCATTGATCATCGGCACGCTTTCCGTGCAAGGGCTGGCAAGATTGCGCGGTATCGAATCGCTGTCGACGTAATCCAAGAGGTTGGTGAAGATGAACCCGGCATCTTGATCGGTAACGCCCAGGCACGCCTTCAAACTCGGGATGATCGCCGTCCGCCCCTTTAACTCGTTTGCGGTTCCGCTGATGTCAGTGAGATTGGTCTCGATGCCAGTGCCATTCCATCGACCCATGTGGAAGGCCGAATACGTGACCAGACTCTCCGGAGATTGCACAAGACCACCATTATTCGTCCCGATGGCCGCCAGTTCCTGCTGCGTGTTATAGGGAGCAGCGTTTAGTAACTTCGTCTCGTTATTGACTTCCGGCAAACTAGCGACCTGAATCTCTTCCACATTCGCGCCATTTGCGCGAGCCGCACCTCCGGCATAATTCACATCAATCAGGCCCGAGCAGTTTAGAACGAGATACCCGACACGCCCCTCGACCTTTCCTCCGCTGTCATAGGTCAGACTGATCCACCCTGGCCGAGGGTCAGTATTGGTCCCCAACGCTCCACTGGGAACCCAATCCTTGGCCGACGAACTGGCCACTCCTGCGTTGAAGTTATTCGTCCCCTCGGAAAGCAGACAATCCCATGCCGGATACCCGATACCGGTCGTCTCGGCGTCGATCCTGTTCAACGCACGTACGAGCGCGGCATGCAGGAGTTGCCGGGCAATGACGTCATTCTGGAAACTGCCCGCCGCCACGCGTTCCGTTCGCATGAAGATCGAGAACGTGACCCCCATTAACACCAGCAAAGCCAACGCGCCCAACACAATGATCAGCGCGATGCCCTGCCGATCGCGTGCCGCTGACATATTGACGCCATCCGCAGCACGCGCACCGCTGCAGCCGCGCACGCCGATCTCCACGTTCCTGGGTCTACGGTGCATCGGGTGTATCCGCCTCCTCGCGGCTCCGGTTCTCGAAATAGGCCCGAGACATGAACACCTTCCCGTCCTGATCGCCTTCGCTCGTCACGGTCACCTTCACTTCCACACCCAGCGGCATGCCTCCAGCGTCCGCCTTGATCAAGCGAAATACGGGCACCGCGTCCTTGATGTTGTCGACCATTGGTTCGCCGTTGCGCGTAATCCGGCCTGAACCGGCCGCATACGTCACGTCTTGGCGAAACGCCCTGACCGTGCCGTCAGAATCGCCCAGTGCGTCGAACACCACCTTGAAGTCGCTAATCGAATTCGTCCCGACTGCCGTTGCCAGTTCCTGTGCCATATAGTTGACCACGGCACGCCCGCGCATGTTGAGTTCCGCCTTCTGCGTGCCCACATCCCAAGTCGTTCTGGCCTCCTGGAATATCCGCCCCACAATCAGTACGATCACCATCAGGAGAGCCATCGAAACCAACAGTTCGATGAGGGTAAACCCGTTGGCACCCCCTGTCCGGCATTTGGATGACGACATACGCATGGGCGACATTCTTGGCGGTTCGACTCACTTCCCTGTATAGGAGAACTCGGTGTAAGCAGCCGGAATATTGGTGAACAAACCGTACTGGCCATCTGCCATTTCCAGTACGGCACGATAGGTCACATTGGTGAAGCCAATCCCCTTTTCCTCATGATCGACCAGATCAAGGCGATAGCGAAGGTAGTCACTCGTTCCAGGGTCTGGAAAACGGATGGACTCCGGTACGGCCGTGGGTATCACAGGCAGGCCTTTTGTCGCGACGTTCTCGAATTCGCCGTCATTCCATTTCACTCGGTCCTGTATATTGGCCGCATTCGCCCGCATGCCGTTGAACACCGTGTCAATGAACAATCCGCGCCGGGTATCCTCGGTGTCCGACTCGCTGGAACGCAGACCAGCTGGAAACAAACTGAATACGCCCAGAAGTCCGATGCCAACCACCAGCACGGCCAACGCTACCTCCACCAGACTGAACCCGGCACGCAATCCAAGTCGGTCCGCAGATGACCCAGCTAGGACATCGCCACTGACGCTTATCCGTCCATGTCCAAGTGCTTTCAGTGCCCGTCTCCCGTCCATTCGGTCCGGTGGTTCCCACTCAAGGGTTCACCTCTGTTACGCCAGTAATCAGCCACACCGTGATATTCGCACTCTGTCGCTTGCCGTCCTTGCCAATGGTCCTCTCCCACACGGAGACTGTCTCTTGCCCAACACTACCAATACTGTTTGCACTCCCAACCGGCGAGAAGGTCAGTGTTTTCGAGAAGGCCATTGTGTTGGCGTCGCTGTCGAACTGCGTTCCGACCGGCAAAACCATGCGCGAATGCACCGGCTTCTGCACACCCTGATCCATCTCCGTCATGCTGATGGAGTTATTGGTGCCCCCTTCGAATGTAAGTTCGACGGTCCTCCGTTTCGTCACCGCCTGTTGCCGGGCAAGAATCATGGCGTTCTGCACCATGGACACGGCGCCCCGAAACTCAGCCCCCCGCCGCATCCCGAAGAAACTTGCCGTCGCGATGGACATCAACATGACCATAATACCCATGACGACCAGCAGTTCCAGCAGGGTGAAACCGTATCTTGCGACTGCACGACTCAACCCAACCGGACCCGTTTGAGGCGTTGATTTCACTTCATCCATACCCCAATGTCGTCGCCGCCTCCTCCAGCGCGCGAACTTTCGTTGGTGCCGTTTGGTCCGTAAGACCAGGCACTCACATAGTTCTCCGCCACGTTGATATCAACACGGTACGGAAAACTGAACTTGAACGGATCCAGAACAACAATCGCTTCGTTAGGATCGCCATCGTACTGGTAATAATTGCGCTTTTTGTTGCTGTTGTAAAACAGCATCTTTAAGTCGACATTGGGGCCGCCAGTCGCCTCATATCCAGGCACGAGGGGCCACGACCCCATCTCTGCATGGTAGGCCCGGATCGCCAACACAAGTCCGCTCGCGTCCGCCAGCGCCTGTTTCTCCCGGGCCTGACTTCTTGCGGTGCTAAACGCCGGCAACATGATGCCGACCAGAATCCCAATAATCGCAATTACGACCAGCAATTCAATCAACGTAAACGCCCTGGTCGCCCGCAGCACGCACCAGTCTCCCCCCCTCAATCGTCGTCTATGGGCAGCAGTCCTCATCGCAACACGCGCTATTTTTTCGAGATGTTCCAACTCTGGATGTAGTCAGCCGGTGCCGCAGCATTCCCGTCCGGCCCTTTGGACCATGCCGCCACGCTGCGAGAGAGAGTGACGCCGGCGTAGGGCGTTACCGCGTAGTCGCCGAGGGCAACCCAGTAAATGCTATTCCCATACTTGACATCACCCGCCTTGTACCACGGATCAACCATGGCCCCATCGCCGTTGAGCGATGCACCGTCAAAATCCATGTAGACGATCCCTTTGCTGTTAACCCCGGACAGATACCCAACCATGGTGGAATCCATCGCGCCGTTCTTCTCGCCTCCAGTCGGCGATAACGCCCAAGTCCGATAGTCGCTTAACATGCTTTTCCACGCCATATCGAGTTGCTTCACCTCGGCCCTCGCCTTGGTCTTCTTCGCCATCCCCCGAGCCATGTTGTAGGCGGGGAACAGGAGTCCCATCAGGATCATGATGATCGCGACCACCACGAGCAACTCGATCAAAGTGAAGGCTCGGACACTCGGGGCCAAGTGCCTTCCAGTCCCAGGCCCCAGACCTTCGGGCACTAATTTCTGACCTCTGTCCTCTGTTCTCTGACCTCGCATTACGGTCATACTCACTCCGTTCCCGTCATGCCTATGTCATCAGATGACGTGTTGGTGCTGGCGCCGTCTGACCACAGGCGATAACTCTGGTATTTGCTATCGCCAAAGCACTCATAATGAATTTCTCGCTGCCACCCGTCACGTATTGTGTAATCACTCGCTTCGAAGGCCGGAACGGGTTGACCACCCTGGAAGGTTGCATCATCCACGATAATAGTGTTCGTCGGCACAACCGCTTTCTCCAAGTAGTGCGCCCAGCGTAATGCACCGGGGGAGTAGGAAAGGTAGTAGACCAATCCGGGAGAACTCACCCAATCAATCGTTGGGTACCTCTGCTTCACGCTATCGGGTATCGGTCTAAAGGTGATGGGCGATCCGCCGATCACCTTGTCACTCGGCGGGTATATTCCGTTTAGCGTATAGTATTCAGCCAACGCATGCTTGACTTGCTCGAGGATACGGCGGGAATTTACCGCAGCACTCTTATCGGCGGCCAGCCCGATTAGCCTGAATGATATACCAGCCAAGATCAAAACAATCGCCACAACTACCAGCAACTCGATCAGAGTAAAGGAACTCCTCCCCGTCACCGGAGTCGTGCCGGTACCGTGGTCTACCACCCCTCCATGTTCAAGCGTGTGTTGCATGGCCTCCACTCCATATAGGGCATGGTTATTTTTTGGGAGGGCGCGCATGTTGCGCGCCGCGGACGGTGCCACGCCGTCCCTCCCAATGAAACCAAACCCGAATGAGACGTCCTTCACCCTGTCCCCTACTTCATATTGCTGATGATCGAGACCAACGGCAGGAACATCGCGATTACAATGGTGCCCACTACGCCTGCCAGAAAGATGATCATGATCGGTTCAATAATCGACGTCAGCGCCTCGACCGCCGTATCGACCTCGTCATCATACGTTTCGGCGACTTTCATCAGCATTTCCGGAAGGGCGCCTGTTTCCTCGCCAACCTGGATCATGCTGACGACCATGCCAGGGAAGACGCCGGATGCCTCCAGAGGGCTGACGATCGTTTCACCTTCCTTGACGCTGTCATGCACCGTGGCCACCGCCTTGGAGAGCACGGCGTTCCCCGTGACTTCACGCACAATGTTGAGCGCCTGCAGAATTGGCACACCGCCGGTCAGCAGCGTCCCCAAAGTACGGGTGAAATTGGCAACCGAGGTCTTGCGGATCAACTGCCCGAAGACAGGCGCCTTGAGTTTGAGTGTATCGATTGCCACCCGCCCCTTGGCCGTGCGGGCCATGATCCGCAGGCTGACCACGATCACGACGACGCCCAGGAGAACCCACCCACCCCTTTCGGCGGCCAGATTGCTCAGCCCGATCACCATCCGCGTCAACGGCGGCAGAGGCTGCCCTGCCAGCAGATCCTCGAAAATTTCCTTGAACTTGGGGATCACGGCCACCATCAGCACCGCCAGAATCACCACGGCCATCACCATGACCACAATCGGGTACACCATGGCGCCCTTGACCTTGTTACGCATGCGCTGGCTCTTCTCCATGAACTCCGCCATCCGGATCAACACCGTGTGCAGGGCGCCAGACGCCTCGCCAGCCTTCACCATGTTGATATAGAAGCCCGAGAAGATCTTGGGATGCTGGGCCAGCGACTCGGCCAGGGTACTGCCGCTTTCCACCGATTCCGCCATCGTGCTGAGCGCATGCCGGAACTGCTCATTCTTCTCCTGCCGCTGCAGCACATGCAGGCCGCGCAGCAGCGGCAACCCGGCGTCGACCAACGTGGCAAACTGCCGGGTGAAGATCATCAGGTGTTTGGGTTTGACGCGAGCCTGGAACATCGCTCCGAGGAATCCCGGCAGGCGGATTTCCATCGACAACCCTTTGACGGCGGGGCCCGGCTTGGCACCAACGCGTGGAGCCGCCTTGCCCCGTCCGGAGATGTCCATCACGCTTGTTGGAAAGAGCCCCTTTTCCTTGATCAGGGCGATGGCGCGGGACTCATTCTCGGCATCCAGGACGCCCTCGACTTCGCGTCCCTTGGAATCCATGGCAGCGTATCTGAATTTCGGCATGCGGAGTCTCCAGTATGACCACCGATAAGGGTATTACGCACCCACACCGGATGCAAGCGCGGACTGCGGGAGAAGCGAAGCGCGGGCGCAAGGCACCTGTGTGGGTCCACCCTGGGAATCGTTTGCCAGGATGTTACAGGATTTCAGTGCTGCAGCCGTAAGGGAAGGGCATGTGTCGGCAACGGCAACCCAAATCCCGTCCAATCCTGTGAATCCTGTCCAAGACCGACTGTTCCAGTCAAATCGACGTGTGAGAGGAAGACCCACAGAACTGCCTTGCGCCCGCGAAGAGCGCAGTTTCCCTGGCAGTCAGGAGACAGAATTCAGAATCCAGCATCGAATGCGAAAAACAGCCATGAGGGGTGCAAACAAAAACCCGCCGGACGCAATGCCCGGCGGGTTCCACTCACCAGCGAACTGGCCGCCTATTCGCCGCTCTTCTTCTCCGCATCCTGATCGGGTTCGGCCTGCGCGACATCCGCCTTATTCGTCTTGCGGCGTTTGTCGATCGGCGCCAGATTCACCCATTCCAGCAACACCATTTCCGAGCCGTCGCTGCCACGCCGTCCCAGGCGCACAATCCGGGTGTAACCGCCCTGGCGGTCCTTGTATTGCGGGGCGATCGACTCGAACAGTTTCTTGACCGGCGTGTGCTGGCGCAACACCGCCACCGCGCGGCGGCGGGCCGGCAGCGTGCCCAGTTTGCCCAGCGTCACCATCTTCTCCGCAAGAATGCGGGTGAGCCTGGCTTTGGGCAGCGTCGTCCGGATGCGCTGCTCTTCTATGAAATTGCACACCAGCGAGCTGAGCAAGGCCTTGCGGCTCGCGGCCGGACGACCGAGCTTCACTGTGTTCTTCCTGTGTCGCATGAAAAACCCCTTACTTCAATCCCGGCGCCGTGATTACGCCTTGTCTTTCTGAGCCGCTTCCGGCGTCCTGAGCGCCTTGAGCACGTCGTCATCGAACTTCATGCCCAGCCCGAGTTTCAGGTCGGTGAGCTTGGCCTTGATCTCGTTCAGCGACTTCTTCCCGAAGTTGCGGTACTTGAGCATTTCCGCTTCGCTCTTCTGCGCCAACTGCCCCACGGTCGTGATGTTGGCATTGTTCAGACAGTTCGCCGCGCGTACGCTCAATTCGATCTCGTTGACGCTCATGTTGAGCACCCGGAGCAGCTCGTCACGCTCGGTGTTGACCTGTTCCGTGGTCTCCTCGAACTCCACCACGCTCTTGTCGTAGTCGGCGAACACGTCCAGATGGTGGCGAAGAATGGCCGCCGACACCGTCAGGGCGTCCTCCGGCGTGATCCGGCCGTCGGTCGTGATCTCAAGCACCATCCGGTCGTAGTCGGTGCGCTGCCCGACGCGCGTATTCTCGACCGTGAAGTTCACGCGCTTGACGGGTGAGAAGATGGAGTCGATCGGGATGCGGCCGATCTCCTGGTTTTCCTTCTTGTTCCAGTCGGCCGGGCAGAAGCCACGGCCCATGCGCACCTCAAGCTGTGCGTCCAGAACACCATCCTCGGCCAGCGTGCAAATATGCAAATCGGGATTCAGCACATCGACGGTACCGTCGGTCTGGATGTCGCCCGCCTTGACAACGCCCGGTCCCTTGACCTTGAGCGTCAGCATCCGGCCTTCGCGCGACTGCATTTTGAGCAGGACGCGCTTGAGGTTGAGGATGATGTCGGTCACGTCCTCGACCACCCCCGGCAGCGAGCAGAACTCGTGCGGCGCACCCTCGATGTGCACGGACGATATCGCTGCGCCTTCGAGGGACGACAGCAGGACGCGACGAAGCGAATTACCGATCGTGCGCCCGTACCCGATTTCCAGGGGCTCGGCACTAAAGCGCGCGAATGTCGGCGTCGCGGACGCATCGTCCTTCGTGAGACGCTTGGGCATTTCGAATCGGCTCAGTCTGATTGGCATGGTTCAACCCTTCCCGGCATGGCGCGCCGTCCCGCGGCGCGCCGTCTTTACTTCGAGTACAATTCAACGATCAACTGCTCGTTGACGAATGGCGCGATTTCCTGGCGCGTCGGGATGCGCAGCACCCCGCCCTTGAGCCCTTCCTTGTCCAGCGCCAGCCAGGACGACAGTTCGCCGCTCTGGGAGTCGACGGCCTTCTTGACGATCGCCTGGCTCTTGGCACGGCTCTTCGTCTCGATCCGGTCGCCCGCCTTCAGGATCATGGACGGCACATTGGCCCGGCGGCCATTGACCGTAATGTGTCCATGCAGCACCAACTGACGGGCCGTACGACGCGAGGCGCCGAACCCGAGACGGTAGACCAGATTGTCCAGCCGCATTTCAAGCAACTGGAGCAGCATCTCGCCCGTGATGCCGCGCTTGCGCAAGGCGCGCTCAAAAAAGAGCTTGAACTGCCCTTCCTGAAGTCCGTAGAAACGGCGCAGACGCTGCTTTTCACGCAACTGCACGCCGTACTCCGTCGCCTTTTTCGGCGGCCGTGTTCCGTGCATGCCGGGGGGCGGACGCCCTGTGTCGATCGGACATTTCGCCATGCGGCAGCGATCGCCCTTGAGAAAGAGCTTCATCCCTTCACGGCGACAAAGTCTGCAGGCTGGCCCAGTATATCTCCCCATCGAATCTCTCCTGTTAATCTGCGAAACTCAACGCCTTACACGCGCCGGCGCTTGCGGGCGCGGCAACCGTTATGCGGCATCGGCGTCACATCCTTGATCATGGTGATGGTGAGTCCCGCCGCCGTGAGCGCCCGGATGGCGGATTCACGTCCTGCGCCCGGGCCTTGCACACGAACCTCAACCTCTTGCATACCGTGGACCACCGCCTGCCGCGCCGCCTCCTGGGCGACCACGCTGCCGGCAAAGGCTGTGCTCTTGCGCGAGCCTTTGAATGCCGCGCGCCCGGCGCTGTTCCACGCCACAACACCGCCCTTTGAATCCGTGATGGAAATCATCGTGTTGTTGAATGTGGCCCGAATGTGCACCACACCGAACGGAACCACGCGTCCCTTGGGGACACGCGCCGGACGGGCCGCCTTGGCGCCGTCCGCCTTCTGCTCGCCGGCGCCCGCGGCCGCCGCAGATGCCGGCACGCCGTCGGGTTTCACCGCGGCCTGTTCTTCCGCCTTGTCTTTCACGTCTGCCATGCGATCCCGGTCCCCTCTGCTGACTCCTGCTTGCTTGCCTTACTTGGCTGCCGTGCGGGCTTCCTTGCCGCGTACGGCACCCACCGTGCGCCGCGGGCCCTTGCGTGTGCGAGCATTCGTGCTCGTCCGCTGGCCTCGAACCGGCAGACCGCGCTTGTGGCGCGTTCCCCGGTAACTCCCGATACTGATCAGCCGTCGGATGTTTTGCGAAATGTCGCGCCGCAGATCGCCTTCCACACGGAAGCTCGTCTGGACGATGTTAATGATGCGCGCCAGTTCCTCGTCGGTCAACGCATCCGCCTTCTTGACCGGATCGATCTTGGCCTGCACGCACACTGCCCCGGCAATGGACGGGCCAATACCGTAGATGTACTGCAACGAGTACAGGATCTGTTTCTTGCCGGGTATGTCAACACCAAGAATTCTAGGCATGCCGCAATCTCCTTAACCTTGCCTCTGCTTATGGCGCGGGTTGGTGCAGAGCACGCGCACGACCCCTCGGCGGCGCACCACCTTGCATTGTACACAGATCCGCTTGATCGAGCTTCTAACCTTCATCCCCGTCTCCATTCCAAAAAACAGCCAGCCAAAGTAGCAAGCCTTGTTGCCCGCTGTCCACTCAAAAAAACGCCACACACGCCCGCACTACTCCGCCAGCGTCAAAATTTCAGGACCATCCGGTCCGATCGCCACCGTATGCTCGAAATGGGCCGATGGTTTCCGGTCCGCCGTCAGCACGGTCCAACCGTCCTCCATCACCTCTACCTCACTCACCCCCATGTTGACCATGGGCTCAATCGCCAGCGTCATCCCGGGCCGCAGCTTCGGCCCGCACCCCGGCGGCCCGTAGTTCGGGATTTGCGGATCCTCATGCATCTTCCGCCCCACCCCGTGGCCGACAAAATTCCGCACGACCTGAAACCCCGACGACAACGCCGTCCGCTCAATGGCGTTCGAGATATCCGAGAGCCTACCGTCCGCCAGGGCCTTGGCAATCCCGGCCGCCAGCGCACGCTCCGTAGCGGCCACCAGCCGGATCACCTCCAAATTCGACACCCCCACCATCACGGTCGTCGCCGTATCACCCACAAACCCGTCGTAGATCACGCCGACATCGATGCTGACGATCTGCCCGAGTTCGATCCGCCGGTCGTCCGGAACCCCATGCACCACCGCGCAGTCGACCGAAAGGCAGGTATGGCCCGGATAGCCATGGTACCCCAGGAAGGCGCTCCGGGCCCCCATGGCGGCCATCAGCCGCGCCGCCTCAACGTCCAACTCGCGCGTCGTGACACCCGGCGCCACCAGCCGCGCCAGCGCATCCCTCACCCGCGCCGCAATCCGGCCGCTTTCGCGCATCCGCCGGATCTCATCCGCGCTCTTGAGAATGATCATGACCCTGCCAGCGATTGCACATGCCGCAGGATCTCCGCCACCGTATCCTGACGATGACGCGCCGAATCAACCGACACAACGTTGCCCTGCTTCGCGTAGTACTGGATCAGGCTCTCCGTCTGCCGCGTATAGACTTCCAGGCGGTTGAGAATCGTCTTCTCCTGATCGTCCGCCCGCTGGTACAACTCGCCGCCGCAGGCATCGCACACGCCGTCCTGCTTCGGCGGAATATTAACCACGTGATAGCTCGCACCGCACGCCCGGCACACCCGCCGCCCCGCCAGACGCGTGATCAGCAGCGCCCGGGGCGCCTCCAACTGAAATACAAAATTCACCTTGGCGCCACGGCGCACCAGGCTCTCATCCAGCAGGCGCGCCTGCTCAATCGTGCGCGGAAACCCGTCGAACATGTAGGCGTCATCGGGCGAACCCTTGTCCAACCGTTCCTCCACAATGCGAATGATGGTGGCGTCCGGAACCAATTCGCCGCGCTTCATGTAGGCCTCGGCCTCACGCCCGACGGCAGACCCCTGCTTGACGGCCTCGCGCAGCATGTCACCCGTTGAAACATGGATGAAGCGGCTGGCGGACTTGATGCCTTCGGCAATCGTGCCCTTCCCCGCTCCGGGCGCCCCCAACAGAATAATCGCCTTCACCATGCTCGCTGTTCCCGTCCCTGTCGCCTGCCTCAGCGCCGCCCGTGCAGGCGGCCCTTGCGCAGAAAACCATCGTAATGCCGCATCAACAAGTGCGACTCGACCTGCCGCATCGTGTCAAGCATGACGCCCACCACAATCAGCAGACTCGTTCCACCGAAAAAAGAAGCCACCGCCCCCGGCACGCCGAATTGTCGCGACATCACCGTCGGAATGACGGCAATGACCGTCAGAAACACAGCGCCGGCCAGCGTAATGCGCGTCATCGTAGAGTCAAGGAATTCAGCCGTAGGCTTGCCCGGGCGAATCCCCGGCACATAACCGCCGTATTTCTTCAGATCATCGGAGATCTGAATCGGGTTGAACTGGGTGGCGACCCAGAAATAGGAAAAGAACAGGATCATGATACCGTAAAGGAGCAGGTACAGACCGGAGTCCATCTGCTGCAGCGAGGTCCCCAACCGCTTCGCAAACTCCCAAGGGACATTGGTCAACAGCATCGCCGGGAACATCAGGATCGATTGAGCAAAGATAATGGGCATCACGCCTGAATAGTTGACGCGCAGGGGCATGTAGGTGCTCTGTCCGCCGTATACCTTGCGCCCCACAACACGTTTGGCATACTGGATCGGCACCTTACGGACCCCCTGCGTCAAGGCGACCGTTCCCGCCACAACCAGGATCAGCATCGCGATCAAGCCCGCCAGGTAGAAGGGCGAAAACTGCGCCCCGCCATCCCCCGTCCCCGTGACCATGTTCTTGAGCATGTAGACGGCCGCCGGCAGGCGACTGATAATGCCCTCGGTAATAATGAGCGATATACCGTTGCCAATGCCGCGCTGGGTAATCTGCTCGCCCAGCCACATGATGAAGAGCGTACCCGTCGTCATCGTCAGCACCGTCATCAGCCTGAACCCCATGCCGGGGTTGAGCACGATCTGACGGCTGATCCCCAACGCCTCGGGACGCTCCAGCGTCACGGCCATGGCATATCCCTGCACCACGCACAAGGCCACCGTAAGATAACGGCCGTATTGAGTGAGTTTCTGGCGCCCGGAGTCGCCTTCGCGAACCAGGCGCTCCAACGCAGGCACAACCGCCGTCAGCAGTTGCAGGATGATGGATGCACTGATATACGGCATGATGCCCAGCGCACCCACCGCGCAATTACGCAGGGCGCCGCCGCTGAACATGTCCATCAGGCCCAAAAGCCCGCCCGTCCCTGTCTGACGCTCAATGTCGGCAATCACCGCCCGCAGCGCCTCGGCATCTATGCCGGGCGTCGGGACATTCGCGACGATACGGCACACGAATATGAGGCCCATCGTGAGCAGGATGCGTGATCTGAGCTCGGGGATCTTGAAGCTGTTGGTGAATGCCGATAACATGGGGAGTTGGAATTCCTTGGGGTAACCTTACTCCGCCGCGGGGCCCATGACCTGCCAGGATCCGCCCGCCGCCTCAATCTTGGCCTTGGCGCCGGCACTGAACGCGTGCGCCTTGACCGTGAGTTTCTTGGTCAGACTGCCCGAACCGAGAATCTTGATGCCATCCTTGGCGGCCTTGGCCAGGCCGGCATTCGTCAGGACGTCCGCCGTGATCACGGCCCCGTTGTCAAAGCGTTCGAGCTCCGCCACGTTCACCGGCGTGTAGACGCCGGGATCCATGCTCTTGAACCCGCGCTTGGGCAACCGCCGCACCAGACGCATCTGGCCACCTTCGAACCCGGCCTTGTGCTTGTGCCCCGAACGCGCGTACTGTCCCTTGTGCCCGCGGCCGGACGTCTTGCCCAGTCCCGACGACATGCCGCGCCCAAGGCGTTTGCGGGTCTTCCGAGCCCCCGGTGTGTTTGTGAGTGTGTGAAGATTCATGGTCCTGTTCTTCCGCTTCGCCCGCCGCGCCTAGGCCATGCGCGACGCTTTGATTTCCTCGTGCGAACGCAGCGCCCCGAGGGCCGCGATCGTGGCCTTGACCACGTTCACCTTGTTGCTGCTGCCCAGTGATTTCCCTAAAACGTCGTGCACGCCCGAGAGCTCGATCACCGCGCGCATCCCGCCGCCCGCGATCACACCCGTACCGGGTGAAGCCGGCTTCAGCAACACATAACCGCCGTCACAACGGCCCGTGACCTCGTGCGGGATCGTGCGGTCCTTGAGCGTCACCGGGAACATTGCCCGTCGCGCAATCTCACCGCCCTTGCGGATGGCATCGGCGACTTCGTTGGCCTTCCCGAAGCCGTACCCCACCATCCCCTTGCGATTCCCGACCACCACGATCGCACTGAAACTGAAGCGGCGTCCGCCCTTGACCACCTTGGCGCAGCGATTGACGAACACCACGCGCTCCTCGACATCCGAACTCGGCCCCCTGGTGTCCGATGCCCGGTTCCTCGATCTGGGTTTATAGTCTTTCATACGCCCCGGCTAAAATTTGATGCCTGCCTCGCGAACCGCGTCCGCCATCGCCTTGACACGGCCATGGTATTTATACCCACCACGATCGAACACGACCGCTTGAACGCCCATCTCCTTCGCCAACTCGCCGATCCGTTTCCCGATCAGCTTGGCACCGTTCACATTCTTGCTCCCGACCCCGTCCTTGCCCGAGGAAGAGACCATGGCGACGGTCGCGTTCCGCTCGTCGTCCACGAGCTGGGCGTAGATGTTCTTGTTGGACACCATGATGCACAGGCGAGGCCGCGCCGCCGTTCCATGGATCTCCTTGCGGATGCGCACATGCCGCCGGATCCGTCCTGCTTTCCTGTCGACACTCTTCATAGTTAGGCCACCGTCTTTCCGGTCTTCCGCCGAACGTGTTCACCCTTGTAGCGGATTCCCTTGCCCTTGTAGGGCTCCGGAGGATAGAAGGACCGGATGCGGGCCGCCGTGTCGCCCACCCGCTGCTTGTCCGGTCCGCTGACTGCAATATTAACGTTATCCTTGACCGCGATCACGATGCCCTCTGGCGCCACATACTCGACCGGGCTCGAATAGCCGATGGTCAGCGTCAGCTTGGGTCCCTGCACCGCCGCGCGGAACCCGACGCCCTGCAATTCCAGATCGATCGTATAGCCCTTGGCGACGCCCGCCAGCATATTGGCCACCAGACTGCGCGCAAGCCCATGCAGGCTGCTTCCGCCCGCCGACTCATCCGCACACGTCACATGGACGAATCCGTCCTTGACCGCCGCCGCCACAGGCGCCGGAAGCGCCTGCGACAACTCGCCTTTCGGGCCCTTCGCCGAGACCCGCGCGCCATTCACCGTAACGACCACGCCACTGGGCACGGCCACCGGTTTCTTGCCAATTCTTGACATGCTTGACCCCTGCCTATGCTGTGGGATGCCTGCGCCGAGCGCCGGCAATCACCAGACCTTACAAAGCACTTCTCCGCCGACCTTCTTCTCGCGCGCCTCGCGATCCGTCATCAGGCCCGACGGCGTGCTGAGAATTGCCACGCCCAACCCGCCCAATACGCGCGGGATCTTTGCCACGCTCACGTACTGGCGCAACCCCGGCTTGCTGACCCGGCGCAACCCCCGGATGGACGGCTTGCGGTCGGCTCCATACTTCAACTCGAGCCGGAGCATCTTGCGTCCGTCCGCCTCCTCGACTGATACATCCCGAATGAAACCCTCACGCTTCAGGATGGCCGCAATCTCGCCCTTGATGACCGAATGGCCCATCACCGTGGTCGTCTGCGCCGCCGCCCCCGCGTTCCGCACACGGTTCAACATGTCCGCAATTGGATCAGTTACAATCATAGGATCCTCATCTTACCAACTCGCTTTGACGACACCGGGAAGCATCCCCGTCGACGCGAGTTCCCTGAAGCAGATGCGGCAAACCTGGAAGCGGCGCATGAAGCCATGCCGCCGGCCGCAGCGCTTGCAGCGATTGTACTGGCGAGTGCTGAACTTCGCCTTGCGGCTCGCCTTAACTTCCCATGATATCTTCGCCAAGATTCAACCCTCCTGCCGTATTCTACTTCTGGGGCTTCGCGAACGGAATGCCGATCATCGTCAGCAATTCACGCGCCTTTTCATCGGTGTCCGCCGACGTGACGATCGTCACGTTCATGCCCTGTACCTTCTTTACACTATCCGGATCGATCTCCGGGAAAATCGTCTGCTCCTGAAGCCCAAACGTATAACTGCCGCGCCCGTCAAAGCCCTTGGGCGAAAGCCCGCGGAAGTCGCGAATCCGGGGGAGGGCCGCATGGATCAGGCGCTCCAGGAACTCGAACATGCGAGGCCCGCGCAGCGTGGCCTTGGCACCCACCGGCATGCCTTCCCGCAGCTTGAAATTGGAAATGCTCTTGCGAGCCTTCGTGATGACCGCCCGCTGGCCCGTGATGCGGCCCAAATCGTCGGCGATGGCCTTCACCACGTCCTTGTCGATGGTCGAGTTGAAGCCCATGTTGATCGTAACCTTGAGGAGCTTCGGAACGCTCATCGCATTGGTCAGGCCCAGCGCTTTCATCAACGCCGGCGCCACATCGCTTTTATATTTCGCCTTGAGTCCCGTCATAGCCCACCTTATTGGTCGAATGCATGACTGCAGCGCTTGCACTTGCGAAGGCGTTTCTCGCCTTCCATGACGCGCGCCGTGC
>CAZTAJ010000065.1:0-17152 GCA_964611575.1 uncultured Verrucomicrobiota bacterium
GCCAATTCATTGGCCTTCCCGCGCGCGCCATCCCCCAGTTGAGAAAGTCGGGCTATCCTGCCCCCGGCATGCGTACAAGTGTGAGCATGGGGGGGCTTTTCATGCATACATATGTACCCAGTCGGGACCACCGGCGGCGAATGGTGAAAATAGTCGATCGTATATCCAATTGTCCGGCAATACTTTAAGCGTTCAGTCAATCCCGGCCGCCGCGCTGGCGCACTTCGTGCTCACCGGAGGGCGTGCAGGGATACGGACGAAAGGACGGACGAACATGAATCGCGACCGTTTGCGGAAGTGGAGCCGGCGTCTGGCGGCGGTGATGATCGCGGGGGTGAGCGTATTGTCGGTGTCGGCGGTTGAAACCAACCAGCCCGTGACACTCCTGACGAACCAGGCCGTGGCGCTGCTGCCGGTCCTGAAAGGCGCGCAGTACGGGTTCATCGATCCCGCCGGAAAGATCGTCGTCGAGCCGGCGTTCGAGGAGGTCCAGTTCGAGTTCACGGAGGGGTTGTGCGGCGTCAAACAAAACGGGCAATGGGGCTTCATGGATGCGACCGGAACGGTCAAGGTGGCGGCGCGCTATGAAGAGGTCTCGCCCTTCAGCGAGGGACTGGCGCGGGTCATGAAGGCCGGCAAATGGGGCTATGTCGACACGACCGGGCACGTGGTGGTCCCTCTCAAGTACGTCAGGGCCACCAGTTTCGAAGGCGGGCTGGCGCGTGTGGCGGCCATCGGCGACACGGAAGGCGAGACGATCACGGAAACCAAGTGCGGCTTTATCGACAAGACGGGCCGCTTTGTCATCAAGCCGAAATTTGCCTTTGTCCGACGGTTTGTGGAGGAGCGGGCGGCCGTCAACGTCGGGGGGCGCTGGATCATGGGCAGCTACACCGGCGGTAAGTGGGGATTCATCGATCCCAAGGGCCGCCAGGTCATCGAGGCGCAGTTCGACGATGTCGGCGATTTCAGCGAAGGCTTGGCGCCGGTTCGGCTGAACAAGCAGTGGGGATATGTCGACCGGGAGGGCAAGGTCGTGATTGCGCCGCAATTCCAATTGAAGGCGCCCTTCGATCAGGGGGTGGCCGCGGTGGAGAAGGACGGCAAAGCCGTCTTAATCGACAAGACCGGCAAGGCGTTGCTCCCGCCCAAGTACGACAAGATCTACCCGTTCGAGGGCGACACGGCCAGAGTTCTCTTGGACTCCCGCTACGGCTTTGTCGATCGCAAGGGCAAGGAGATCGTGGCTCCGGTGTACCGCGAGGCGCGCTCGTTCGCCGAGGGACTGGCCGCGGTAATGGGCGACAGGGAAGGATTGTGGGGCTATGTGGACAAGACCGGCAAGATGGCGATCGCGCCGCAGTTCCCGATCGCGTTCGAGTTCTCGTGCGGCGTGGCCCTCGTGAGTCTGAACAAATGTCCCACGAACTCGGCCGGCGTCGGCCGGTGGGCCGGGAATCTCGCCTACATCAAAACGAACGGCGACATCCTCATCCAGGATGCAGGCCAGACCGGGTTCCACGGCTACAAACTCAGCACAGGATTCGTGGACGGGTGGGCGATGTACTATCATAACCTGCACTGGCCGGGACCGCCCGGCGCCGGCCTGGTGGCCTTGGATACGACGGGCACTCGCCGGATCCTGGTCATGCCGCACGGCAACAACTTCCAGGGCGTCACCAAGGTGACACTGGAGCGGGCCTGCGGTACGCTCCTGCGCGTGTGCGTCGGCAAGAAGATCGGCTATTTCGATGCGGCCACGGGCGCCATTGCCTGGAAACCGTCGGAATAGACGGCGGCGGCGCCCCGACAGGGGACGGTTGAATAGGGAAAGGGAGATGATTATGCAGCGACTAGAACAAAATGGGCAATGGAGTCGACGGTTGGCGGGTGGGCTCGCGCTCCTGACGGTTGGCGTCATGGCGCTGACGTCCGGTCGGGCGGTCGGGAAAGACGGGGACGAACTCGGCTCCACCGCTGCGCCGTCCTCGGCCGAGTTCGCGGCGCAAGCCAAGATCGGCATCACGCGGGTGCCCTTCATGAAGAAGCCGCCGAAGATCGACGGGCAGATGGAGCCCGGCGAATGGGACGACAGCGCGGCGTGCAACGGGTCGTGGCAGTTGTATGTCCATTCCTGGTCGGCGGGTATCGCCGTGGAGGAGAAGCAGCCGGTCTGGCATCTGGCCTACGACTCGGACTATCTCTACGTGGCGCAGCGGTCGACGGTGTTTCCCAAGTCGTCGTGGCTGCTCTGCAAGGGGAAATACCACGATGTCATGAGCCATCCGGACTACGGCGTGCTGAATGACGACAATCTCCAGTTCGCCCTCGTTCCGTCAACGAAGGAAGGCGGATTCTTCAAATGGATGTGCAACCCGATCAATACCTATGTGGACTTGTATCAGGGTGTTGAGGCCACCGCGGAGACCGACTACCGGTTCAAAAGCGCTTTCGACCTGGCGGGTAAGTTCGACGACGACGTCTGGGTGACGGAATGGCGGATTCCCCTGAAATCGTTGCGTTTCGGGCAGTATGACGGCCGCGACCCGAAGAATTCGGTCGAGTTGCCCCTCCGCGACGACACCATGTGGCAGGTGGGGATGGATCGTTCGATCGGCGGGACCGCGGACGCCTCCAAACTGTTTTCGCAACGCGGCGGCACCTGGTCCCAGGGCACCTCCCAGCGGGTTGTGTTCGACTCCAAGGGGGTGAGCGCCCAGGTGACCTCGCTGGGCGACCTGCTGCGCGACAAGATGAACTTCAACGTCATGCTGAAGAACCACGGCGAACGCAGCGAAACGGTCAAGGTGGGCTTCTATATCGAGAACGACAAGGAACTGATCGCGGCCAACGAGGATGACCAGTTCGTGGAGTTGCTGCCCGGCGAGGTCAAGCGCATCCAGATGAAGAAGGACAAGATCGGCATCTCGCCGCAGAACAATGCCGTCTGGGTGGATATCCGGACGCTATCCGGCAAGATCGTGTACCGCGACGTCCTGATGACCTTCCACTCGATCGACGGGTGGCCCATGTTCAAGGAAACCTTCGTGGACGGCATGAAGTATTCGCGTCCGCCCCGCCAGCCGTTCAGTTATGACTATGCCTACTATCCGAGCGTGAACAAACTGCGGGCCATGGTGGACACGGACGTCTTCGGCGTGAACGACGCGGTCAAGAAGGCCGTAGAGGCGAAGGTCAAACTGATGTCCGCGGAAGACGGCGCGGAAGTCGCGGCGCTGACCATTCCGCTGGAAAAGCCGCTGACCAACGCGATGGCGCAAACCTTCGGCGGTCGGCGGGGCGAGGCCGTCCTGTCGTTCGCGAAACTCAAAGCCGGCGAATACAAGACGGTGTGCCTGCTGTACGATGCGGACAAGAAGATTGTCGGCGACCTGGCGACGCCGAGTTTTAAACAGGCGAGTTACCCGTGGGAAGGGAACACGGAGGGACTGGAGGACGTCGTCTGGCAGCCGTACACGCCGATCGAGGCGGATGCGGGCGGCAAGCGGGTGAAGACCCTGATGCACGAAATCCAGCTCGACGCCAGCGGCCTGCCCGCGCAGATCGCGATCCAGGGCAAGAACCCGAACTACGGCCCGCAGCTCCGGGCGCCGCTGCGGCTGGAGGCGACGGCGGGCGGCAAACGCAGCGCCTTTGCGGCCACGGGGACCCTGAGCCGCGTGAAGGACTGGAAGAGCGAGCAGACGTTCGAGGCGGCGGGCGCGGCGGGCGCGGTGAAGATTCGCGGGCGGACGCAGGTGGATTGCGATGGGACGTTGACCTACGACCTGTACTACCAGAGCGGTGCGACGCCCATAGAGACGCTGGAACTGGTGCTGGATCTGGCCGGCCCGGTCGACATGCTCGCGTATCGCGGCACAGGCTGGCACGTCAAGGGCGAAGAGGTGCTGGACCGGAAGGGACCGGTGGTCTGGAACAGCCGGGACGATGTGGCCCCGCGCGAATTGTTCTACGGGAACTTCGTTCCGGCCGTCCAGATCGGCAACGGCGACCGATGCTTCTTCTGGGTCTGCGAGACCGACCGGGGCATGAAACTGCTGGCGGAGAAGCCGGCGATGCAGGTCGAGAAGAACGAAAAGGGCGAGTACACCCTGCGTGTGTTCATCGTGAACGAACCCGGGCCGGTGGGCGAGGAACGGCATGTGCAGTTTGCGCTGATGACGCAGCCGGACCGGCCGAAGCCCGCGGGCTATCGGAAGTTCATGTGGAGCAAGGACGCGACCGACAGCGGCGGCGGCGTCAATATCGGCGACGGCACCTCGAAGTACGCCATCCACCTGGAGAACGAGGAGGATTACGCCAAGTTCGTGCCCCACTTCAAAGACAAGCTGAATCACCGGGCGTACACCGACGCCGTTTCGGTGGGCTTCAACATGCCCGGCGTGAGAGATTATTGCTACATCGGCGAGTTCTCCGGCAGCCAATTGGGCCGCCCCCAGCCGCGGTTCGTCCCGCCGGGTTCACGGCATCCGGTCACCGGGCGGCCGATCGAGACGATCTTCGACCAATCCACGGCGCGCTGGCGGTGGAGTCAGTCGCAGGTGAACTGCGCGGTGTACTGGCGGAGCAAGCAGATCCGGCAGTGCTTCGCCCATGGCTTCTTCTGGGACAATGGCGTGAATGGGGAGGTGGACGTCGACCCGGTGGTGGGCAATGCCTACGAGTTGCCGAAGCACAAGTTCCACGCCGCCGGCCGGCAGCAGTACGCCTTCAGTTACATGCTGCCGCGGCAGTTCTTCAAGCGGCTGGCGCGCATCAACACCAAGGCGGGCCTGGAGTGTTCGAGCAATGACAACGGCGGCATGCCCGTGTTCTTCAACGGCGCGTACTTCCGGGACAATATCATGTGGGAGAACAACTACGTCAGCCCCGGACGGCCGCACCTGAAGTACTACTCCAAAGCGGAGTCGCGGTACTTCACCGAGGACTACTCCGGCCGGATCGGGTACTACTATGTCAACATCGGGACCTTCCAGTCGCCGGGGGCGGATCCCCAGCAGGACCGCTCGCTGTTGACCGATGCGCTGCTGTACGACGTGGGGGTGATCCGGAACAGTTGGACCGCCGCCAATCTGTATCCCTATGAGGCCGTGCGCACCGCGCTGGAACAGTTCGGATATATGGACGAGGATGCGGCGACCGTGGAGTACATCCCGTACTGGCGCAGCAGCCCCTACTATCAGTATGGCCTGGGCGCGCCGAAGTCGGACGACGAGTTCACGGACGACGATGCCAAGGGGCTGGCCGAGCAGCTCAAAAACATCCAGTGCACCATCTATAGAAACAAGAAGACGGGCAAGGCCCTGCTGGTGCTGGCCAACAGCACCGACCAGCCGATCAGCCAGAACCTGATCATCAGGCCGCCCCTGCTCGACGGCCGGCCCGCCAAGAAGTGCGTCGATGTCGAGGTGAATGAAGAAATCCGGTTCGGGAAGAATCCGAAGGACAACCGGCCGCTGGCGAATACCTTCGACCCCGTCTACATCGGGCCCTGGCAGTTCCGGATGCTGGTGGTGGAGTAGGGTTCGGGGAGCGTGACGAGTGACGGGCAACGGGTGAGAAGCGGAGGAACGAGATGAAGACAATGCCTGTGTTGGCGATGGTGGCGTCGGTCATGGGGTGGCTGGCCACGGGTGCGCAGGCGCAGGGAGTGCCGGCGGCGACGAACGTGGCGACTAATGTGGCGGCCACGGTCAGAGCGCCGGCGGGGGAGCCGGCGACGAATGCGCCGCTGCTGTACATCTGGCGCGGGGCGCTGTACGGGTTCATTGACTACACCGGCAAGGAGGTCGTGGAGCCGGTGTACCAGGCCATCCACTTCGAGTTCTCCGAGAACCGGTGCGGGGTGAACCGGGACGGCAAATGGGGATTCATTGACGAGACCGGGAAGCTGGCGATCCGGGCACAGTTCCAGGAGGCGTCGGCGTTCAGAGAGGGGCTGGCGCGGGTGAAACTGAACGGCAAGTGGGGGTTTGTGAACGCGGCCGGGAAGATGGAGATCAAGGCGAAGTATTTCCGGGCGAGCAGTTTCGAAGGCGGACTGGCGCGGGTGGTGGAGGCAAAGGGGGAAACGGAGGACACGGCTTCGGAGGCGGCGTGCGGGTTCATCGACAAGCAAGGCGACTTCGTGATCAAGCCGGCGTTTGCATATGCGCGGGGCTTCGCGGAGGAGCGGGCGGCGGTGAACGCAGGTGGGCGTTGGATCATGGGGAAGTTTATCGGCGGCAAGTGGGGGTTCATTGACGCGAAGGGCAAGATCGTCGTGGAGGCGAAATACGAGGAGGTCGGGGAGTTCCAGGAGGGCCTGGCCTCGGTGCGGCTGAACCGGCTGTGGGGCTTTGTGGACCCGGCCGGCAAAGAGGTGGTGGCGCCGCAATACGCGCGGGTTGCGCCGTTCCAGAATGGGCTGGCGGTGGCGGTGAAGGGGGATAAGTCGGTGCTGCTGGACCGGACAGGGAAGGAAGTGGCGCCGCCGAAGTACGACACGATCTACGAGTTCTCGGAAGGGCTGGCGCGGGTGGTGACGTCGAACAAGTGGGGCTACATAGACGGGACGGGGAAGGAAGCGGTGACGCCGCAGTACGCGCAGGCGGCGCCGTTTTCGGAGGGGCTGGCGGCGGTGCAGAAGGACTGGCTGTGGGGCTACATTGACAAGACGGGCAAGATGGTCATCGAGCCGAAATTCAAGAATGCGGACCGGTTTTCGGAAGGGCTGGCGAAGATCGGCATACCGAACGCGCAGAACATTAATTGGGGCGACACCATCGGGTACATCAACGCCGAGGGCTCGAATCTGCTTCAGACGGTGGGGGGGAATTGGGCCGCGTGCGACGCGGGCACGGCCTGTTTCGACGGGTGGATCCTGTTTCTCAAGACGATTGCCGGAGGGGGCATGGTTGTGCAGGACAAGACCCTGGCGCGCGGGGCACTCGTGATGCCGGTGAAAAACACGTATCAGTGGCACGTGGGCAAGAAGTTTGCCATCGAGCGGGTGAATTCAAGGTTGCTGCGGCTGAAGATGGGCGACGCGGTGGGATATTTCGACACGGAGACGGCAACGGCGCTGTGGCGGGCGGAGGAGTAGTCCCTCATCGCAACATGAACATGAAAAGGAACAGGACGATGAGAACATCAAAGAGGCTGTTGGTGGGGCTGCTGGTGGCGGGTTGGGCGGCGGTTTCGGCGCCCGCGGCGCCGCGTGACGAAATGATGGAAACCTCGGGCGAGGCGGGCAGCGGGCAGGCGACGGCGTCCACCGATTTCGCGGCGCAGGCCAAACTCGGGACCATGCGGGTGCCGTACATGAACAAGCCGCCGAAGCTCGACGGTCAGATGGACCCTGGCGAATGGGAGGACAGCGCGGCCTGCTACGGCTCGTGGCAGCTCTATGTGCATTCCTGGGCGCCGTTCATCGCGATCGAGGAAAAGCAGCCGGTATGGTATCTGGCGTACGACAAGGACTATCTTTACGTGGCGCATCGCTCGCCGGTGTTTCCCAAGGCGTCGTGGCTGCTGAACAGGGGGAAATACCACGATGCCATGATGCACCCGGATTCCGGTTTGCTGTGGGACGACAATCTGCAGTTTGAGATCGTGCCGATGACGAAAGAGGGGCCGTTCTTCAAGTGGATGTGCAACCCCATCAATACTTACGTGGATATGTACAAGGGCGAGTCGGCATTGAGCGAGGACGACTACCGGTTCAAGAGCGAGTTCGATCTGGCGGGCAAGTTCGACGACGACTGGTGGACCACGGAATGGCGCATTCCGCTGAAGTCCCTCCAGTACGGGGACTATGCCGGCAAGATACCGAAGCAGACTATCGAACTGCCGCTGCGCGACGAGACGATATGGCAGGTGGGGATGGCTCGGTCGGTCGGCGGAACGGCGGACGCGTCCAAACTGTTTTCACAGCGGGGCTCCACGTGGGCCACGAGCACCGGCCAGCGGATGGTGTTCGACTCCAAGGGGGTCAGCGCGCAAGTGACGTCGTTCGGCAAACTGCAGGAAGACAGCGTGAACCTGAACATCGTGCTGAAGAATCACAACGAGCGCAGCGAGACGGTGAAGGTGGGGTTCAACATCGAGAACGACAAGGAGCTGATCGTGGCCAACGAGGACGAGCAGTTCGTCGAACTGCTGCCCGGGGAAGTCAAGCGAATCCAGTTGAAGCGGGACAAGATCGGCATCACGCCGCAGGGCAACGCCGTGTGGGTGGATATCCGGACGCTGTCCAAGAAGATTGTCTACCGCGACATCCTGATGAAGTTCCATTCCATGGACGGGTTTCCGATGTTCCGGGAAAACTTCGTGGACGGGATGAAGTACACGCGGCCGCCGCGCCAGCCGTTCCAGTACGACTACGCCTACTATCCGAGCGTGAACAAGCTGCGGGCGAAAGTGGACACGGACGTGGTCGGCGTTGCTCCGGCGGTGCAGACGGCGGTGGAGGCGAAGGTGAAACTGCTGGCGGTGGCCACTGGCGCGGAAGTAGCGGCGCTGACGGTGCCGCTGGAGAAGCCGATGACCAATGCGATGGCGCAGACCTTCGGCGGGTTGAGTGGCGAAGGCGTCATGAACTTCACGAAGCTGCCGAAGGGCGAATACAAGACCGTGTGCCTGCTCTACGACGCGAACAAGAAGATCGTGGCGGACATCGAGACGAAGACGTTCTTCCAGGGGAGCTATCCGTGGGAGGGCAACAAGGAGGGGTTGGAGGACACGGTATGGGGATCGTATACGCCGCTTGAACTGGCGGCGGACGGGAAGACGCTGAAGACGCTGATGCACGAGTTCCAGCTCGACGCCAGCGGGCTTCCGGCGCAGATCACCATCAAGGGCAAGAACCCGGCGTACGGGCCACAGTTGCGGGCGCCGTTCCGGCTGGAGGCGACGGCGGGGGGCAAGCGCAGCTCGTTTGCGGCGACGGGCGAACTCAAGCGTACGCGGGACTGGAAGAGCGAGCAGGAGTTCGAGGCGTCGGGCGCGGCGGGGCCGGTGAAGATCCGGGGACGGGCGCAGTACGATTGTGACGGGACGCTGACGTACGATCTGTGGTACCAGAGCGGGGCGACGCCCATCGACACGCTGGAACTGGCCCTCGATCTGGCGGGCCCGGCGGATGTCCTGGCGTACCGGGGCACAGCCTGGCATGTCCGGGGCGACGAGGTGCTGGGGAAGAAGGGTCCGGTGGTGTGGAACAGCCGGGACGACGCGCTGCCGCGCGAACTGTTCTACGGGAACTTCGTCCCGGCGATCCAACTCGGCAACGGCGACCGCTGTCTCTTCTGGGCGTGCGACACGGACAGCGGCATGAAACTGCTGGCGGAGAAGCCGGCGATGCAGGTGGAAAAGAACGAGCAGGGCGAATACACATTGCGGGTGTTCCTGGTCAACGAGCCGGGGCCGGTGGGCGAGGAGCGGCACGTGCAGTTCGCGCTGATGACCCAGCCGGACCGGCCAAAGCCCGCGGGCTACCGCAGGTTCATGTGGAGCGATACGGACGGCAGCGGCGGAGTGGGCGCCATCGGCGACGGCACGTCGCCCTACTCCATCCATCTGGAGAACGAGGAGGATTACGCCAAGTTTGTGCCGCGCCACAAGGGCAAGGTGAATTTACGGATGTACACAGACCCGCACGGAATGGGTTTCAGCATGCCCGGCCTGCGCGATTACTGCTACGTCGGCGAATTCACGGGCAGCCAGTTGACCACGCCGCATCCGCGGTTCGTGCAGCCGGGCACCCGGCATCCGGTGACGGGGCGCCCGATCGAAACGATCTTCGATCAGAGCACCTGCGGCACCCGGTGGGTCCCCTCGAAGGTGGACTGCGCGGTGTACTGGCGGAGCAAACAGATCAAGCAGTGCTTTGTCAACGGCTTCATGTGGGATGACGGCGTCAACGGCCAGGAGGACACCGACCCGGTGGTGGGCCAAGCGTACACACTGCCCAAGCACAAGTTCCACGCGGCCGGCCATCAGCAATACGCCTTCAGCTACATGCTGCCGCGGCAGTTTTTCAAGCGGCTGGCGCGGATCCACGCCAAGGCGGGGCTGGAGACATCGAGCAACGACAACGGCGGCATCCCGGTGTGGTTCAACACCTCCTATTTCCGGGACAACCTGATGTGGGAAAGCAACTATGTCACCCCCGAGAAGCCCCACATGCGGTGCTATACCCGGGCGGAAACGAGGTATTTCACCGAGGTCTATTCCGGGCGGATCAGCTACTACAAGATCAACCTTTGGCATGGCACCGGCGGTCCCGGCGTGGGAAAACCAGGCGGAGATCCGATGCATGATCGTTCGCTGCTGGGGAGTTGCCTGCTCCACGATGTCGGGTCGCTCACGTGGAGCCATGCCAACCTCTATGCGTGGCGGAATGTGACGAACGCGCTGCAGCAGTTCGGCTATCTGGACGAGGACGCCGAGACCGTGGAATACATTCCGTATTGGCGCAGCGGTCAATACTATCAGTACGGGTTGGGAGCGCCGAAAGCGGACGACGAGTTCGCCGACGATGACGCCCAGAACCTGACCGCACAGTTGAAAGAGGTATGCTGCACGATCTACCGGAACAAGAAGACAAACAAGGCGCTGCTGGTGCTGGGAAATTACACCGACGCAGCGGTATCGCAGAATCTGGTTATCAAGCCGCAGTTGCTGGGCGGCAAACCGGCGACAAAATGCACCGATGTGGAAGTGGGGCAGGAAATCTACCTGATGGCGGACCCCAAGGGGGCGAAACAGGCGGTCGCGAACGTGTTCGACCCCGTTCACATTGAACCGTGGCAGTTCCGAATACTGCTGGTGGAGTGATACGATGAAAAATGGAATGATGCTTCTCTCAATCGGTCTCGTGCTGGCGGCGGTTGGTGTCAGGGCACAGGTGACGCCCCCGCCTCCCGCGCCACTCCCGCCTCCTCCCTGGAAGGTCCCGGCCTATCCGATCCTGGGCGTCGGCATCGGCGGTTCGCCGGTGACCGTCGACGGGGTCATTGACCTCGAAGGCGAATGGAAGGACGCGGCGGTGCTGACCGGGTTCTTCCAGAAGGACCTGAATGCCGTGGCGCCTGCGGAAGGCCAACTTCGGTTCCTGCTCAAGGTGGATGCGCAGTTCCTGTATGCCGCCTTCCTGTGCCCGATCTATCCGGCGGGCGCCGAACTGACCTCGTTCGAGAAACAGCCGGACGGGGTGGAAGGCATCATGGCCGGCGACCACGTGGCCCTGGAACTGCTGCCCGTGAAGACCCGCGATGCCGGCCGGATCGCCTCGGCCGGCTCGTTCACGCTGCTCTGGAATGCGCTCGACACGCTGAGCGACCAGCACGTGAACCGGGCGCCGGGCCAACCGGGCTTGGAATGGTCCAGCGGCGCCACTGTGCGCAGCCGCATGACGAAGACGGCCTGGGAGACGGAGATCAAACTGCCACTCGCGTCGTTGCCGGACCTGGTCGCCAAGGATTACATCACCCTGCCTCCGAAGGCGGGCGACTACTGGTCGTTGGGGGCGGCGCGCCGGTTCGGCCGCAGCGGCGGCAACCTGTTCATCACCTGGGATAACACCCCGCTGACGGTCCAGGCGGCGCCCGGCGAGAACGCCTGGGCGGGCAAGCCGATGATCCGGTTCACCGACAAGGCCGTGGCGGTGCAAGTGTTCGAACTGGGCGACCTGGCCGCCGGCCAATTGGACACCGATATCCGGTTGTTCAATCCCGACACGGCGGCGCACCGGGTAACCGTGGAGTTGCACGTGCAAAGCAGCCAGGGCGAGAAACTGTGGGCCGGCAGCGAGACGGTGGATGCCGCGCCGGGCAAAACGATCACCGTCCCGCATTTCAAGACCACGCTCAAGACGGAACCGAGCGGCAGTCTGATCTTCATCCGGATAATGCAGGACGGCGACCGGATTCTCTATCTGACGCCCGGCCTGGCGCTGGTGCGCATGGATGAGACGACCCGCAGCCAGTATCGCCGCAGCCTGGAGATTCTGCGCAAGCGGTAGGAGCCGGGGGGATTCAGAATACAGAATTCAGAAGTCAGAATTCAGGATTCGGGGCGCAGATGCAACGGGGTATCTGTGACCGTGCGAGTATCGACAACAACGAAGAGAGGGCCTCGACGATGAACGATGAAGCACCCATAGCGAAGAACGATATTGAGGAATTCAGCGCCAAGATCGCGCGCGTCAAGGCCGAGATCGGGAAGATCATCGTCGGCCAGCAGCAGGTGGTCGACCGGCTGCTGATCGCGATCATCTGCCGGGGCCACGCCATCATGGTCGGCGTTCCGGGCATCGGCAAGACGCTGCTCGTGAACACCATCTCGAAGGCCTTGAGTCTGCACTTCTCGCGGATCCAGTTCACGCCGGACCTGTTGCCGTCCGACATTGTCGGCACGGAGATCATCCAGGAGAATCCCGAGCGCGGCTTCAAGGAACTCACATTCGTGAAGGGGCCGATTTTCACGAACATGCTGCTCGCCGACGAAATCAACCGTACGCCGCCCAAAACGCAGGCCGCGCTGCTGGAGGCGATGCAGGAGCGCCGCGTCACGTACGGCGGCAAGTCCCACACGCTGGCCAAACCGTTCTTCGTGCTGGCGACCCAGAATCCCATCGAACAGGAAGGCACCTATAACCTGCCGGAGGCCCAATTGGACCGCTTCTTCTTCATGCTGCGGGTGGGCTATCCCGAACTGGAGGAGGAAAACGAGGTTATTAATCGTTTCACCCGCAAATACAGCGTCCAGCCGGAGGCCGTGCTCAGCGGCCCGGAAATCCTGAAATACCAGGACCTGGTCGAGGAGATCCTGGTGCGGGACGACATCAACCAGTATGTGCTGAAGGTGGTGCGGGCCACGCGCGTTTCGGAAAGCTACGCCCTGCCGTATTGCCGCGAATACCTCTCGTGGGGCGCGGGGCCCCGGGCCAGCCTGTGCCTGATCCTGGGCGCCAAGGCGCACGCGCTGATGAACGGCCGCAGCTTTGTGAACACGGACGACGTGCGGGCGATCGCGCATCCGGTGCTGGGCCACCGCATCATCCTGAACTATGCGGCGATCAGCGAAGGCATCACCACCGACACGGTGATCGACAAGATCCTCGCCACCATTCCCGCTCCGGGCACCCAGGGCTGACGACATGGCCACCACGGAACTCCTCACGCCCCAGACCCGCGACGTGCTGCGTCAGCTTGAGCTGCATGCCCGCACGATCGTCGGGGGCCTGCGCTACGGGTTGCACCGCAGCAAACGGCGGGGCGTCAGCACGGACTTCCTGCACCATCGCGCCTACGCCATCGGCGATCCCCTCAAGCACCTCGATTGGAAGGTCCTGGCCCGCACCGAACGATACTACGTCAAGCAGTACGTGGAAGACTCGGCCATGACGTTGTGGGTGGCCCTGGATTACAGCAGTTCCATGGACGCCGAGCCGGAGGTGCGCTACGTGGACGACCAGCCGGTGCCCGTGCCGGGCAAGTGGGAAGTCGCCGCGCGGCTGGCCGCCGCGCTCTGCTGCCTGACCGTCAACCAGCAGGACCGCGCCGGCATCGTCATCGCGGGCGAACGCCCCCTGGCGCTGCACCCCGGCGCCTCTTCACGGCACCTGAGTTTCCTGACGCACGGCATGGTGAGCGGCCGCCGCGACGGACGGACGGACCTGGTGCCCTCTCTGCGCCTGATCGAGGAGCAGGCCCGGGGCGGGTCGGTGATCGCGATTATTTCGGACCTGTCGTTTCCCCCCGAGGGGGTGCAGGAGGTCATTCGCAACCTGCGCGCCCGGACACACGACGTGATCGTGTTCCACGTTCTCTCGCCGCGGGAGATGGAGTTCGAGTTCAACCGCTGGGTCGATTTCCGCTGCGCGGAAACCGCCGGCCGGAACCACCGCATCGACGCCACGCTGTTGCGGAAGGTCTACCGCCAGGAGGTCGAGGCCTTCCTGGGAGAGTGGAAGGACTTCTGCCGCAAACAGCGCGTGGATTTTGTGCCGCTGCGCACCGACGCCGATATCACCCTGGCCCTCAACGACTACCTGCGCCGCCGGCAAGCGGAAGGATGACCCATGGGGCACCATCAACCACAGTTTCTCTGGTTCCTGCTGCTCGGGTTGATCCCCCTGGTGATTCACCTCATCATGCGCCTGCGCGTCCGGCGGGTGCGCTGGGGCGCCACCTACCTGCTCGAACGCGCGATCGCGCGCCTGGAGGATGAGGAGAAGTGGAAGTACTACCTGCTGTTCGCCACGCGCACGCTCGTGGGCCTGGCGGTGGCCTATGCGTTCGCGCGGCCGTTCCTGCGCCACTCGGAGGGGGGCACGCTGGCCTCCCAGAACGTCCATCACGTGATCCTGGTGGACAACAGCTACAGCACGACCTTTGCCAAGGGGGAGCAGTCGGTCTTCGACAACGGCCTGCGGTTGCTGCGCGCGGTGGTGGAACGCTGGCCGCGCGGGGAAATGGTCTCCATCTACACGCTGGCCGGCGGGCTGGAAGCGGTCGTCGAACGGCAGCGCACGGAGGACGGCCGGAAACTCATGGAACACCTGGCGCGCCTGCGCGTGCGCGACGGGAGGGTCGATACGGCCCGTGCCGTGCAGGAGGTGCGCCGGCGCGGCGCGGGCGAACGCCTTGAAATCATCCTGGTGGGCGATGCGCAGGCCTCCAACTGGGAGAGCGCACGCCGCATGCAACAACCCATGGCCGATGGGCCGGCCCTGTGGCTGCTGCCCGGGCCTGCCGCAGAGCCCAACCTGTCGCTCACGACGCTCACCGTGCCGGGCCAGACGATCGTCAAGGACGACCTCGTGCAGGTCGTCGCGCGGGTACAGTGCAGCCGCCAGGCGCGCGACCCGCAACCGGTGACGTGCGAACTCACGCTGCCGGGGGAGGGCACGCAGCGCAAGACGGCCACCGTGCTGCCCGGTCGCTTCAAGGACGTGCCGTTCGACGTGCGCCTGCACCAGGCCGGGTACAACGTTCTCAAGGTCGAAATCAAGACCCGCGACGGTCTGGTCTGGGACAATGCCATCACGGCGGGCGTGCTGGTGAAGGACCGCCTGCGGATCGGCGTGTGCGCGGAGATCCCGGCGCGGGCCTTCGAGAACGCCGCCGATTTCCTGGCTGTCGCCGCCACGGACGGGGCGGACTCGATGGGATTGGCCGTCACCGGCATCCCGGATATCGAGACGGCCGCCCTGGGCGCGTTCGACGTCGTGGCGCTCGACAATCCCGCGGGCCTGGACGGCAAACGGCAGGCGACGCTCGAGGCGTTCGTGCGGCGCGGCGGCGGGCTCATCGTGTTTGCCGGGCCGAACCTGACGCCGTCCTCCTCCGCCTCGCAGGCCGCCTTCTGGCCGGCGCGGTGCGGCGCGGCGCCCACGGTGCTGCCGACCAGCGGCGTCACATTCTGGCGCGTCCAACTCTCGTCGCTGGAGCATCCCTGTTTCCAGGCGCTCAACACGCATGATGCGGACGGGCTCTCCGGCGTGAAGGTTTTCGGCTACTGGCCGGCCGTGCTGGCTGCGGGCGCCGAGCCCCTGGCCCGCTTCGACAACGGCGACCTCTGGATGGCCGGCCGGAAACTCGGTTTCGGCCGCGTGCTGATGATGACCTCCGGACTCTCCGGCATCTGGAACAACCTGCCGGTGCTCAGCGGCTACGCGCACTTCGTGCACCGCAGCATCGGCTACGTCACCGCGGGCCTGGAGGCGCCGCTGAACGTGCGGCGCGGCGATGAGATCGTGGCCCTGGACCCGGCGGACGCCTTGACGGTCCTCGTCGGGCCCCTGGGCGGGAGCGAGGAGACCGTCAGCTACGTCCTGGCCTCGGGCGTGCGCGAAGGCCGGCCGGTGAAGATCTATGCCGGCACGGTGCCCCGCAACGGCCTCTATGCGCTGCGCACGGTCATCGGCGGCCGGACCGACGAACGCTTTGTGAGTGTGTATGACGACCGGCTGGAGAGCGAAGTGGCCCCGCTGGATGCGGAGGGCGAGAGCCGCGTGGTCGAACAGTTCGGGTGGCGCATCCTGCGCGACGAGGCGGAGGTGCGCCGCTACCTGGCCGAAAGCACCGGCGGTCGCGAAGCGTACGTCTGGCTGATCGGACTGCTGCTCGCGTTGCTGTTCGCCGAATCCTGGCTGACGTGGAAGGTCGGGGCATGATCAAGGATACGCACTATCATCTGACGCTGGACTGCCTGGCTTCCGTTTCGCCGTACTGGCTGCTGCTCTGCATTCCGGCGGCCTGCCTGGTCATGGCCTGGCTGTATGGCCGGCAGGTCGGGATCCTGCGCCGGCGCCATCGGCTGGCGCTGCTGATCCTGCGGCTTGTGACGGTTGCCCTGGCCGTGTTCCTGCTGTTCCGCCCGCGACTCCAGATCGAGCGCCTCACGGAGTATGGCGGCCGTTTTCTGCTGCTGGTCGACAACTCGCTGTCCATGGGGGTCCGCGATATGGCGGGCCAGGCGGAACGCATGGCGGGTTACGCGCGCCGCACCGGATTGCTCAAGGACGCGAACGCGCTGCAGGACGCCCAGTTGAAGACCGACGAACTGCGTCGGCATGTCCGGGGCCTGCTCGATCTGCAGCAGGGGGCGTTTCAGGAAGCCGACCGTTACTGGAAGTACATCGAGGAGCGGCGCGGGAAGGTGGAAGCCCTGGTGGGTGCGTTGCTGCCGCAGACGGATGACGCCGGGCGCGAACGCCTGGCCGAGACAAAGTCGCTGTTCGGCGGCGCCGTTACGGACGCCGGGGCGGTGCGCGAAAGCACCCGCAAATTGCTGGGGCAACTCGGCGCGCTGCGGGAACGCCTGGCAGAGCGTGAACTCAAGGCCGATGGCGCTGCGACGGCCACGCCGCCCGTCGCCGAGGTGCTGGGCTGGACCCGGCTCGACCTGGTGCGCCGCCTCTTGAGCGACGATTTTCTCCGTTCCTGCGGAGAGCAGATCCCGCGGCAGAGTTTCGAAATCCGGCCGTTGCACGGCGACGTCCGGGGCGCGTGGGAGGCGCACGCCGGCGGCAGCGACGTCCTGGGGGCGCTGCGGGAGGCGCTCGCGGAGGAAAACAAGATGCCCCTCAGCGGCATTCTCCTCGTCACGGACGGCCGCCAGAACGGCGGCAGCGCCAAGGCCG
>CAZTAJ010000065.1:17252-22812 GCA_964611575.1 uncultured Verrucomicrobiota bacterium
AGCGGCATTCTCCTCGTCACGGACGGCCGCCAGAACGGCGGCAGCGCCAAGGCCGAGACCATTACGGAGTTGTTCCGCGACCGTGCGGTTCCCGTGTACACCCTGGGCGTCGGTTCCACGAACGAGCCGCCCGACCTCGCGATCCTGCGGGTCGATGCGCCGGAATTCGCCGTGCAGGGTCAGCCGGTTCGCCTGGGCCTGCGGCTGAAAACCGTCTTTGCCGGCGAGGCGCCCAAGGCGGTGACCGTCACCGCCATGCGTGGCGACAAGCCGCTGGGCACATTCGAGCTCGAGCCCCAGGGGCAGAGCGAGTTCACGGCCACGGTGGAGGTGTCGCTGGAGGAGGCGGGGGTGGACGAAGTGACGCTGTCCTTGGCGCCGGTGGCCGGGGAGATGACCGAGGCCAACAACCGCTATGCCGTGCCGATCGAGGTCCTGGAACGAAAAGCACGGGTCCTGTACCTGGAAGACCGTCCGCACTGGCAGGCGCGTTTCGTGGCGGGCATCCTGATGCGGCTGCCGCACGTGGAACTGAACCGGCTGGTGACGCTGACGGCTCCCGAGGGGAAACTGGAACGCGGGGTCGGCCTGGGCTCGTGGCCCGAATCGCGCGAGATCCTGGACTTGTACGATTTGGTGGTGCTGGGCGATGTGGCGCCGGCGACCCTCAGCGCCGAGGAGTGGAAGCGGGTGACGGACTGGAGCCGGCAGCCGGGGCATACGCTCGTCCTGATCGCGGGCGAGCGTCACCTGCCGGGTGTCTACGCGACGCATGCCCTGGCGGCGGTTTGGCCGGCGCCCGCGGCGCGGCTGGCGCAAACCGACTCGGTATCGGACTGGGCGCTTACGCCCGAAGGCGCCGCCAATCGCATGAGCCGCTCCTGGACGAGCTTCCTGCGCACGGCGCCGCGGGAAGCGTCGCGTTCCGCGCTGGCGACCAACAGTGTCTGCCTGGTCCACTCCCTGAAGGACGGGAACCCGCTGCTGAGCTGGCGGCGGCTCGACCAGGGCAAGGTCGTGCTGTGGAACCAGCCGGTGGCGTGGAGTTACCTCAACGCCGCGAATCTCGATGCGCATACGCGCCTGTGGGCGGATCTCGTGACCTGGAGCGGCCGGATCCGCCTGGATCGTCCGGGCCTGCAGGTCGACGGGCATCGGCTCGCCGATGATACGCCCCTCGACGTGCTGATGAACGGGCCCGCCGACACGCCGCTCACGCTCACGCACGAGGACGGGCAGACGGCCGTGAGCCTGCCCCCGCTCGGGTTGATGCCGGGCGTGGCGCGCTACACCACCAATGCCCTGCGGGCCGGGCGCTGGACGTTGCAGGCCGGCGAACAACGCGAGTTCGTATCCGTCCACGAGCGGGAGCCCGAATACGGGCGCGTGGCGCGCCACGAGGATTTCCTGCGGCAACTGGCGGCGCAGACCGGCGGACAGTACGTGGACGTGGGCAATGTCGCCGGGCTGGTGCCGGGGTTGGAAGGCAAGCAGGCCCGCGAAACCCAGCGTTATGTCTTTCCGGTCTGGTGCCACTGGCTGACGATCACGCTGCTCGCACTGCTGGCGACGGCGGAATGGGTCCTGAGGAAATGGGTGGGCAAGATCTGATGAGCACACGCGAACCCTTCGAACATCTTCCCCCGGCGGTGTGGGCGATATTCCGGTCATACCACCGGCGCAAGGGTTGGTTGTTCCTGCAGTCCCGGGCGCAATGGCTGGCCGTCGTCTATGCCGTCCTGGTGCTGGCGGGAACCCACCTGGACCGGTGGTTGCGGTTCGAGTCCGGGGGGCGTCTGGCCGGCTGGGGGGTGGCGCACGCCATGATGGCGACGCTGCTGGCGTGGACGGCATTCCAGTCCTGGCGCCGCTCACGGCCCACGACGGCGCTGGCCTACGAGATTGAATCGTGGCTGGAAAAGCCGCAGGAGCACCTGGTGGCCGCGTACGAGCTGCTCACCCCGGCGAGCGCCGCGCTGCAGGACAGCCCCGCCATGCGGAGGATCCTCACGGCCAGCGCCGAGCAACTGGCGCGCGCCGTCGAGGAGCATCCGCGGCCCCGCGACCGGTGGCGGCCTGCGGCGCTGGGGACGCTGGGCGCCCTGGCGGTCCTCTACGGGGTGCTGCTGGCCATTCCCGTATATGAGTTTCCCCTCATGCTGGCGCGCTTCTACCGGCCGCTGGCGGCCCTGCCGCATCCCAGCTTCACCAAGATCGCGATCGGGGCCTATCCCAATCCGGTCGGCCTGGGGAACGATGTCACGATCCCGGTGCGCATCTCGGGCCGACTGGCCAAGGAAGCTTTCCTCTGGCTCGCTCCCACCGCGGGAGCGCGGGCGCCGAAGCCGGAGAAGATGCTGCGCGTCGGGCCGGACACCTTCCTTTACACCCGCTACAACGCCCGTGCCGATTTTGCGTTCCATGTGCGCGCCGGGGACGGTGAAACAGAGGAGCAACGGGTCCGTGTGGTCGAGCAGCCGCGTGTGGAACGGCTGACGGTGACCGTCGACGCGCCCGCCTATGCGGAACTTGGTCCCGAGGTCTACGAGAACCCGCTGGAAGTCCGGGCCCTCGAGGGGGCGCATGTCACCACGCGTTTCGCGTGTGCGCAGGAACTCCGGCAGGCCCAGGCGGTCGTGACCGGCGAGGACGGGGCCGAGTCGCGCGTCCCGACGCCGATGTCCGGCGGCACGGGGACATGGGAGGTGGCGGAACTGAAGCAGAACCTCTTCTTCCGCATCCAGCTCCAGAACCGCGAGGGTTTCGAGAACCTGGATCAGGACCAGCGGCAGCTCCTGTGCGTCAAGGACAAGCCGCCGGAGATCGTGATTGAAGGCGGCCAGGATGTGGTGAGTATGTTCCCGACCGAGGAGCGGGTGTTCGAGTCGAGCGCCACGGACGACCTGGGGTTGCGCGATCTGACGCTCAGTTTCTTCGTCAATCCCGATCCCGACGTGCCGCAGGAACCCCGCCGGGTCCCGGTGAAGACCTTCACGCCGCCGGTCAAGGAAACGCGTGCGAGCGTCCCGGTGCGACTGGAGGAACTGAATGTCGAACCCGGCGACGTTGTGGAAATGCGGCTGGAAGGCATGGACACGCACCGGAGTTTCGGGCGGTCCGGGCGCATCCTGATCCAGGTCGTTTCCTTCGACCCGGGGCTGGAGGAGCAGCAGCGCATCCAGGCGCTGCGCGTGCTGTCGAGCGCCTTCGGGGAACTGGCTCTCACCGGACCGAACGCGGCGGCGCCGGGACGCTTGGGCCTGAACGATGCCGCCCTGCAGCGGGTGCAGGCGCTCGGGGAGAAACTCGGCGTCGAACCCCTGCCGCTGGCGGGCGATTCCGTGCCCTTGCTCGAGCGGCTGATCACGGAGCAGGATCTCACGCCGTTCCATGGGTACAAGGAGGACTTGCGCACGGCGCTGACCCTGTCCGCCCTGGCCTTGTTGAGCGACGCCCACGCCGCGCGTCGTCCGAAACTGCTGGGGCTGCTCGGCACGGACCTTCTGCCGGCGGAGGTGCAGTTCCGCTTCCATCGCAATCTGTTGCGTGCCCTGGGGGCCTTCCGGGCCGAGTTGGACCGACTGGCGCCTGACGCATCCGACAGCGCGTCCGGGGCCGCCAAGCGGGCCGACCAACTGCGTGTCTCCCTGGAAAAGTGGATGGGGTATCTGGCGGACATCTCCCGTGAGAGCCGCGCGCGGGACGTGGCCTTCGCCGTCTTCGAGGGGGATGTGGAGGCCGTCAATACGGCGGCCTACAACCTGCGCGCCGAGAAGCCGGAAAGCGTCATGGCGCTGCGTGAGGCGCTCAACCGCCTGATTGCCCGGTCACGGTCCACGCTCGAGCCGCTCGCCGGACGCCTGGCGGGTCTGCGCGCGCAGGCCCTGGACACCGTCCGGAGTGAGATGAGCGACTTTGTGGGCAGCCTGCCACGCCAATCCGGCGGGCGCGACCGCCAGCGGCAGGTGGTCCAACTTCTGGGTCGCGCGCTCGATCACGACCCCGCGAGCCCGCCCGAGAGCAAGATCGGCATCTTCCTGCTGGGCCGCCTGCTGGTGGAGGCCGGGCCGCCCGACGCCGCCGGCCTGACGGCGTGCAAGGCATGGCTGACCGACGCATCGCCTTTCGTGCGCTATACGGAAGCCCTGTATCTGGAACGGAACCTCCAGACGCTGCTCGGCGGTATTCGGGCGAACAAAGCCATCGGCGCCTGGAACCGCGACTACGACACGGAACAATTCCTGGTCGAACACCGGTGGTTCCTGAAACGGATCGCCCCCGATGCCGCGGATGAATCGGCCGCCTTCACACGGCGTACCGCGGAGCGTGATGCCTTCCGGAAGCAAGTGGGGGCCCACCTGCCGCCGGCCGCCCAGGCCGTGCCGGCCGCCGCCGCGCGCTTCCTCGCCGCCCAGGCGACCCTGCGCGCCGAGCTCGAGGCGGTCGCTCAGCAGATCGCCACGCAGGCGTCGGGTTCGACCGTCAAGGAGCGGGGCCGGATCCTGGCGGCCTACGACGAGGCCGACCGACGGGGCGGTTTCCTGCTCGAAACCGTGCGCCTTTACCTCGGCGTGGAGGGGTTGGCCGGCGAGAGTGTGCCGACGGCGTGGACTCTGGGCTGGACGCGCGCGCTCGTGTGCCTGGAGGAACGGCTGGACCATTTCCGCGAAATCAGTCGTGAGACGATCGGGCTCATGCGCGCGTTTGACGGCCGGGACTTCGACGCCAAGGAGCGCGACATCTTCCCCTCGCGCCTCTCGCTGGTCGTCGGCGCCGCCAAGGCGCTGGAACAAGCGTGCGCCGAACTCCGGCCGGCCGCCGGGGGGCAGGGCATCGGGGAGACGTTCTACGCGACGGAAGCACGGCGGTTGCCGATCGCGGGCGTGGTCGAGCAGCTCGAGCGCCAGGCGTCCGCCCTGGCGGCGGCGTCCGCGATGCCCACCGGTGAGGTGCGGCGCATCGTGGGCGATATTCTCAAGGCGAACCCGGAGTTGCAGAATGGCCTGATCGTCGACCACCTGCGCCCCGGCGTTGATGCCCTGCGCAAGCAGCTCTCCGCCATGGGCGCGGAGTTGAAGGCCGGCCGCGCGCCGGCGGAGCGCCCGCCGCGCCTTGCGGAGATGCTCCAGGCGGCGCGGCGCCAGATCGGGGATCTGGTCGCCGACCTCCAGAAGCTCGAGTCCGACCAGACGCGCGACTATGCGGTTCCGCTGCAACGGATTGCCGAGCGGCTGCGCGTCTTGCCGGTGGACCCGAAGCAGATGGAGGGGCAATTGGCGCTGTTTGCCTTCACGCTGACGGAGGCGGAACGCCAGGTCGAGCAACTGCAGCGGGCGCTGACCCGGGAGGCGCCGCCGCCGGCGTCGCTTATGATGCGGAAGTCGGCGACGCTCGAAGACAACGCGCTGTCGGCGGCGCGGCGGCAGTTCGAGGGCGACATCCAGGGCTGGAAGACCGTGTCGGCGGAGCGGCTTTTCGATTTCGTGCAGAAGGCGGACGCGGCGGGCCTGCGGCGGGCGGCCTTCGAGTGGCAGGTGGCCGCCGAGTTGTCGCTCTCGCC
>CAZTAJ010000066.1:0-22683 GCA_964611575.1 uncultured Verrucomicrobiota bacterium
CGCGATGAGCCGGGCGATTCGGTGGCTCAATTGGAGCGAGTACAGTCACGCGGCGTTGATTACGTCGCGGTTCACGGTCATTGAGGCCTGGGCTGGCGGTGGGTTCAAGGGGCAGGTCCGGGAGGTTCCGTGCCTGCTCGCCCAGCACAACGACAAGACGCCGGTCGAAGTGTTCGCGATCCCGGACCTGACGCCGGAGCAGGCCGTGACCGTTGAGGCGTTCTGTCGATCAAAGGTCGGATGCCGGTATGACTGGCAAGGCGTGTTCCGGTTTGTGTCCCGGTGGGCACCGGTTGAGGACCAGGCATGGTTCTGTTCCGAGTTGATCGCGGCCGGGTTCATCGCGGCGGGATGGCCGTTGTTGGAGTTGTCTGCGCAAAAGACCTTCCCCGGCTTGTTGGCGGCGAGTACTCGTTTGCGGCGGTTGGATGAGGCCGAAGTAAGCCGAGTCTGCATGGTTGTTTGACACCATATTGACACCAAAGAACAGGGGGACCGTGACCCTCTGATTCCACTCAGAGTCCCCGATGCCGAATGTGGTGTCAATATGGTGTCAATATCGGCAGACACTTTGCGGGTATAATGCCCACTTATCACACTTAGTGAAACATAACGAATACCCCAGCAAAATGGCACTCTAACCAATGTTTATAGGGGTTTGAGTGGAGCCAGCTGTCGGGATTGAACCGACGACCCTCTGATTACAAATCAGAAGCTCTGCCACTGAGCTAAGCTGGCTGAAACGGCCGAAACTGTGTCAAAAACCTGTGGCATCAAGCAAGCGCTTTTGCCGGCCCCTCGCCTACGCAGGATTCGACAGGATTTGGGTTTCCGTTGCCGACGCAGGCCCTTCCTTTCCGTCTGTGATATCGGAATCCTGTGAAATCCTGTCAATCCCGTCAGACGATTCCCGGGGTGGTACCCTCAGAAGCGTCTTGCACAACGGCAAGTTTCGCCTGCACTCGTCTGTTGCGTTTTGCGGACCAACGTCTTACAGTCTCTTCCCGCTTGGCCATAGGCAAGGCCGGCGAATAAACAAGGAAACGATGGAACCCATCATGAAACGGATGCTCTGGACCGCTCTCACGGCCATCCTCGTCGGCGGCTGCGCGCCGTCCGACCAGTTCTGGAAGAAGCCGGATGTCGGGGAGAAAATCACGTCCCTCGATGCCGCGGCCAAACAGGCCGCCACCGTGCGCAACCTCGATCTCTACCTCAAGAATCTGCAGGGCTTCCCCCCGCAGATCCTGACCCTGACGAACGTGGAGCGCCTGGGATTGCGTAAGAACGACGTTGGAACCGTGCCGGACGGCATCGCGAGCCTCACGAAGCTCTACTGGCTGGATCTGGGACAGACGAAATTGACCGAACTGAACCCGGCCATCGGTCGACTGTCGGCCCTTCAAACGGCGTACCTGAACGACAACCTGCTGACGACGCTCCCGGCCTCCCTGGGTGATCTGTCCAAGTTGACGTATCTCAACGCCGATCGCAACAAACTGACGTCCGTGCCGAATGAACTGGGGCGTCTGTCGTCCCTGAAGTGGCTGCGACTGAATGGCAACCAGCTCACGGCCCTGCCGGCTGACCTGACGGGCTGGTCGCAGAATTTGAAGCGCCTTTACCTCAAGGGCAATCCCATCCCCGAACCCGAGAAGGACCGTCTCCTCAAGGCACTGCCTTCCTGTGAGATCTTCTTCTGAGTGGTCCGGGGGCCGTTCCGAGGACCGACACATGACCCGCGCATCCGCTTGTCGTCTGGGCGTTAACATCGACCACGTGGCCACACTTCGCCAGGTGCGCGGGACGGAGTACCCCGATCTTGTCGAGGCCGCGCGCGTGTGCGAAGCCGCCGGGGCCCGCGGCATCACGGTTCACCTCCGCGAGGACCGGCGGCACATCCAGGACCGCGACGTGTACGCCCTGCGCCGATCCATCGGTACCGCCTTGAACCTGGAAATGGCGAACCACCCGGATATCGTCGCCGTGGCCCTGGACGTCAAACCGGATGAAGTCTGCCTGGTGCCTGAACGCCGCCGTGAACTGACCACGGAAGGCGGACTGGACGCGGCCGGCCAGAGGCGCCGGCTGGGTCCGACCATCGACCGTCTGGCGGCCGCCGGCATCGACGTGAGCCTCTTCATTGCGGCCTCTCCCGCGCAGATCCGCGCGGCCGCCGCGCTGGGCGCCCCGACAATCGAGCTGCATACCGGCACGTTCTGCGACGCTCGCAGCCCCGCGGCGGCCCGCCGGGAACTCCAGCGCCTGATCATGGGCGCCCGTCTTGCCCGACGCCTGGGCTTGCGCGTCAACGCAGGCCACGGCATCAACCTGGCCAACGTCGGCGCCATCCTGCAAATCCCCCATCTCGACACGCTGAACATCGGTCACAGCATCATCTGCGAAGCCGTCTTCAAAGGACTTCGCCAGGCGGTGCGCGACATGCTGACCGTCCTGCGTCCCTGCCGCGGGGGGACCCGGTGACGGTTCCCGGCACCGTGATCGGCACCGGCGTCGACCTGGTCGAGAACGATCGCGTTCGACTCCTGATCGAGAAATGGGGGGAGCGTTTCCGCAATCGCATCTACCTGCCGGCCGAGCAGGAGTACTGCCAGAGCAAGGCAGCCCCCTGGCTCTACTACGCCGGCCGGTTTGCGGTCAAGGAAGCCGTCTCCAAAGCCTTCGGCACCGGCATCGGTCCGGCCCTCGGGTGGCTGGATATCGAGGTCGTGCGCAACGCGGCGACCGGCGCCCCCTCGGTGGCCCTGAGTCCCCATGGGCGCGAACTGGCCCTGGCACAAGGCGTTTCCCGCGTCCTGATCAGTCTCTCGCACACCCGCCATTTCGCGGTCGCGCACGCCTTGCTGATTGCCGATAACCGCTGAGGAACCGCCCATGAAAGCAATCACTTCCGCTCAGATGCGCGAACTCGACCGGATTGCCTCGGCCGAATTCGATATCCCGGGCGTCGAGCTCATGCGTCGCGCCGGCAACGGGGTCGCCTCGGTCGTCAGCTACATCGCCGAACAGGCCCGCATGGGCGATACGTTCGTCCAATTGCTGGCCGGCCGCGGCAATAACGGCGGCGACGCGTTCGCGGCGGCCTGTTACCTGCATGAGGACGATTACGATGTCGAAGTGCTGCTGGCCGGCTCCGCCTCCGAGGTGCGCGGCGATGCCCTGCGCCACCTGAGCAAAATGCGCCAGGCGGGAGTCCCGTTGCACGAAATGCCGACCAAGGAAGACTGGGATGAGGCCGTCCATGAGGCCGGCAGCGGCATGATCCTCGTGGATGGCATCCTGGGCATCGGGGTCGACGGCCCGCCGCGGGGCCCCGCCGCCGGAGCCATCCGCTACATCAACAGTTGCGCCGAAGACAACATCGTCATTTCGATCGATGTGCCCTCCGGCTTGAATGCCGATACCGGCGACTCGCCGGGGGAAACCGTGGTCGCCGATGTGACCGCCACGATCGGATTGCCCAAAACCGGCCTGTTGATGCCGAAGGCGACTCGGTACGTCGGCAGTCTGGATGTGGTCAGCATCGGCATTCCGCAGGAGCTGGCCGGCCGCTACAAGAGCGAACGGGATCTGATCACCGGTTGGGATGTGCGCCGCCATATGCCGCGCCGTCCGCACGACGCGCACAAGGGCCTGTATGGTCACGTGCTGGTTATCGGGGGAGCCACCGGCCTGGCAGGGGCCGCCGCCATGGCCGCCCGCGCGGCCTCACGCTCCGGCGTCGGCCTTACCACCGCCCTCGTCCCTCGCACCCTCTATCCCGTCGTGGCCGGCGCCACTCTCGAGGTCATGACCTACCCGGCCGCCGAGACGGAAACCGGCTCGCTCAGCGCCGGCGCCTGGGTCGACTGGGGGCCGCGCATCAACACGTTCGATGCCATCGTCGCCGGCCCCGGCATGACGCGGCACGCCGATACGGCCGAATGGATGCGCCACCTGCTGGGAACTTGCACCCGTCCCATGCTGTTGGACGCCGATGCGCTGAATGTATTTGAAGGGCATCCCGAAGCCCTGGCTCACGCCGCCGGGCCGCTGGTCATCACCCCCCACCCCGCCGAACTCGCCCGACTGCTGGGTTGTGCCACCGCCGATGTCCAGAATGACCGCGAGGGCGCCGCCAAGCGGGCCGCGGCTTTGACCCATGCCGTCGTTGTGCTGAAGGGCAATGGAACGCTGGTGGTGATGGATGGCAAGACCGTCCACGTCAATCTCACCGGGAACGCCGGGATGGCGAGCGGCGGCATGGGCGATGTGCTGTCCGGGATCATTGGCGGACTGCTGGCCCAGGGGATCCCGCCCTTCGATGCGGCCTGTGCGGGCGTCTTCCTGCATGGCCGGGCGGGCGATAACGCCGCCTGGCGCAAGTCCCAGTCCAGCCTCTGCGCCACGGACGTGATTGAGGAACTGCCGTTCGTCTTCCGCGAACTGGTCTCGCGCTGACCGACCGCCTAGTCCTTTTCCCGCCGCTGCCCCGCCGCCCGCATCCGTTCGGTGACGGAATGCAGCAGACTGTACATGATCGGAACCTGGACGAGCGTGAGCAGCGTCGCCAGCGATAGCCCGAAAATCACCGCCACCGCCATGGGCGCCCACCAGGCCGAGGTCTCCGCGCCGGCCACGAACTTGGGCGGCCAGGTGTGGATCTCCAGGCTCCAGCCAACGGCCATGGGGATCAGGCCGGCCACCGTCGTTAGCGCCGTCAAGAGCACCGGGCGCAGACGCGTCCGCCCGCCGAGCAGAATGGCCTCCAGCACCGGCATCCCCGCCGCCCGGCGCTGATTGATGCAGTCGATCAGCACAATCCCGTTATTGACGACCACGCCGGCCAGGCTGACGACCCCGATCCCGGTCATGATCACGCCAAAGCGCATGTGGCACAGCAACAGTCCCCACATCACCCCCGCCGTCGACAGAACAACCGCAAACATAATCATGAACGGTTGCATAGTGGAATTGAATTCCATGATGAGAATCAAGGCGATCAGCGCCAGGGCAATCAGCAAAGCCTTGCCCAGGAAGACCATGGCCTCGTTCATCTCCTTCGTATCGCCCGCGAAGCTCACCGTGTAGCCTTTTGGGAACGCTATCTTTGCCAGCCGCGGAGCGATCTCGTTGCGGATGACCTCGTCAACGGTGATCCCCTTGACGGTGTTCGCCGTGATCGTGATTGTGCGCTTCTGGTCCTTCCGCAGGATCCGACCGCGCCCCCCCTCGTACGTGAAGGCGCCCACCGATTCCAGCGGCACGCGTCCGCCGCTCGGAACGGTCATCGCAATCTGCTTCAACAGGTCGGCACTCCGGCGCTGATCGGCGCGTAAGCGCACCGTGATATCGTACTCATCCTCGCCTGCCCGGAACTTGCTGACTTCCTCCCCGTTGATTGCGGTGCGCAGAAAGCGACCGACCGAGTCGGTGTCCAGGCCCAGCAGAGCCGCTTTCTGCCGGTCCACGCGGAACTGCAGTTCCTGGCGGGCATCCTCCATGTTGTCCTGCACATCGACCAGGCCAGGCGCTGCTTTCAACTCCCGGACCACCGTGTCGGAAAGCTCGGCCAAGGCCCCGAAATCGTCGCCCGCAAGCTCGACCGTAACCGGGGCATCGGTCGGGGGCCCCATTTCCTCGGCCTTGAGCGTAACCTGCGCCCCTGGAAACGCGCCGATCTCGCGGCGGATGGACTCGACCATTTCCAGGGTGTTGGTGTGCCGCTCGCCGAACGGCACAAACTCCAGCCGGATCGATCCCAAGTGAGTACCCGCCGACGCGCTCAGCGCCCAGTCACCCGCCGCCCCGACGTTGGTCAGGAAGAACTTGATGTCCCTGTAGGCGGGCAGCCGCGACTCAATCGAGCGCAACACACGATCGGTGGTCTCAATGTCCGTGCCCTCCGGGAATCGCACCTCGATCGTGGCCCGCTGCGGCGGCACCTCCGGAAACAACTCCGTTCCGGCGTTATAGCGACGGAACCCCATCACGGTAAACACCAGGAAGACCAACCCGATGAAAGTGACCAGCCCGCGGTGTTCCAGGGCAGCCCGCAGCAGCCGCTCGTAGCTGCCTGTGAACCGCCGCCACCGGGTGGGCTCTTCAATCGAGTCCGGCACCTTCGGCCGCGTGACGAACACCGAACACAGGGCCGGGTTGATCACCAGCGCGACAAACAGCGACGCCGTCAGGATGACAATGACGGTCTTCGGCAGGAAACTCATGAACTGCCCCATGATGCCCGGCCAGTAGATCATCGGGCCGAATGCCGCCAGGGTGGTGAGCGTGGACGTGGTGACTGGCCAAGCCACCTCAGCCGCCCCATGCAGCGCCGCATCCAGCCGCGATTCGCCGTCCGCATGCCGCCGGTAGATGTTCTCCACGATCACGATGGCGTTGTCCACCAGCATGCCCACCGTCAGGACCAGGCTGAACAGAACCAGCATGTTGAGTGTGATGCCCAGCATCCACAGCGCCAGGAATCCGGCCATGAGCGAGAACGGGATCGCCAGGCCCACCAGCAGGCTGTTGCGGATTCCCATGAACAGAAACAGGATCGCGACCACCAGGATGAAGCCGCTGACAATGTTGTTCTCCAGGTCCTCGATCATCAGCCGGATCATCTCCGACTGGTCTTCGACATAGGTTGAACGCAGCCCCGGCGGCAGCGGATTATCCGCAAGCACACGCTTGATGTGGCGAATCAGTTTGTCGGCGTTCTCGCCCGCCCGCTTGTGGACGGCGATCGAAATGCACGGCTCGCCATTGATGCGCGAAATCGAGGACAGGTCCTTGTACGTGTCCGCAATTGCCGCCACATCCGCCAGGCGCACCGTCCGGCCGTCGCGCACGCTGACCACGATGTCGCGCAGTTCGTTGACGCCGGTGAACTCGCCCGGTACGCGCATCTGGACTTTCTGGCCGCTGATCTCGAGATTGCCGGCCGACACCGTGGAATTCTCGCCGCGAATGGCCGCCGTGAGTTCCCCCAGGGTCAACCGATATGCCATCAGCCGCGCCAGGTCCACCTCCACCCGAATTTCGCGCTCGCGGACACCCAGCAGGCGCGCCTGCAGTACGCCAGGCAGGCCCTCGACCAGATCCTGCAGATCCTCGGCCACATGCTTGAGCCGCTCAAGGTCGGTATCACCCGAAATCGCCATCGTGAAGACCGGAATATCCGTGCTGAAGTTGAACCCCTGGACCGTCGGCTCGTCCAGGTCGCGGGGCAGATCCGGTCGCGCCACGTCGATCTTGTCCTTCACCTTCTGCACGGCGGCGTCGATGTTCTGTTCGGCCGTGAACTCGATCACGATCAGGGAGACCCCTTCGGCTGACGTGGAACTCAATTTCTTGATATGTTCCAGCCCGTTGAAGCGCTTTTCGAGCGGGATCGTGATGAGATTCTCGATCTCCGTCGGCGCCACCCCCTCATAGGGCGCGCTGACGAACACCATGGGGATGGTGACGTCGGGAGCGCCCTCGCGGGGCATCGTGAAGTACACCAGCGGGCCCGCGACCACGAGCAGCGCGATCAACGCGAAGACCGTGACCCGGAACTTGATCGAGTATTCGGTCAGAATCATGGCCGTTCAGCAATTGCTGCTCCGTCCGACACCAGCCGCTGCCCCTCGATCACAATCCGGTCGCCGGGTGCCAGGCCTTCCTGAATGACCGCCAGATCGTCAATGATGGTCCGAAGCGTAACGATGCGGCGGACGGCATGACCCCCCCGCACCACGTAGGTGACATACTGGCCCTTTTCGGGGATCAGCGCACTGAGCGGCATGGCAAGCGCATTTTCGATCACGCCGCGCGTGACCGTGACGCGGGCGATCACGCCCGGCTTGAGGCGTCCGCCGGGATTCTCGGCCTGCCATTCAACCCGGAATGTATTGCTCCTCGCGTCCGCCGCGGACGCCACAAAGGCAACGGTCCCCGTAAACGTCTGCCCGATGAGCGCATCCACTTGAAACGGCACGGAAACCCCCGGCGCGATTGCGAACACATCGCGCTCGGACAGATCACCCACCACCTTCACGACATCGGTATTGACGACCCGAAATGCCGGTATCCCGGGGACAGCCCGCTCGCCCACATCGATGGCGCGCTCCTCGACCCTCCCGTCCATCGGACTCACAAGGACGCCGTGATCCCGGTCAACCCGGGCCTCGTCCACGGCAATCCGCGCCAGATCATGGCGATTGCGCACGCCCTCGAACTCCGTGACGGACACCGACCCGCTTTTGCGAAGTTCCTCCCAGCGCTTCAGATCGTCGGCGGCCTGACGCAGGTTGATCTCCGCCCGGCGGAACGCAGCCTCGGCCGCACGGTTGTCGAGCTGCAGCAGCACCTGCCCCCTTCGGACCCGGTCTCCCTTGTCGACCCCGAGTTCGATGATGCGTCCTTCACGCTCCACGGCCAGCACAACGTCGTGCAGGGCCTCGATCCGCGCCGGGTAAGTGACGGTCTCACGCACCGCGGTGTACGTCGCCATCATCGTCCGGACCGGGATCATCACGTTCGGCGCCGCAATATGCGGGACGGGTCTCGCCGGCGCCAGCGCCAGGAAAAGAATTCCGTCCACCATCAGCAACAGAACAGTCGCCAGCCCGTAACGCAGACGGTGGCTGCGCACATGCATGACGGTGCGTGCCCACGGGCCCGCCGCTTCCGACTCCCCTGCCGAATCCGTCGTCTTCATGTCCTATCACTCCCCGTAAGGCAACCCGGCGGCGTACCGGGCCCGCGCCAGCGCGGTCAGTTCCCGATACAACGCCTCCACAAGCGTCAACCGGGCGGTGCTCAGCGCCAGGTTGCTATCCGCGAATTCCAGGGCCGTCGACACCCCCTGGTCATAGCGGGTCCGCGCAATACTCAAGGCGCGTTCCGCGAGTCCGACGTTGCCCCGCGCGACTCCGACGGATTCCTTCGCATCCGTCAAGTCTGTACAGGCCTGCCGGACTTCCGAGGCAACCTGTCGCCCGTAGTCCTCCAGCGTGGCCCGCGCATTCTCCAGCGCCAGGCGTTTCTCCATGACCTGTCCGTACCGGTTGCCGCCATCGAAGAGGCTCCACTCCGCCGTCAGTCCGGCCGTCCAATGCCATTCCCATTCCGATTGCGTCGGGTTGTACTGACTGGATGTGGCGCCCGTATAGTTCCCGAAAGCGCGCAGCGAAGGCTGGTAGCGGGATTTAGCCACGTGGAGATCCTCCTGCCTCAGGCCCACCGTCTGCTCCATCATGCGCAGTTCAGGACGATTGGTAACCGCCACCGCCAGCAACGCTGACAAGGCGGGCGCATCGGGACTCTCGTGCAACTCGCCCGCCAGTTCGAACTCGCCTGCGTCCAGGTGCACGATATCACGGAACGCCTCGCGCACCAGGTTCAGGCGATTGCGCGCCGCGATCAGGCCCGGAGTGGCATTGGCCAGCCTCACCCGGGCGCTCAGCACATCGAATTCCGACACCGTCTGCTGTTTGAAGCGCGCTTCGGCCTGATCGACAAAGCGGCGCCATTGCTCCACCGTCTCCTGTTCCACGTTCGCCGCTGCGCGCGCCCTGAGAATGTCGTAAAACCCAATGCAGATGTCGCGATCGAGCGCAGCTTCGGCCTGCCGCACCCCCAGTTCCGCATAGCGCCGGTAGGCCCTCGCGGCCCGCAACGCCGCCCGGACCTGGCCGCCATTGTACAGCAACTGACTGAGTTCAGCCCCCGCATTCGCGTTGTCCTCGCGCCCCATCGAGAAGGACGTTCCGCCAAACTCGATGGCCGGAACCTCATCGATCCGCGTGTATCCGCCCTTGAGATCAAGCTGTGGCAGGGCCTGGGCCCGCGCCTGGGTAATGCCCGCCTGGGCCGCCGTCATGTTGCGCCGGGCATTGGCCGTCGGGACGGCCCGCTCGCGGCCGATCCGGAGGCAGTCCTGCAGGGTGTATGTTGTCCCCGCGCCGGCCGACCCGCCCGCAACAACCGTCATCGCGAGGCCAGCGGCCATGCCGCGCCATGCCGTCAGGCGTTTTTGCTTCAAATCCGATCGCATAGGCACAAATTACCACAGGTGGTGGAAACGCGACAAGGGAACGATGGGCAGCCAGCCGTGCGGGAGATGGCTGACCGTCGTGCGCGCAACAGGTCCGCGACCCCGCGCCGATGTGGCGCCAACGGAACGGTACGCTCCAGGTATCTCATCAACGGGAAATCAGATATCCAAGATCGGAGCGGTCGGCTCTATTAACTCCGCTTATTCAGGGCCAGTCCCTGCTTGATTTCGACCTCTTTTCCAACGTAACCCAACTTTGTCTTGAGAAGCAGTTTAATCCGGTCGAGTTCCTTCTTCAGCCCATCGATTTCCATCTTCAAGACCAGAATCCATCCAACAAAGAAGAGACACACGAGGCACAGAACAGGAACAACCATAGCGCCCCCCACCTGAAACCTTCCCCGATGACACGCAGGCTCTCCAGTACCCCCACAACCACCCGGGTGAACTGGCCGAAAATGAACAGTGAAACCATGCCAGAACAATCCCGGAAACGCAAACACGTTGCTGCCCGGGCACCCGTGTTGACTCGCCCCCCTGAAAAATCCTACCCTGTGACCAATCATGACCCAACTTGAATCAGCCAAGGCCCGGGAAATCACTCCCGCTATGAATGTTGTGGCGCGCGCCGAGGGCGTGCCGCCGGAAACGGTCCGCGACCAGGTGGCTGCCGGACACGCCGTCATTCCCTTCAACCCCATCCACGCCCCGCGGCAACCCATGGGGGTCGGGCGCCTCTTCCGCACCAAGGTCAACGCCAACCTGGGCAGGTCCACAGAACGGTCCGAGGAACGCGAGGAATTGGTCAAACTCGGCGTGGCCCTGAAGGCCGGCGCCGATTTTGTCATGGACCTCAGCGTCGGCGCCGACCTGCGCGCCATCCGTCAGGGCATGCTCGACCAGAGTCCCGTCCCTCTGGGCACCGTGCCGCTCTACGAGGCCGTGTCCCGGTGCGGCGGCGATATCCGCAACCTGACGCCCGAGTTGATGCTGTCGGTGATCGATGAGCAGGCCCGCCAGGGAGTGGATTTCATGACCCTCCATGCGGGCCTGCTGCGGCGTCATGTGCCCCTCGCCCTGAAGCGCAAACTGGGCATTGTAAGCCGCGGAGGCGCCCTGACCGCAGAGTGGATGGTGACCCTGAAACAGGAGAATTTCCTCTTCACGCACTGGCCGGAGATCCTGGATATCTGCCGGGCCAACGATGTGACGGTATCACTCGGCGACGGACTCAGGCCCGGCTGCCAGGCGGACGCCAGCGATGCCGCCCAATATGGCGAACTGGATACCCTCGGGGAGCTCGTCCACTGGTGCCGCCGGGAGGGCGTCCAGGTCATGGTCGAAGGGCCGGGCCATGTGCCGTTCAACCTGATTCAGGAAAACATGGAACGCGAGCAGCGCGTCTGCGATCACGCCCCCTTCTACGTCCTGGGGCCCGTCGTCACCGATATCGCCCCGGGGTATGACCACATCACCTCGGCGATCGGCGCGACCTCCGCCGCCTTCTACGGCGCTTCCCTGCTCTGTTACGTCACGCCTGCGGAACATCTGGGCCTGCCGACGGAAGCGGAGGTCCATCAGGGCGTCATCGCCTATCGCATCGCGGCCCATGCCGCCGATGTGGCGCGGGGGCTCCCGGGCGCCCGCGCGGCCGACGACGCCATGGCCGACGCGCGCATGGCCTTCGACTGGGAACGCCAGTTCTCCCTCGCCCTTGATCCCGGGCATGCCCGGGCCCGCTACCAGCAAACCCGCGCCTGCGACGGCCTGGAGCCCGATCATTGCTCCATGTGCGGCCGCGATTTCTGCGCCATTCGGACAAGCAAGCGCCTCCATGACCAAGCCCATTGACCAGGTCCTCGATATCATGCGAAAGCTCCGCGACCCGGACGGCGGCTGCCCCTGGGATCGTGAGCAATCGCTTGCCACGCTCAAGCCCTTCGTCATCGAAGAGTGCTATGAACTGATCGATGCCATCGATTCCGGCGACGCGGACAAGCATCGCGAAGAACTGGGCGACCTGTTGCTGCAAATCGTTTTCCAGGTGCAACTGCGGCAGGAGACGGGCGACTTCACGTTCGATGATGTCTGCAGGACGCTGTCGGAAAAGCTGATCCGCCGCCATCCGCACGTCTTTGGCGATGTCACCGTCACGGGGTCGAAGGACGTCCTGACCAAGTGGGAGGCCATTAAGTCGAAAGAGAAGAAGACCGGACGGCGCTCGGTGGTCGAGGGGGTCCCTCGCCATCTCCCGGCCCTCATGAAGGCCCACCAGGTCCAGAGCCGCGCCGCACGCGTGGGGTTTGACTGGAGCGCGGTGCATGACGTCGTGGCCAAGGTCGACGAGGAACTCGCCGAGGTCAAAGAGGCCCTCCTGCGCGGCCACCGCGACGACGTCGCCGAAGAGATCGGCGACCTCCTCTTTTCGGTGGTCAACCTGAGCCGTTTCCAGAAATTGCAGGCCGAGGAGTTGCTCGCCGGGACCGTCGACAAGTTTTCCCGCCGCTTCCAGTCCATCGAGGCGAAGGTGCATGCCCAGGGGAAGGCTCTCACCGATCTCAACCTGGCCGAACTCGACGCGCTGTGGAACGAGGTCAAACACGAGGAAAGAGTAGCCAAAGGCAAGCCGCAACCCCCCACGTCTCACAGCGCCTCCAAGGCTGCGGCAGACTAGTATTTCGGGGAGGGACGGCGTGTCGCCGTCCGCGGCGCGCAACATGCGCGCCCTCCCACACAAAGCAATAGGAACCCTTCCATGCCAGCCTATAAAGACTACTACAAGATCCTCGAAGTGCCCCGGACTGCTTCGGACGCCGAGATCAAGAAGGCGTTCCGACGCCTGGCGCGCAAGCATCACCCCGACGTCAGCAAGGCCGCCGGGGCGGAGGGCCGGTTCAAAGAGATCACCGAGGCCAATGAGGTGCTCGGCGACCCTGAGAAGCGCAAACGGTACGACGAATTGGGCGCAGACTGGCAAGCCGGCCAGGACTTCCGGCCCCCGCCCGGTTGGCAGAACGCCCACTACGAATTCCGCGGCGCTCCGCGGGGACGAGGGTTCGACCCGCGCGCGGGGGGCGATTTCAGCGATTTCTTCGAATCCATTTTTGGAGGGCAGTTCGGGGGTGCGAGCCGGGGCGCCGGCAACCCCTGGGAAGACGATGGCGGCCGGACGCAACGCGGCCAGGACCACGAGGCGCCCGTCACGATTTCCGTGGAGGAGGCGTACCACGGCGTCAAGAAGAGCATCTCCCTTCAGCTTTCGGGGCCGGACGAACGCGGTCGCGTGCAGCGCCAGACGCGAACCTATCAAGTCCGCATCCCGCCAGGCACCCCCGATGGCGCCCGCATTCGGCTGGCCGGCCAGGGTGGCGCCGGACCGGGTGGAGGGCCCGCAGGCGACCTGTACCTGCTGGTACACCTGGCGCCGCATCCCCTGTACAAGGTGGATGGACGCGACATCGAAACCGAGGTGCCGGTGACCCCCTGGGAAGCGGCACTGGGGGCGCGCATCACCGTCCCCACGCCCGACGGACATGCGGCGATTCAGATCGCGGCCGGCACGGAGTCCGGGCACCGCCTGCGTTTGCGCGGAAAGGGGATGCCGGGGTCCACACCGGGCGACCTTCTGGCCGTGATCCGACTGGTGGTGCCCAAACACCTCACCCCGCGCGAGAAGGAATTGCTCGAAGAGTGGGCCAAGGTGTCAACGTTCAAGCCGCGGGAGTAATACAGAGGTTCAGTGTTCGGGGTTCGGTGTTCAGGAACCGAACCGGATTGGGGCATGTTCCTCATCAGCATCCCGCATTCGCTGAACACTGAAACCTGAACACCGGTTTCCTGCCCCCCCTACTCCACCGTCACGCTCTTGGCCAGATTGCGCGGCTGATCGATGGAGCACCCGCGCAGGCGCGCCACATGGTAGGCGAACAACTGCAGGGCCACTGCCGTGGGTATCGGCGCGGTCAGGGATGAACAGCGCGGGACCTCAATGCGAGCATCGACGTGCGCGGCGACCGTCGGATCCCCTTCGGTCACAATGCCGATCACGGGCGCCTGCCTGGCACGGCATTCCTGCACGTTGCTGATCATCTTCTCCTTCCCGGCGATGTCATTGAGCAATGCCATGACCGGAACCTGTTCATCCAGCAGCGCGATCGGGCCGTGCTTGAGTTCGGCCGCATGATATCCCTCGGCATGGATATAACTGATCTCCTTCAGCTTCAGGGCGCCCTCGAGTGCGACCGGGTACATGCACCCGCGGCCCAGGAAGAAGAAATCCCGGGCGGCCGAATAGCGTTCCGCCGCCTTGATAATCTCGTCGTTGCGCTCAAGCACCCGTCGCACCAGCGCCGGAATCGACCGGATCTCCTCGCCGATCTGCGCCCCCTGCACCCGCGACAGGCGCCGGCAGCGCCCGATCTTGAGCGCCATCATGAGCAGCACCGCCAGTTGGCATGTGAACGCCTTGGTCGATGCAACGCCGATTTCAGGTCCGGCGTGGAGATAGATGCCCCGGCCCGTCTCGCGGGCAATGGTGGACCCGACCACATTGCAGAGCCCCACCACCAATGCGCCCTTCTGACGCGCCTCGCGCACGGCCGCCAGCGTATCCGCCGTCTCCCCCGACTGACTGATCGCCACCACCATGTCGTCCGGATGGATGATCGGGTTGCGATACCGGTATTCAGCCGCCTGCTCCACCTCGGTGGGCAGATCGGCCAGTTCCTCGAAAAAGTATTTCCCCACCATCCCGGCATGCATCGACGTGCCGCATGCCACGATCACCAGCCGACCGATCCCCGCCAGTTCGCGCGGCGAGAGCGCCAATCCTGTGAGAAAGGCCGATCCCATGGCCAGGTCCACGCGGCCGCGGATCGTATTCTCAATCGCCTCGGGCTGCTCGAAGATCTCCTTGAGCATGAAATGGTCGAACCCGCCCTTCTCCGCGGCCCCCTCGTCCCAGTCGACTTTCGCGATCTCCCGCGATACCGGCACATTGTTGACGTTGCGGATCTCGGCGCCTTCCCGAGTGATGATGGCCACGTCGTCGTCGTTCAGGTAGATCACCTGGCGGGTGTGCGCGATGATGGCGGCCACGTCGCTGGCGACGATGGTTTCCTGCTCGCCCACCCCGATCACCAGCGGACTGCCCTTGCGCGCCACGACAATCTGGTCCGGCGCATCGGCGGCCATGACCGCGATCCCGTACGTGCCCTCCACATGCTTCAAGGCCGCGCACACCGATTCGAACAAGTTGCCCTTGTAGAGTTCGCCGATGAGATGGACCAGCACTTCACTGTCCGTCTGCGACATGAAGCGGTGTCCTTTCGCCTCCAACTGGCTGCGGATGGCGGCATAGTTCTCGATGATGCCGTTATGCACCATGGCAATCCGGCCCGACTGATCCGTATGCGGGTGGGCATTCCCTGCCGTCGGACTGCCGTGTGTGGCCCACCGGGTGTGCGAAATGCCGGCAGTAGCCCGCAGGCGGAACGCCTCGTCCCAGTGCGCGTAGACGGATTGCTCGAGGTCGCGGACCTTCCCCTTGTCCTTGAGAATGCACAGTGCGCCGTTCTCGACAACCGCCATGCCGGCCGAATCGTAGCCGCGGTATTCCAGCCGTTTAAGCCCGCTGATCAGGACGTCCGGCGCGCTCTTGTTCCCCACATATCCCACGATGCCACACATGCGTCTGTCTCCCGCCGCCAAGTCCGATTGTCGGATTCAGGATCCGGGGTTCGAGAAACCCACCCGGCATGGGCGGCCCTCCACCGACACCCGACACCTCACCCCTGAACCCTGTAAACGCGCTCTCTTATTCCATCACATCTCTCTGCACCACTGCGCCCGGGCGAGTCATCACGCCCGGCCACAACTTCCGCCCCGGATAGATTGACGTATGAATTCCCGTGTGCACGTGATCGCCCAGGATGGCGCCGAATTTGCGCCGCCCCGTGTCCACCAGCTCGTGGCCGACCATGGACCGGTGCGACTGGCCGTCATGGCGGAAATTGGCGGTGATCGTCCCGGCCCCAAAATTGACCTTCTCGCCCACGATGGAATCGCCGCAGTAGCTCAGATGGCCGATGGCGGCGCCCGGCATCACAATGGAGTTCTTGATCTCAACCGCCTGGCCCACATGGCAGCCGTCGCCAATGCTGGTGCTCCCGCGCAGATAGCAGTTGGGCCCGATCTTGCAGCCCGCGCCAATCACCACCGTGCCCTCGACATACACGCCCGGCAGGAGACGCGACCCGGCCCCCAGGATCAGCGTACCCTCGACATGCGCCGCGCGGCTGACATCCCCCTCGATTCGCGATTCCGTGATCCCCGCCAGCAGCAGTTCGTTGATGCGCAGCAGGTCCCACGGGTAGCGGATCAGGAAACTGGCGGAGTCGGCCGCTACCACCGACGACGCGCCCGTCGCGCCGGCCCGCGGCCCCGACCACGCCAGCGTCTCACCCTGCGCGTCGCGAATGACCCATCGGCCCGGCCGCCCGGCGCAGACGGCCAGCATGGCGTCCGACAACCAGGCCTCCCCGCGACAGAACACGCCCGCGCCCGACTCCGCGCCGCCCGTGAAGCCCAGCGGCGCCAGACGTCCGCGCTGCACGTCGATCAGCCGCCGGTTGCCCACCGGGCAGTCGCCCAGGTCGCGCGTGCATGTCAGCGGCGCACATAGGACCGACCGGCCGGCCTCCACGATTTCGGCGTTCATGCGCCCAGATCCTTCCGGACGGCCATCGTCAGTTCGTCAATCCACCGCGTCACCGCCGCCTCCTCGCGCGCCTCGACCAACAGACGGATCTTGCTCTCCGTGCCCGAGTACCGCACGACCATCCTGCCGGTGGCCCCCAGCGACTCCGTGCAGCGATCCATCACCTTGACCAGGTTCGGCAGCGTATCCAGCGGCTTACGCACCGCGACTTTGAGGCTGACCAATTTCTGCGGATACTCGCTCATGCAGTTGGCCAGTTCCTGGAGCGAAGCCTTCTGCTGTCGCATGAGCTTCAGCACCTGCAGGGCCGTGATGATGCCATCGCCGGTCGTGGCATAGTCCATGAAAATCACGTGGCCGCTCTTCTCCCCGCCAACGTTCAATCCCGTGCGCCGCATGTGCTCGATGACCTGCCGGTCGCCCACATCGGTCACCTCGACGTTGATCCCGTGACGCCGCATGGACTCGTGCAACCCCAGGTTGGTCATGGTTGTCACGACCAGGGTGTCATTCGTCAGGACCCGGCGCGCCTTGAAGTCGATCGCGCACATGGCCAGAATCCGGTCGCCGTCCACCACGTTGCCTTGGGCATCGCAGAAGATCACTCGGTCCGCGTCGCCGTCGAAGGCAATCCCCACATCGGCCTTCTGTTCGGCCACCAACTTCACCACGGCCTCGGGATGCGTGGCGCCGCAGCCATTGTTGATGTTGTAGCCGTCCGGCTCCACGAAACACTTGGTCACCTTGGCGCCAAGTTCCTTGAAGATCAGCGGCGCCATGAGATAGGCCGCCCCGTTCGCGCAATCCAGCACGATCTTCATCCCGGCCATGTCCTGGCTCTTGATGGTGCTTTTCGCGAACTCGATGTAGCGGCCGCGCGCATCGTCGATGCGGTACGCCTTGCCGAGTTGGTCGCTGCGGATGTGATCGCTGGTCAGCTCGCCGGACGTGACGTGGCGGGCGACCTCGTTCTCGACGTCGTCGCCGATCTTGAACCCGTCGCTGCCGAAGATCTTGATGCCGTTGTCGTCCGAGGGATTGTGCGACGCCGTCAGCATGAGCCCGACATCGGCCGCCATGGAGCGGGTGAGATGGGCCACGGCCGGGGTCGGCACGGGGCCCACCAGCAGCACATCCATGCCCATCGACACCAGGCCGCTGGTCAGCGCGGTTTCAAGCATGTACCCGGAAAGCCGCGTATCCTTGCCGATCACGGCCCGGCGCGACCCGTGGCCCGTGGCCCGGTAAACGTGCCCGATGGCTTTGCCCACCTGCAACGCGACCTCGGCCGTGATCGGATAGCAGTTTGCCTGGCCGCGAATACCGTCCGTCCCAAATAGTCGATCCATCGTCATCCCTCCGCGTTTCCGATCCCGCCCGACCTTCGCCGGTCAGGTCCAGGCCATGCAGGTGCCGCTAGGTCCGTGGCTTGTTCTTCTCTTCCTCGCGGAAGAGTTTGTACTCGACGCTGTCGACCAGCGCCTCCCAGGAGGCTTCGATGATGTTCCCCGACACGCCCACGGTGCCCCAGGTCTCGATGCCATCGCTGGACTCGATCACCACGCGCGTTTTGGCCGCGGTGGCTTCCTGCGGATCGAGAATCCTGACGCGGAAGTCGGTCAGCGCCACCTTGGCGATATCGGGATAGAAACGGGTCAGCACCTTCCGCAAAGCCGTATCGAGGGCATTGACAGGGCCATCGCCCTCCGCCACGGAATGCGCAATCTCGTTGTTCACCCGCACCTTGATCGTCGCTTCCGAGACACAGGCCTCATGCTTGCCGCGCTTCTCCACAATCACGCGGAATCCTTCGAGCTCGAAGAACGCCTTGTGCCGCTTGAGCGCCTTCTGCACCAGGATGCGGAATGAGGCGTCGGCGCTCTCGAAGGAGTACCCGTTGCGTTCCATGTCCTTGATGCGCTGGAGCGCCTCCTTGACCTCCGGCGCGCTCCGGTCCACCGCCACGCCCATCTCGGCGGCCTTCAGCAGGATGCTGCTGGTGCCGGCGTCCTCGGAAATCAGGATCCGCCGGTGATTCCCCACCAGGGCGGGATCGACATGCTCGATCGTGACCGGATTCTTCTCAACCGCATTCGCGTGCAACCCCGCCTTGTGCCCGAACGCGCTCTCGCCCACGTACGGCGCCTTGCCGTCCGGCCGCAGCCCCACCAGTTCGTCGGCGAACAACGACAGGTCGCGCAACCGGCTGAGGCCGGGGGCGCAGGTCAGCGTGCAACCCATCTTCAGGATCAGCGACGGCATGATCGTGCACAGGTTCGCGTTGCCCGTGCGTTCGCCGTAGCCGTTGATGGTGCCCTGCACCTGCGTCGCGCCCGCCTGCACTGCCGCGAGGCTGTTGGCCACCGCCAGGCCGGCATCGTTATGCGTGTGAATCCCGATCGGCACCGCCAGGGCGCGAACCACCTCCGCCGTGATGCCCGCCACCTCATGCGTCAGCGTGCCGCCGTTGGTGTCGCACAACACGATCCCGTCGGCCCCGGCCGCCAGGGCCGTCCGCAGCACCTCCATGACGTAGGCCGCATTCTCCCGGTACCCGTCGAAGAAGTGCTCGGCGTCGAAGAACACGTCCCGGCCGCGGTCCTTGAGATAGCGCACGGTGTCGCGCACCATGGCAAGATTTTCCTCGCGTGTCGTGCGGAGCACCTCACGCACGTGCAGGTCCGAGGTCTTTCCGACCAGGGTCACGACCGGCGCCTCCGACTCGATGAGCCGCAGGACGTTCGCATCTTCGCCCACCGGCGTGTGGGCGCGGCGCGTGCTCCCGAACGCGGCCACCCGGGCATGGCGCAATGTGTGTGAGCGAATCGCACGGAAGAAATCCATGTCCTTGGGATTGGAGCCGGCATAGCCGCCCTCGATGTAGTCCACGCCGAACTCGTCGAGTTTCAGCGCCATGCGCACCTTGGCGGTGCTCGAAAAGGAGATCCCCTCGCCCTGCGCGCCATCCCGCAACGTGGTATCGTAGATGGCAATCTGTTTCCCTGTGCTCATCGCCTCTCCTCCCGCCCGCGACGCGTTACGGTCCGTTCGGAACGCGGTCCATAAAGAAGGCCTGATACAACGCCGCCACCGCCTTCTTGCGGTCCATGGCCTTGACGCCGAACATCATGCTGATTTCGGACGACCCCTGGTTCAACATCTCGATATTCACCCCGGCGCGGGCCAGTGCGGCGGTTGCCCGGGCCGCCACGCCGACCGTATAGTGCATGCCTTCGCCAACGATCATGACGATCGCCAGGCCGCGGTCCACCTCAATGTTGTCCGCCCCCAGCTCGCCCCGGATACGCTCGGTGACCAGCGCCTCTTTCTCGGCTGTGAATTCCTTCTCCCGCAGGATCACCGACATGTTGTCGATGCCGGATGGCGCATGTTCGTAGGACAGCCCCGCATCCTCCATGATCTGGAGCAACCGGCGACCGAACCCCACCTCTCGGTTCATGAGGTACTTGTCCACGTACACGGCGGAGAACCCGTCCGAACTCGCGATCCCGACCACATCCCCGCCCTGGTACGGCCTGCTCGGCACCACCCGCGTGCCGGGCGCCTCGGGCCGGTTCGTGTTGCGCACACAGATCGGAATTCCCGCATGCACGGCCGGCACGATGGCTTCATCGTGGAACACCCCGAACCCCGCGTACGCAAGTTCGCGCATCTCGCGGTAAGTCAGCAGCTCGATGGCCCGGGCGCCCGGGATGATGCGCGGGTCGGCGGAAAACACCGAGTCAACGTCGGTGAAGTTCTCGTAGACGTCCGCCTTGACCGCCGCCGCCAGGATGGCGCCGGTGATATCCGACCCCCCGCGCGGGAACGTGGCCACCTCGCCCGCGCGCGTATAGCCGAAGAACCCGGGAAACACCGACACGCCCGGCGCGTCACGCAGGGCCTTGAGCCGCTCGTAGGCCTCCGGCAGCACCATCGCATTCCCGAACTCCTCGCTCATCACCATGCCGGCCGTTCGCGGGTCCACATAGTGCGCATCGAGCCCCTGTTTCCGGAAGATGGCCGCAATCAAACGGGCGTTCAGATCCTCGCCGGCCGCCTTCAGCAGGTCAAGAAACCTGCCGCGTTCCTGCCGGTCCGCGCCCAGCCGCCGGCGCAGGTCGGCCTCGATCTCCCGGAGCACCTCGGGCCCCACGCCCGAGGCACGCTGGATATCGGCATAGCGCTCCACCACGGCCTTCAACTCAGCCTCGCCGTCCCCGCCGGCAAGCTTCCGCTCCGCCAGCGCGATCAGCATATCCGTCACCTTGGTGTCGTCCGGCCGGCGCTTCCCCGGCGCCGAGACGACCACGATGCGCCGTTCCGGGTCCATGCGGATGATCCCGCACACCTTCAGAATCTGGGCGGCATCGGCCACCGAACTGCCGCCGAATTTCGCCACCTTGAGTCCTGCCGCTGTCGCCATGGGTTATTTCTCCGCCGCAAGGTCCTCGATACGGATCCGCACCGTCCGCCCGCCGACGCTTTCCATGCCGTCCAGCGTGCGCAACGCCGCCTCAAAATCCTGCTCCCGCGCCCGGTCGGTCACGATGATCACGGGCACATGCTTGCCCGCATGCGTTTCCTTCTGGAGAACGGACGCGATGCTGATCCCATGTTGCCCGAGGATGGTCGTCACCTGACCGAGGATGCCCGGCCGGTCGAGCAACGAGAGGCGCAGGTAGTAGCGTGATGCAATCTCCCCCATGTCCCGGTATGTCACGGCCGATGCGCGTTTCGGCGCATCCACCAGCAGGCGCCCCTGGCCGGCCGTCAGCCGGCGCGCCACGTCCGCCAGATCGCTGATGACCGCGCTGGCGGTGGGCAGGCGGCCCGCGCCCCGTCCGTAGTAGGCTGTCTGCCCGACGATATCGCCTTCAACCAGCACCACGTTGAATACGCCGGACACCGAGGCGATCATGTGGACGATGGGCACCAGCGTGGGATGCACGCGCACCTCGATGGCGCCATCCACCATCTTGATGACCGCCAACAGTTTGATCCGGTATCCCAGGCCGTTGGCATACTCGATATCGGCCTTGGCCACCCCCCGGATGCCCTCAACGTAGACGCGACTCATGGGCACCTGAACGCCATATGCCAGCGAAGCGAGAATGGCTGCCTTGTGCGCGGTGTCGAACCCGTCGATGTCGAGACCGGGATCCGCCTCCGCAAAACCCGCGGCCTGCGCCTCCTTCAGCGCGTGCTCGAACGTCATCTGCTCGCGGTCCATCCGGGTCAGGATATAGTTGCAGGTCCCGTTCAGGATGCCGTAGATGCGATCGATGCGGTTGGCGACCAACCCCTCGCGCAGGGCTCGGAGGATCGGCACGCCGCCGGCCACACTGGCTTCAAACCATACGTCCGTGTCGTGCGCCCTGGCACACGCGAAAATCTCCTCGCCATGCTCGGCGAGTAACGCCTTGTTGGCCGTGACCACCGGCTTGCCCAGGCAGAGGGCCTGCAGGATGAATTGCTTTGCCACGGTCGTGCCGCCGATGAGTTCCACAAGGATATGGATGGACGGGTCGGCGATCACCGCCGCCGCGTCGCGCGTCAGCACGCCGGGGGCGAGTCTCACGCCCCGGTCGCGATCCAGGTCCACGTCGGCAATCTTGCGCACGACGAGCCGGACGCCGATCCGCTCCGCCAGCAGGTCGCCGTTGCGCTGCAGACCTTCCACCACACCCGCACCCACGGTGCCAAACCCCAGTATTCCGATGCCTATGTCGTTCATAACACACCCTCAGCCGGCCAGCGCCTGTCGAAGCGGGCTATCGCCCGGCCAGTATTGGTAAAACCGTGACACTGTAGCGGGAATGGGCTGTAAAACAAGGGCAAACCGGAACCCGGCCGTGGAATCCAGCCGACGATTCCGAATTACATATTCTTCGGATTGAGGGCGGGTAGCGGATGGCGG
>CAZTAJ010000067.1:0-22443 GCA_964611575.1 uncultured Verrucomicrobiota bacterium
TTCTGAATACGGCGCTTGCAGAACCGACGAAGGAGGTTTTGCAAGCGCCTCAACGAAAAAACAAATCGCAGGGTTTAAAGGAAAGGATCACGGGATGACCATACAAAGGAAAAGCTTGTGGAGGCGGGGGAAGATGTTCTGCGGTGCAGCGGTCTGCTGGGTGGGGCTTGGATCTGCCGGGATGGCCGCTCCGGAACAGGCCGTGATCACCCTGCCGCTCTCAAAAATACCTGTGTCTGTGGAGGGTTCGATCACGGGAGAGAAATACTCCGACGCCGTGATTTTGGGAGGTGACTTCATAGGATGGGGAGCGTCGCCCCGCCCCCAGTCACCGACCGTGTATCTGAAGCGGGATGCGGAGCGGTTGTATGTGCTTTTCGACAACCCGCTGAAAGACGGGGAACGCCCGAGCATGACCGGAGCGGTGGCGGACAATTCCGGCATCTGCATGGGCAACGCGGTCGAGCTGTTCTTCATGCCGCATCTGCCGTCCGGCGACCTGCTGGAGTATATCCAGTTCATCGGAAACGCCCGCAACTGCATTTACGACGGGATAACCCGGCCGCAGGTGGGCGTCACGTATGTGGCCGAGTTCACCAAGCCTTGGCTGTTCGCAAACCGGGTCGTGCCCGGCCACTGGTATTCGGAAATCTCCACGAAGTTTTCCGACATCAATATCCGCGGCACAGGGAACGGAGAGTATTTTGATTTCGATTGCGGCCGCGACGGCGGCACCGGGCCGAACGGCGTGCATTCCTATGCGATGGCCTACCACGAGATCCAAAATGGAAAAGGGGTGAGGGTGATCTTTGACGACACCGCCCCGGCGGCCCAGTGGCTCTCGTTCGGCGACTTTGAGAACAACACCTTCAACCCGAAGCTGCGCCTGAAATCCAGCGGCAAGGCCCACACCTACACAGTGAGTTTCGTGCTCACGGATGCGGGAACGTTGAAGGAGCTTTTTTCCAAGTCCATCCCGGTTCAACTCGGCAAGGACGGCAGCCAGGATGTGACGGTCTCCTTTCCGCTGGAACCCAAATCCAAAGGGGTGGCGCGCTACCGGATCACCGACAGCGCGGGCAAAGTGATTTTCTTCCGCGAACTGCCCTACACCGCAAACCTCGCGGTTCTGCCCCTGTATTCGACGAAGTTGGAGTCCAAGCCGCTGGTGGTGAGTGCCCACATGGCGCCGAGCTACGGCCGCTTTGGCGTGACCGCGGACATCATCGACTACCCCGGCGACAAGTCGAAAGTGGCGATCGAGGTCAGCGCCTTCCGCGATGGGTCGAAGGACCCGCTGGGCACGGTGCGGCTGGACAAGTTCCCGCTGGATTATGCTTCGGGCATTCTGGAGGCCGGCACGATTACCGAGGGCACCTATCATGTGAAGTTCCGCGCGATTGATCGGGAAACCGGAAAGCCGCTGGGCCTCGAGGATGAAGTCACGCTCACCCGGAAACCCTATGAGTGGGAGAACAACACGCTCGGGATCTCCGACAAAGTGCCGGAGCCCTGGACGCCGCTGCGTGTTGAAGACGGGGCCGTGCGGGTCTGGGGACGCGACTATCGCTTCACCGGGCTGGGTCTGCCCAAGAGCATTCTCACCCTGCAACCGGGAGCCGCCCGGGGTGAGAAAATCCGGGACGTGCTGGCATCGCCGGTTCGCCTGGTGGCCGAGGCCGCCGGAAAAAAACTGGCCTGGCAGGATGGCAAGAGCGAGATCGTGTCGGCCAAAGACACGGAGGCCGTTGTCCAGGGGAACTCCACGACCGCCGGTCTCAAGGCCGAGGTGAAAGGCACTCTGGATTACGATGGGTTCTATAAAATCCATCTGCGCATCACTCCCACCGACGGCCAGGCCAGTTACGACTCGATCCGCGTCGAGGTGCCGTTGCCGGACGAGATCGCGCGGTTGTTCCACAGCGTGGGCGAGAGCATGCGAGTGAACAAGACGTTCGCCGATTTCGCCGGGTTGAAAGACGGCGTGCTCTGGGATTCCAAGACCGCCGCGCGCAACAGCCTGGTCAAGGGCAATTTCCTGCCGGTGGCATGGATGGGCGACGAGGATCGCGGCATTTCGTGGATGTGCGACAATGATCGAACCTGGCAGATCACCTTCGACAAGCCGGCGCTCGACGTGGTGCGCAAGGATGGGGTGACCGCGTTCCGGATGCACCTCCTGAACAAGCCCGGCACCTTGCGTGAGCCCATCGACGTCACGTTCAGTCTGCAGGCCACCCCGGTCCGGCCCAGGCCGGTTGGCGGGACTTGGAAGACGGTCGAGTGGTATGGCTGGGGGCATTTCGACATGGCTTTGATCTACGACAAGTGCTTTGACGCCTACGCCCAGGGCAAATTGCCGGAGAACGGGCCGTGGTATCGCACGCCGAAAGCCAAGGAAGAAAACCGTTGGTGGCGCTACGGTTGCTTTGCCAGTGACCGCATCAACCCATCGGATCCGATTTACGGGCAAATGAACAAGGATTTTGGCGGCGAGTGGTATTCCGACAATGTTTTTGGGAAATACCAGAACCGGGCCCACCAGGACTTTGAACTCTGGGCGTGGAAGCAGTGGCATGACAAGGCCAGCATGGACGGGGTTTACTTTGACAACACGTTCCCTGCCCCATCGCTCAATCTGTTGAACAACACCGCCTGGGTGGATGAGGAAGGGCGTCTGCGCCCCGGCTACGGGGTCATGGGCGCCCGCGATTTCATGAAGAGGTTTCGGCAGATGTTGCTCGAATTTGGTCCGTCGCCTGTTTTGAAGTCGCACATTACCGACACGCCCATCCCCGGCTATCTGGGTTTCTGCGATTTCTGGATGGATGGCGAGAACGGAGGATATCCCGACAATGCGATCATAAATCCGGACTTCGTCGATCGCTGGTATAACCCGGTCGGCCTGGCCAACCTGCGGATCACCCTCGGACCGCAATGGGGGCCGATTCCGCAATACCTTTACTCCTGGGGTGCGGACGCGACGCACGCCGTGCTCGGCATGTTCGATCTGGAAAACGACTTCCGTCCGATGGGCCGCACTCCGTATCACGAGTTCGGCAGCAGCGAGGATGGCAAGGACAAGCAGCCACTCAGCGCGTATCATTTTAACTTTGCCAATTCCGGGACCCGCGGGCCGGATGTCGAGTTCATCCCGTATTGGGCGGTCAAACCGGTGGCGAAAGTTGTCAAGGGAGGACCGGACGTGCTCGTCACAGCATGGAAACGTCCCGGCCAGGCGCGCCTGCTCATCAGCAACCTGAGCCCCGATGAACGCACGATTGCCGTGGAGGTGGATCTGGCCGCCCTGGGCCTGCCTGCTGACGCCGTGGTGCTCGACGAGCGCGAGGGCAGCCAGTTGCCCTCCAAGAATGGCCGGATCAGCAATCTGAAGATCCCCCGCCACAATTACACCACCCTCATCGTGGCCAAGCCGGGACTTCACACGCCGCTGGCGTCCGGCCTCGGCCAGGCCTTGCTGCCCGATGCCGACAAGCGCATCAAGGATCTGAGCGATGACTTCACGACCTTGCGGGCGGACTGGGAGAAGAAGACGTCCCCGCACTTCGATAGAATCACTGGCGGGGCGGGGGAGAGCCATGGTGTGCCAGCCGTCCCGTTTGTCAGTGCCGCCGGAGTCCTGCGGGTGCGAACCAGTTCGGGCCTCTTCGCGCGGCTGCAGCGCCCGTTCGGACAGGACAACGTGTCTGTACAGGTGAAATTGTACGAGCCCTTCGGGGGCTACCAGCCGGGGTTCGCCCCCGGCCTGCATCTGGACTGGAAGGATGGCCGCAGCCTCTCAGTCACCGGATGGAACATGCCGGGTGATAATCTGGTGTGCTCTGGCGAAGCCAATGGCGCGGCGGTGTTTGCGGCATCCGGTCCGAAGATGGAGCGCATCACCTGGGTCAAGATTGCCCTGCGGCCGGACACGATCGAATTCTACGCGAGCACCGACGGCCAAAGCTGGAAGTTGGTTCATTCCCAACCGCGGAAGGGCTTCGAAGGCGCACCCGACATCCTCGCGCTTGGCCATGGGCGGGAAAAAGACGGCCCGCCGGAAGCTTACATTTTCGACAGCTTCTTCGGCGACTTGGTGACATCGAAATGATGAGCAACGAATGCCGCTTCTGTGGAGCGTTCCAACGCGTAAATCACAGGGTTCTCCAGCAGAGGATCACGGAATGACGATTCCAGCCGGGTTCAGCTTTCTTTATGGGGATCAGCCGTCGGCTGGCCTGCTATCCGCGTGGCGGAGGCCGGGGCCGGGACAGTGGGAAGCCACCGACTCCGGACTGGTCATCACCGAGGAACATACCCGCTATGCGGATAGCGACGTGACCGAGTGGTTGCTGCGACTCAGGAACCGGGGGTCGCGGAACACGCCGATCCTCTCGGACATCCTGCCTCTCGATATCACCGTGTCATCGGAGTTTGCGCGCGGCAGCGAGGCCGATTTCGTTCTGCACTTCTTCCAAGGCAGCAATGCCGACGCGCACGACTACGAGCCGCTCAAGCAGGCGCTGGGGGGCAATGGCGCCGCCGCGTTTGAGCTCACCACGCGCGGCGGACGGTCGAGCAACTTTCACATGCCGTTCTTCAATGTGCAGACCGGTGCCGAGAGCGGCCTGTTCATCGCGATCGGCTGGTCCGGTCAGTGGAAGGCAAGGTTTGAGGTCACGGGCGACGGGAAACTGCGGATCAAGGCGGGAATGGAACAGACCCGTTTCTACCTGAAGCCGGGGGAAGAGGTGAGAACCCCGCGAATGGTCATCATGCCTTGGGCGGGCGGGCTGGCCGACAGTTGGAATCAGTGGCGCCGATTTCTCCGCGCCCACAAATCCCCCCGTCTCGACGGGAAGGAGTGCCTGCCCCGAACGTGGGCGAACACCTGGTTCACGTTCGATTGCGGCTATGGGGTTAACGAGAAGAACCAGATCGAAACCCTGGAGGCGGCCGCGGACCTGGGAATCGAATTCATGGTCATCGACGCCGGATGGTATGACTGCCCCCACCCCTTTTGGTGGGATGGCGTCGGCAACTGGGACCGACCGCGAAAAGACGCATTTCCCAATGGCTTTGCGCCACTCTTCAAAGCTGCCAAAGAGAAGGAGATCGGTTTTGGGGTTTGGTTCGAACCGGAGCGCGCCGAGCTGTCCTCCGAAATTGCCCGTGCGCATCCGGATTGGATTCTTGGCACGAACCCGCAATGGACGACCACGGCGGCGACTGTCGATGTCCGGCATACGAGCGGACTGCTGGATTTCGGCCGGGCCGAGGTGCAGGACTGGCTGATCGGTTTGGTCGATCGCTACGTCGCCCAGGGGATGCTTTGGTTCCGTCACGATTTCAATCTCGATCCCCTCGACATCTGGCGGCAGACCGACTCGCCAGACCGCCAAGGCATCACGGAAATCCGTTACATTGAGGGGTTGTATCGGATCTACGACGCAATCCTCGAACGGCATCCCACGCTTTTCGTAGAGGGCTGCGCCAGCGGCGGACGCCGGCTCGACATCGAGACCATCGCGCGCAACCACGGATACTGGGCCTCCGACCTGATGGATGGCGCGCCGGAACCCATGCAATCGCATCTCATGGGGTTCAATCATCTTCTGTTGCCGCACTGGCATCACGGGGTGCTTCGCGATCCGAGCATTCCGCTCGAGGATACCCCTGCAAACCGCTACAGGTTCTTCTCCTTCCTGGGGGGTGGCCCGTGTTTCGGATTCGATCTGCGGGATGCCGCGATTGACCGTCCCCTCATGCGCCGCTGGCTGGAGCTGTTCAAATCGATCCGGCATCTGACAGAAGGCGACTACCACCCACTCACGGAAATCCGACTCGGCGAGGAACACTGGGCGGCCTTCCAGTTCCACCGCACGGACCTTAACGCGGGGCTGGTCGCCTGTTTTCGTCGGCCCCAGGCTCCAGACGACACACTCACGGTCCGGCTGCGCGGGCTCGATCCCGACAGCATCCACACGTTTCGTTCTTTGTTTGACGGGCAGCAGTTTGACCTGACCGGCACGGCGGCGATGAATGCCCTGCCAGTCAAGCTCACCCACCAACCCGATCTGGCACTCTACGAATACAGTCGGCTCCGGTGATTAGCCGGCCGGGGCCAACGTTAGGGCCGTCATTTGCCCTCCAATAGCCGGACACATGTTATTGAGAACCGGATTCATTCCCCCCTCCTCCCCATCTTGGTAGCTTCTGTCACGGTATTCTAGTGTCCTGAGTTACAAAACCGCTGAACAATGGAATTTGGTGCGGCGGCTTGACGCCGCTTTCTTCCCCGCCGCGTCAAGCCGCGGCTGACAAAAACGCTGTCAAGCCAGCGTACTCCAAACAACACCTTATCACGAACTTGTAACTCAGAACACTAGGGAAACAACGCACAATGAAATCCACAAGAAGGATCGTCCCCATGAGCACACAAACGACGGAAATGCGGCGGCGATGGACAATCGGGTGCGGCGCAGCGCTCTGCTGCCTGGGACTGGCGGCCACCTGCCTGGCCGCCCCGGAACAAGCGGTCATCCGTCTGCCCCTGTCGAAAGCGCCGGTGGCGGTGGATGGAACGCTGACTCCCGGCGAGTGGGACGATGCGGTGATCCTGGGCGGCGACTTCATTGCCTGGTTCCAAGCCAGTCCCATCCCGAATTCCCCCCTCGTCTACGTGAAGCGCAGCGTTGACCGCCTTCACATTGCCTACGATAACCCGCTCGGCGCGGGCGAGCGCCCCATCATGCGTGGGGCGATGCCGGACAACGGCGGCATCTGCTCGGACAACGCCGTCGAGTTCTACATCATGCCGGAAAAGAAACCGGGTGACCTGACCAGCTTCATCCAGTTCGGCGGCAACGGACGCGGGGCCATCTTCGACACCAAACAGACGCCCCAGATCGGCATCAGCGACGTGGCCGGCTTCACGCTCCCCTGGCTCTTCAAGAACAGCTTCGCGCCGGGGCATTGGTATGCCGAGGCTTCTGCAACCTTCGCCGAACTTGGCGTTGCCAGCACGGCCGATGGCCGCAGTTTCGACGCCGATTTTGACCGGGACGGAGGGTGCGGCGCCTGGGGCTACATGGCCACCTTCGCCGGCATCGCCGACAGAAAAGGCGTCAAGGTCATCTTCGATGACCAGGCTCCGGTCGCACAGTGGCTTTCTTTCGGGGAATTCGACAAGAACGTCTGCAATCCCCGCCTGCGCCTGAAATCGACCGGGGCCGCCGGTGCCTACACGGTCAGCGTGCAGTTGACCGAAAGCAAACCCGATCCGGTGACCGGCACAAACAAACAACTGCACGCCAAGTCTGAAACGCTCACCCTTGGCGCGGGCGAGGCGAAGGAGTTCGCGGCATCCCTCCCCCTGGAGCCCAAGTCGACGGGAATCGCCCACTACCGCATCACGGACGCCAAAGGGGCCGTCGTCTTCTACCGCCTCCTTCCCTATACGACCTCCAATCCCCCGCGCACCTATCCGAAGGTCGAGCCCAAGCCGCTGGTCGTCAAAGCCGAGATGGCCCCCAGCTACGGGCGCATCATGGCCTCGGCAGACATTCTCGATCTGCCCGGCGACAAGACCAAGGCGCAGGTGAAGATCGCCGTGTCCCTCGAAGGCCAGAACCAGATCCTGGCGTCCGCCGTGATCACGAACTTCCCGTATGACTACGGGCAGTCGATCCTCCAGGTGAGCGACGGGCCGCTCCCTGCCGGCGCCTATGTCGTCAAGTTTTCGTCGCTCAACACCGAGACCAAGCAACCCATCGCTCCGGACGTGACCTTCACCCTGACCCGCAAGATTCACGAGTGGGAGAACAACACGATCGGCATCACGGACAAGGTTATGCATCCCTGGACTCCCATGAAGGTCGAGGGCGAGAAGGTTCTGTGCTGGGGTCGGGAATACACGTTTGACGGGGCGGCGTTGCCGGCGTCCATCGCGACGCTCCAGCCGGAACCCAGCCGCGGCCCCGCGGTTCGCGACGTGCTGGCCACGCCGGTCCGGATCGTGGCGGAGACCGCGGGCAAAGCCGTCACGTGGACGCCGGGCGCGAAAGCGATTACGTCCAAGACCGAGACGCATGTGGATCTGACCGGCAGCGCCGAGGCGCCGGGCCTCAAGGCCGAGGTGCAGGGGTCGCTGGAATTCGACGGCTTCTACAAGATCCACCTCAAGCTGACGCCCACGGGAGCGGGATCGTTCGATTCTATCCGCGTCGAAGTGCCGATGCCCACCGAGGGCACCCGACTCTTCAACCACTCGGCGGAAGCCATGCGCGTGAACAAGACCTTTGCCGACCTGGAGGGACTCAAGGACGGCGTGATCTGGAATTCGAAGTCCGCGGCCCACAACTCCCTCGTCCAGGGCAACTTCGTCCCGATCGTCTGGATGGGCGACGAAGACCGGGGTATCGCGTGGATGTGCGACAACGACAAGTCCTGGGTCACCACCTTCGACAAACCCTGCCTGGACGTCATGCGTAAAGGGAAGGAAACCGTCTTCCGCATGCACTTGCTGAACAAGCCGGGCGAACTGAAGAAGCCGATCGAGGTCACCTTCAGCGTGCAGGCCACGCCGATCAAGGCGCGGCCCGCCGGCGGCAGTTGGAAGCGCAGCGAGTGGTACGGGTGGGGTTACTTCGATAAGCCCCTGATCTATGACGGCTGTTTCAAGACCGTCGACACCAACGGCCTGGCCGGCGAGGCCTGGTACCGCACCCCCAAGGCACGCGAAGAGAACCGTTGGTGGCGGTATTTCTGCTTCAACTCCGACCGGATCGCGGCCGACGACCCCACGTATGGCCAGACCATCAGGGACTTCGCGGCCGAATGGTATGTGGATGCGCCCCTGGCCTTCGTGCAGAACAAACTGCACACGGACTTCATCCTCTGGGCCTACAAGCAGTGGCACGAGAAGGCCAGCCTCGATGGCGCGTACCACGACAACAGCTTCGCCGTCGCCTGGCCGAGCCTGATCAATAACCGGGGGTGGATTGATGACGAAGGCCGGCTACGCGCCGGGTACTGGGTGATGGACTACCGGGAGTTCGCCAAACGCGAACGCGCTTACTGGCTGTCCGTCGGCCCGCCACCGGTGCTGATGAGCCACGTCACCGACGCCCCGATCATCGGGTACCTCGGCTTCTCGGACTACTGGCTGGACGGCGAGAACGGCGGCTATCCCGATGCCGCCGTGGCCGATCCCGACTTCGTGGACCGCTGGTACAACCGGACCGGCATGGCGAACCTGCGCATCACGCTCGGACGCCAGTGGGGCACGATGCCGATGTACCTCTACACCTGGAAACCCGACCCGACGCAGGCCGTACTGGGCCTGTTTGACGTGGACCACAATTACTGGCGCCTGAACGGCCTTACGAACGAGTTCGGCCTTGGGGAGGCTGACTGCGAGTACATTCCGGACTGGGATGTGCGGCGGTTGACCAAGGTCACGAAAGGCGGCCCGGACGTTTTGACGGCCACCTGGAAACGGCCCGGCCAGGTGCGGCTGCAAATCAGCAACCTGTCCCAGGAGGACCGTCGCGTGGACGTGCGCCTGGATACCACCGCGTTCGGACTTCCCCCCAACGCCGTGGCGCACGATGAACAGAACGGCGCACCGGTGGCGTTCAACCGCGGGACGATACAGAACCTGCCCGTGACGCGTCATAACTACCGCGTAGTCGTGGTGGCGGCGCCCGGCGTCTGCTCCTCCGTCCCGGCCCGCAACCCGGCGCTGGAGCCCAAGACCCGGATCCCGCGGCTCTGCGACGACTTCACGACGCTGGCCAGGGACTGGCAACCCAAGGGCCGCGACGGCAATTGGTGCGATCTGTGGGCCGGCAACCTGCGCCTCACCGGAGCGGAGGGCGTCACGGTCTCCCGCCCCTTCGGCGAGGACAACTGTTCCGTCCAGGTGAGGATCCAGGTCCAGGGCGGATTCTGGGATGGGGGTCCCTCCCTGATGCTGTCGTGGTCCAAGGACAAGTACGTGCAATTCCTGGCAGGCAATGTCATTCCAATGCCTGACGGCCCCAAGATGCGGGCGTTCGCCGTGACCGGTGGTAAGCCGGCGCCTATCCCGCTCGGACCGGTCGCCGGGGCCGTCACCTGGGCCAAGATAACGCTGTCGCCCACTGCGATTGACTTCTTCTACACCGCGGACGGACAGGCGTGGACGAAACTCGGATCCGTGCCGCGCGCCGGTTTCGAGGGGGCGCCCGCCCTGCTCATCCTCGGCATACCCATGCCAGGCGCCAACGAGTATCACGTCGGCAACGGCCGCGGCAATGGCGCGGTCTTCTTTGCGGACTTGGTGACAGGCCGGGAATAGCCAATCAAGGATGAGGCGCTTGCAAAACCTCCTTCGTCGGTTCTGCAAGCGCAGTATTCAGAAGCCAGAAGTCAGTATTCAGAATCGGAAACAATTCACTCGCAACGTCTTATACGCATTCTGACTCCTGGATTCTGAATTCTGAATTCGCTCTTGCAAACACCCCGGAGGGGTTTTGCAAGAGCCTCGGATGTATGACACGACTAACCAGTGAGGTCTCTATGCGGTGGATATCGACTCGGATTCTGTGCGGCATCGCCGGGCTGACGGTGGGGGCGGTCATCCTCCCGCTGCAAGCTCAGGTCATCATCGACCCCATCGCCCTGCGCAACGTGCAGGCGAGCGTGTGCTATGCCGAGGCGTTTGACGAACCGGCCCGCGCCGTGGAGTTCGGCGGCGCGAGCGTTCCGGGTTTCGCCGGCGCGGCGATCGCCATGAAGGGTGCGAAGGCCCCCCTGACCTTCCCGAGCAGCCTGCTCAACCCGTCGGCCGGCACCATCAGTTGGTGGGCGCGCTACGACTTTGCCGCGCAGATCACCGTGCCCGTGCTGGGCTTGGACGGCGGCGGTCCGCTCTATATCAACTTCTTCGGTGACCACGGTTCCACCGACATACGGCACAAGAACTGCCTGGGGCATTATTTCAACAGCCTCGGCGGGCCGGTCTTCGCCGTCTACCCGGTCGGCATCCCCTCGAACCAGTGGACCCATTTCGCCTTCACCTGGAACGGGAACCAGACGACGTTTTATGTGAACGGATACATCTCCAGCGGACAAACCACTGCGAAGCCGTTTTCAGCGCTCAAAGTCACCTCGTTCTCCCTCGGCGGGATCGGGGAGTACGTGTTCGATGAAGTCCGCCTCTACAACCGCGCCCTGAGCCACGCCGAGATCCAGGGCTATGCCGCCGCAGCCCGATCCGGCGAAGCCGCCGTGCGCCAGATGGCGTTGGCGGCGCCGGCCCAGCTCGCGGCCCGGCAGGCGGCCTCCGTACGCGCGGTATACCGCCTGAGCGATCACACCGTGCTGGCCTACAGCGACCTCCAGGCGGCCGGTTTCACCAATCGCGTGGACGTCCGCGTGGCGGTAACCGGCCCCAAGAACGACACTGTACTGACACAGGAGTTCAAGGCTGTGGATCCGGCGCGGCTGTTCTGCGCCTCTCTGCCCGCCGGTCGCCCGCTCGACCCCGGCCTGTACCGGGTGGCCATGACGCTTGGCACCAACACGCTCGTCACCTCGTTCGAACGCGTGCGCGAGGTCTGGGAGAGCAACCGCATCGGGGTTACCAACGGGGTGATTGACCCCTGGATGCCCCTGAGCGTGCGAAGGCGGGCGGCAACCTGCTGGGGCCGGACGTACACGTTCAGCCCGCTGGGACTGCCGGAACAGATCCTCTCGACCCAGCCGGAGCCGTCCCGCGGCCCGGCCACCTGTGACCTGCTGGTCAACCCCGTGCGCCTGGTGGTCGAGACGGCGGCCGGCTCAGTCTCATGGCGCGGCGGCAAACCCGCCGTGCAGTCGCGCAACGACGGCTATGTCGACGTGACAGGAAGCGCCGTCAGTCGCGATAAGCAGTTCACCGTCTCCACGCGGGGCACTCTGGAGTATGACGGCTTCTACAAGTTCTCGCTGCGCCTCGACGGGCCGCCGGCCGTGACCGTGCAATCGGTACGACTGGAAGTGACCCTCCCCGATGCCCTGGCCTGCCTCGTCAACGCCGCGACCGACAACATGCGGAGCACAAAGGTCTTCCTCAATGTGGAGGGCGCCGCCGACGGCGAACTCTGGAACTCCACCACCCGCAGCCCCAAGCGGGACATCCCCGGCGGCTTCTATCCCCATGTGTGGCTGGGTAACGACGACCGCGGCATCGCCTTCCTGGCGGACAGCACGCGCGGCTGGGTGATCGACCCCCAGAAGCCCTGCCAGGACATCATTCGCACCAACGGACAAACGATTCTCCGCATTCACTTGCTCAACCAGCCCGGGCCCCTGTCCGGCCCCATCGAGACGACCCTCTCGCTCCAGGCCACACCCATTCGCCCGCGTCCACCGGGTGGCAGTTGGAAATCGGTTGAGTGGTACGGGTGGGGCTACTTCGACAAGCCCGTGCTCTATCAGGGCTGTTTCGACGGCATCGGCACCAACGGGCTGGCGCCTGAAGCCTGGTACCGGTCTGAAGAAGCCCGCCAGAACAACCGGTGGTGGCGCTACTTCTGCGGCCAAAGTTTTCGCACCCCCTTCGACGACCCCGACTACGGCCGCATGCTGCAGCGCTACAGCGACGAGTGGGCTGCGGGCCTGTACGTGCCCTCGCACCGCGATTACCTGATGTGGGCCTACCAGCAGTGGCATGACCGCGCCAGTATGGACGGCATCTACTACGACAACACGTTCCCGCAGGTGGCCCCTGATCTCAGCTCGGGGCTCGCCTGGGTCGACCCGGATGGGCAGGTTCGGCCGTCGCACAATGTGTTCGGCGCGCGCGAGTTCATGAAGCGGGTCAGAACCTATTTCACCCAGGTGGGCCCCTCGCCGGTGCTCAAGGCGCACATCACCGATGCGCCGGTGGTCGGCTACCTCGGCTTCTGCGACTTCTGGCTTGATGGCGAGAACGGCGGCTATCTGACCGCCACACAGGAACTGCGTGCCGCCGAGGGCCAGGCCTTTGACTTCGTGGACCGCTGGTACAGCCCCATCGGCCTGGCCAACCTGCGCGTCACGCTCGGGCGCATGTGGGGCGTCATGCCGAAGTATTTGTACAGTTGGGGCGCAGATCCAACCTTCGCCATGCTGGGCATGTTCGATCTCGAAAACAACTACTGGACCCTCAATAGCATGAAATACGATTTCGGCCTGAAGGCGCCGGACTGCGAATACATCCCGTACTGGGATGTGCGTGCTCTCGCCACCATCGTCAAGGGCGGACCGGACGTGTTTGCAACCGTCTGGAAACGACCCGGCCAGGCGCGTATCCTGGTCAGCAATCTCAGCCCTGAATCCCGCGCCGTCGATGTGCGGCTCGATGCCGCCAAACTCGGCCTGCCCGCCGGCGCGATAGCGACCGATGAACAAACCGGCGAAACAGTGGCCCTCAACAAGGGCATACTGGCCAGCCTGCCGGTGGAACGGCACAACTACCGGATGGTGCTGGTGGCAGCACCCGACCGCTTCCCCCCCGTCCCCACCGCTGTTCCGGCCCTGGCGCCCGGCCAACGCATCGCGGGTCTCTGCGACGATTTCGCCACGCTGCGTCCCGAGTGGACGGTGTTGCCAACGAACAAGGCGGCCACGATCCTCCGCGGCATGTTGGAGCTTTCGGAAGTGCCGCACGTGATCAGCCGGCCCTTCAACGAGGACAACTGCTCGGTCCAGGTGAAGATCCGCGCCTGTGCGGGCCTGAACGCAACCGCCCGTGGCGGGTTCTGGGAAGGCGGACCGTCCCTGTTCCTCTCCTGGAGCACCAACACCTGTGTGCAGATCCAGGCAGGCCATGAGTACCCGATGCCCGGCGGCAACCGTGTGCGCACCTACGCCATGAGTGCCGGCAAAAGCATCCCGATCCAGTGCCCCGAGGTCATCGAGAACACGGTGGTCTGGGTCAGGGTCACGCTGAAAGCCGACGCCATTGCCTTCTTCTGCAGCACAGATGGCCAGGCATGGCTCCCGCTCGGCACCCTGCCGCGCAAGGGGTTTGAGGGAGCGCCCGCCCGGCTGATTCTCGGGAACGGGTGCATGGGACCCAACCCCGATTTTGCCAACACCGGGCGTGCCTGGGGCGCGGCCAGCTTCTTTGACGACTTGATCACGGGGCGGGAGTAGCACAGCGGTGATACCTATGATGACCGCGACGCTGGGTGGTGGGATGCTAGCGTTGGCCGCGTCCTTGAACTCTCAATGGGCAGAACGGGCGTTTTCCGTTGATCCGGCTCGTGATGCCCCCGCATCCGCATGGCCGCTTTCGTTTGTCTACGGCGGCCGGCCGTCGGCGGAGTTCATCCACCGCTGGACCACGCGGTCGGAGGTGGACCAACTCGGCCACGGCCGCGTCCGCCGGACCTTGACCCTCACCGATCCCGCAACCCAACTTGAGGTCAAGGCCGTCGCCACCGTATACACCGACACCCCCGGCGTGGACTGGACGGTGTACCTCACCAATCGGGGCACGAACGACACGCCGGTGATCGAGCAGGTCAAAGCCCTCAACACTGAGGTTGAAGTCGGCGGCGCCGCCACGGTCACGCTGCACCGCCTCAACGGCAGCCCGAGCCAGGCCGACGACTGGCTGCCGTTCGACCAGCCGGTCCCCGCGGGTCAGCGCATCGAGTTCGCCGCCACGAACGGCCGGTCCGCCAACGTCTCGCCCTGGTTCAACGTCGACTGGGGCACGGGCGGTGTGATCACCGCCATCGGCTGGTCCGGCCAGTGGACCGCAGCCGTGGAGTGCAAGGACGGTCGGGTGCGCGTCGAGGCCGGGATGCAGAACCTGCGCACGGTCCTGCATCCGGGCGAGACCATCCGCAGCCCGCGCATCCTGCAGCTCCGCTGGCAAGGCGGTGACCCGTTCGCCGCCTGCAACCAGTTCCGCCAGACGATGCTGGCCCACATCATGCCGCGGCTGGACGGCAAGCCGGTGGTCCCGCCGATCGTCCACCTGAGCGATGCGTTCTACGAGCGGAACGCCACGACCGAGAGCAACGTGCTGTCGCACCTGGCCTCGCTCAAAGACCTGGGGTTCGAGATGTTCTGGCTGGATGCCTATTGGACCGGCCCGAGCGGCTTTCCGAACTGCATGGGCAACTACGGCTTCCCCATTGAACGCGTCGAGCCCAGGGACCGATTTCCCCGCGGCCTCAAGGTCATCGGCGAAGCTGTCCGCCAGGCGGGCCTTGGCTTCGTGATGTGGTTCGAGCCCGAGCGGGTCGCCCCCGGCACCTTCCTGGCCAAGGAGCATCCGGAGTGGGTCCTCTCGCCCGCCGGCGACGGCAGCGGGCTCTTCAACCTGGGCCTCCCCGCAGCGCGCCAGTACATGACCGACTATCTCAACGCGGTCATCCAGTCCTACCGCATCGACTGCCTGCGCATCGACTACAACATCGACCCCCTGGCGTACTGGCAGTTCATGGACGCGAAGGACCCCCGCCGGACGGGCATGACGGAGCTGCGCTACGTCGAGGGGGTGTACCGGATGTGGGACGACCTCCTCAAGGCCAACCCGCACCTGTTCATCGACAACTGCGCCAGCGGCGGCCGGCGGATCGATCTGGAGACCATGGCCCGCGCCATCCCCCTCTGGCGCAGCGACAACACCTGCGACATGGAGGATGCGAAGCCGGGAACGATCCTGGCGGCGGCCATCAAGAACCAGGTGATGAGCGCGGGGCTGAACCGCTATGTCCCCTACAGCACCGTGGGCCAGATGGGGACGACCCCTTACCTCTTCCGCAGTGGGTTCAACGCGGGGATCGCGTTCTGCCAGGACTGCCGCCCAACGGGCTTCCCGCGCGAACAACTGAAGGAGGCGATCGCGGAGGGCAAGCGGCTGCGGAAGTACTACGCCGGCAACTTCTACCCCTTGTCGCCGGTCACCACCAGCCCCGAGGATTGGTGTGTTCTTCAATACCACCGGCCCGCGCAGCGCGACGGTCTGGTTGTGGCCTTCCGCCGCGACCGTTCGCCGTACACGGTCTTCCGCGCGGCCTTACGCGAGATTGATCCCGACGCCCAGTACGACGTCAGTTTCGCCCCGACCTACGAGCCCGCCGCCCCCGTGCGACTGCCCGGCGCGCAGCTCCGCGACCTCCGGATCGAGATCGCCGGATGCCCCGGCTCGGTGGTGGTCGAGTATCGCTGCGTCGGCAGCCCCAAGACGCCTGCTACCCAGCGAAAGGAATAACCATGGCATCGGACCGTTCCGCCCAATCGACCCTCATCCCCGCGCATCTGCCGCGGAAACTGAGCATCGACCTGTGGATCTGGAGCTGGATCTCCGCCGCCACACCCGGGGAGCCGTACGACGATCTGGAGCGCTGCGTCAGGGAGACGAAGGAGCGCGGGTTCAACGCGGTCCGGATCGAGGCCGGCCTGAACTGGGCCTTCACGCTCGACGGGCGGCCGCGCGGGCCCGTATCGTTTGGCCCCTGGATTGCCGGCTATTCCGGCAACGCCGCCTCGGCCGACGCGCGCGGGGGTGGCCGCCACGACATCCTGGAGCGGGTTCTGCACTTGTTCGAGCTCGCGCGGCGGCACGACCTGTATGTGATCCTGACGAGTTGGGAGTACCAGGACAGCTCCTGGTTTGTGGCTGAGCCGGCCCTCCGCGCCGAGGTCTTCGCCATCCCGCTCGAACGCCGGTTCTGGCACCTGGCGGAACAGCATGACCGCCTGCTGAACCTTCTCAAGGCCCGGGAGCTGGACTCCCACGTGGCCTTCGTGGAAATCCACAACGAGCCCGACTGCAGCGACCTGCCACAGGGCGCTGAGGGCAAGCGGCTCCATACCGAGGCCATCGCCCTGCTCCGGGCACGCCATCCCGATATCCTCGTCAGCGGCGATTTCGCCGGCCATGACTACGCGATCGTCCCGGACAACGTCCAGGTGTTCGACCAGCACCTGTATGCCGGGGCGGGGTGGTACTTCGAGCACATCTACAAGCAGACGGTCCTGAGCAAGGAGTTCGATCCCCGCCAGCCGCGGGCCCTCGAGCCCCTGCGGCGCATCCTCAAGGACGAGATCGTGCCCTGGGACACGTTCCTCGGACCGGCGCAGAACGTCAAACCCTTCTGGCACCCGATGATGTGGCTGTACGAAAACATAGACAACGACAAGTGGGACGGTTGGATCGCGGAGACGTTCCCGCAATGGAGGGAGCGCATCTGGGCCGAGGCCCGCAAGCGCTTTGCCGAAGATGCGCAGGAAGCCAAGCGCCGCGGCCTGCCGCTGGTCTTCGACGAGGGCGGCTATTTCGCTCCGCCCCGCCTGTCGCAGTTCGAGCTCACGCCCGCGGGCTTGTCGCTGTTCGAGCTCTTTACCGACCTGGCCATTGTGCACGATTACTGGGGGTTCATGCCATGGACCTTTTGCAGTCCCGATCACCTGATCTGGCACCAAAATCCCGAATGGCTGCGCCGGATCAACGCGCGGTTCCAGAACGGCGTGCCCCAAGCGGCGGAGCCCCGGCCGTGAAAGCCGTCACGGATGCCCGTCTGGCCGACGCCCTCCAGGCGTCTTCACGCGGCATATCCCGGTGTTGGCCACCCGGGCCGCCTCGGTATGATGTACTGCATACATAGACCCGTTTACGGAGGACCCGCACATGCCCCAACGATCCAGACGACGCCAGAAGACAGGGCCAGCAGTCTCGTTCACCGACGTGATTCCCGGGCGGGAGCCGTTCCCGTCGGTGTGCTATCGCAGCGGTCTTGCGGTGTACGACGAGGCCCTGCATGAGGGCCGCCTGCTCGGGCGATATCACGCCGCCACCGGCTACCTTGACAAGGACGCGGCGGCAAAGGCGCGCCAGGAACGCATCGACGTGCCCATGCATGCCTTCGGCCTGCAAATGGACGGCCAGGCGCTGCACTTCGGCTGGAACCTGGCGGGCATGCGCGAACTGAAGGAGCGGCCCGGCCGGCGCCATGCGGTGGTGGACTTGGTGCACCAGGTGCGCCCCGTACGACTCGCCGTGCATACCCTCCTGGACGGCACGCCGATCATGCAACGCTGGCTGGAGATCACGAACACATCTGACCGGCCCGCAACTCTCGGCGAAGTCTGGCCCTGGTCAGGCGTCCTGCTGGAACAGGCCTCCTGGCTGCAGAACACGGCGGCCGGCGGACCGCCGGCCTGGTCGCTCGGTTCGTTCGCGGACTGCCGCTGGGGCGCGGAAGGCGATTTCCAGTGGCGTCCCCTGCCCGATGGCGTCACGCGCATCGAGTCCCGCATGGGCAAATCGGGCCACGGTGCGCCTTTCTTCGTGGTGCGCAACGACAACAGCGGCGAAATCGTCATCGGCCATCTGGCCTGGAGCGGCAACTGGGGCATCGAGTTCACCCGTGACTATGATCAGGCCGTGGGACCCGCGCGACTGTGGTTCAAGGCCGGCCCGCAGGCGCCCGCGCCCATGCGCATCCTCGCGCCTGGGGAGACCGTCGTTACGCCCGCGGTTCATCTGGGATACCTGATGTCGGACCTCGACGGCGCCGTCCAGGCCATGCACGAGCACCTGCGCCGCAGCGTCCTTCTGCCGGCGATCCCGGGTCGCGACAACCTCGTGATCTACAACCACTGGGGCTATACGGAGCACGAACTCAGCGAGGCGTCCCTGCATCACGAGATCGACATCGCGGCGGACGTGGGCGCCGAATTGTTCGTCATCGATGCCGGCTGGTATGCGGACAAGGACACCCCCTGGTGGAACACGACCGGTGACTGGCAACCGGGCAACCGGCTGCCCCGGGGCTTCAAGCCGATCCGCGACCACCTGCGCCGGAAGAAAATGCGGCTCGGCCTGTGGGTCGATGCGGAACGCATCGGCACCGCCTCGATGGTCTATGCCCAACACCCGGACTGGCTGCTGAAGAGAGACGGCAAAGCGATCGGCAGCGACCTGGATCTGACGAATCCCGCCGCCGCGCGGTGGATGGAGGAGCAGATCATCCGCATCGTCGAGGAATACGAATTGGACCTGTTCCGACTGGACTACAACGCAGGCCCCTGGGAGGGCGGACAGAACGCCCGCGACGGGTTCATCGAGAACGGGCTCTGGCGCCACTATGAAGTGGTCTACGGCATCTACGACCGCCTCCACAAACGCTTCCCGAAACTCCTGCTGGAAAACTGCGCCGGCGGCGGCGGACGAACCGACATCGGGCTGGTCAGCCGGTTCCACCACACCTGGGTTTCCGACTGGCAGCTTGCGCCGCGCTCCTTCCGGATCCTGAACGGCATGACGATGGCCTTGCCGCCAGAATACGTGGACCGCAATGCCGGCGTCGGCCAGGACGGCCATCGCCGTGGCGATCTGGATTTTCAATTGCGCGTGCTGCTGTTCGGCCACATGACCCTGACCGGCGTGCATCCGCCCGGCGCCTCGCCCAACCCCCTGCACGTGGCGCGATTCCGGCATCACGTACGCCTCTACAAGGATTTCGTCCGCCCGTTTCTGCGCACGGCGCGGGTCTATCACCACACGCCCGAGACGCCGGGCCGTGAACCCACCGGCTGGGGCGTATTGGAATATGTCTCCCCCGACCAGACGCGCGCGCTGGCAGGACTCTTCCGGCTCGCCGGCCCGGGCGAGGACCGGTACCTGTTGTGTTGCCGCGGACTGAGCCGCCAGCGGACGTACCAGGTGACCTACGACAATTCCGGCGAGACGACGACGGCCCCCGGCGCTGCGCTGATGGACCAGGGGCTTTCCATCCGTCTTGATCGCCCGCTCACCAGCGAACTGGTGCTCCTGCAATCCATGCGCTAGCGACACAAACCCGGCCCGACTGGCATTTCACATCACCGGAGAACCACATGAATGAACCGATTGCTATCGAGACTCCCCGCTTCAAACTGACGCTGACCCCCGCCGAAAAGGCCGTCTCAGCCGTGCTCTGCGACAAGATCGCGGGCGTGACGTGGCCCGCGGCGCCGCTCGCCGAGGCGCTTGTCTATGACAAGATGGAACGCCGCACCCGCCGCCTGCCCTGGACCGTCGATGAGTGCCGTCGGGACGGCGATGGCGCCTATCTCCGGCTCAGCCTGCCCTACCAGGAAATCAGCATCGGCCTGCGCCTGCAGCCTGACGGCAACGAACTCATCGTCGGCCTGCCCATGCTCGAATGCTATGAACTCAAACCCGCGATTCACCGCCTGCTGTCGGTGCGACTCCTGCCGGGACTGACGTCTGTGGGCGCCGCGGGCACCGTGTTGTTGCCGTTGCAGAGTGGGATGATCTTCCACCCTGCCGGCAAGCCGGCCGTGGCGGATAGCATTATGATCTATGGTGAGCAGGGACGCTGGGAACTGCTCCCCACCGTGCCGCTGTGCGGCGCGGCGGAAGCGCAGGCCGGCCTGCTCTGGCTGGCCACCGCCGCCGCTGCCGAGACCGAGTGCTGCGTCGCGACCGATGGCCGCGGCCGGGGGACGGTCGGGCTGGGGTTCGTTTTGCGCCGCTCGTGGCCGGATCCCGTATGCCGCGATGACCGCGAACTGCGGCTCATTCCCTTCAGCCCCGGCGAACTGGACCTGGTCAACTTTGCCGGGCAGCGGCTCCGCCGGCACGTCATCGAGGACCTTGGGAAGCCGACCCTGGCCGCCCGCGCGGCCGAGTCACCCCAGATCAGGCAGCTTCTCGAGTCTCACCTGATCCGGATCTTCCACGGCATGCAGCCGATCGGAATGGCCTCCGGCATGGACCAGAAGGACGTCATCAACCTCCGGGAACCGTTCGTCGCGGACACGACCTTCGCCGAGGCCCGCGACGGGCTGCGCCGGCTGCACGAGGCCGGAGTGGCGCGCATGCATGTGGAGAGCATCGGCTGGAATCCTCGCGGCCATGACGGAATGTGGCCGACCCGGTTCCCCATCGAACCGCGGCTGGGCGGCGCCGCCGGCTTCCGCGAACTGATCCGATATGGTCACTCGCTCGGCTGCACGATGAACGTGCACGACAATTACCTCAGCCAGTACCGCAGTTCGCCGGACTTCGACCCGTCCATCGTGATGCACGACCAGTGGGGCACGCCGGACCTGCGCGGCTACTGGGGCGGCGGGGAGACCTACATCACCTGCCCCTGGGCGCTGGGAGCCGACCGGCTGGACCGCGAAATGGAACGCGTGAAAGCCCTCGGGTTGGACGGTCCGGCCTACGTTGACGGCATGGGCAACCCCCTGGAGTGCTGCTACGCGCCAGGTCCGGTCGGCACGCGCAGCGACTACGTGCGGGGCACCCAGCACATCATCGAAACCGCCCGGCGCGTTTATGGCGCCGCACGGACTGAGTGCGGGTTCCTCTACGCCTGCCTGCCCGCGGATTGCCTCAACCAATGCGGCAACGCGTTCATGATGAACCGCCTCGATCCCGACTGGCCGATCACCGCGCTGATCGAGACCGTAGTGCCGGTCTGGCAACTCGCCTTGCACGGGTTGGTCGTGCGTGAAAGCCATGGCGTCACCTGGCGTACGGCCATCGAATGCGTGTTGTTCGGCGACCATCCGCGCCACGAATGGAGTGCCCACGGCCGTTTCCAGCCGGCACTCGATGATGCGTATGTCGCCGCCATCAAGGCCCAATATGACCTGTGCGTTGTCCGTTACGGTCACCTGCAAACGGTGCCCCTGGTCGCCTGGTCCCATCTGCCGGAGGGACTCCAGGAGACCCGCTTCGCGGATGGCACCATCGTCACCGCTGATCTCAAGCAACTGGCTCTCTTCGTCAATGGCAAACCGGTTGAACGTCCGCGCGGGCTCGCCGACGACAAGAAGTAATGAGGACATCTATGAACAACACTCCAACATCTGCCTGTCGAACCTTCCTGAGTCTTCTGGCTGCGGCGATCGGCGTCGCCGCTGCCGGAGCCATGGGGGAGATAAAGCCCTGTTCCCTTTTCTCGGACGGAGCCGTGCTCCAGCAGGACCTGCCGGTTCCCGTCTGGGGCACGGCCACCAATGGGGAGAAGGTCACGGTGTCGTTCCAGGGCCAGGAGGTCTCAACCATTGCGCAGGATGGCCGGTGGAGGGTCGGACTCAAGCCCATGAAAGCGGGCGGCCCATTCCCAATGACCATCTCCGGCAGCAATGCCGTGATTGAATTGAAGGACATCCTGATTGGCGAGGTGTGGATCTGCAGCGGCCAGTCGAACATGCAGCTCCCGCTTATCCAGTGCAGCAATGCCGCGCCAGCCATCGCCTCCTCTCAAGATCCGATGATGCGGCTGTTCAATGTCCCTTTGAAGCCGTTCCCCCCCGGGCTTGTCGGCCCCATACCCGAAATGACTACCCTCTGGACGGAGTGCAAGCCTGCGACCGTGACCAACTTTTCAGGCGTTGGGTACTTCTTCGGGCGAAAACTCCGCGAGACCCTGAAGGTTCCCGTGGGCCTCATCA
>CAZTAJ010000068.1:0-22397 GCA_964611575.1 uncultured Verrucomicrobiota bacterium
GCCTCCCCCGCTGGTTCCGTAGGTGCGACGAATTTCATTTTCTGAGGGGCTGGTGCCATTGCAGCGAGGTTTCGTCTGTCAGTCGATGTCTGGCGTGTAAGCGGCGGAACCGGGTCCCGCGGGTGGGCGGGTCAGTTCCTGGTCGCGGTCTTCTTCGCCTGCTGGGCCGCGCGCACCTTGATCAACTCGATGGCTGAATGGCAGATGACGTCGAGGCCGACCTTGCCTGTGTTCCAGGTGACGTCGTAGAGGAGCGGATCCCCGATATCCCGGTGGAAGAACATACGGAGCAGTTTCTGCCGGTCGGAATCCTGTTTGGCGATGGCCGTCCGAGCCTGCTCCTTGGATAACTTGAAGCGCTTCATCATCCAGACGATGCGCTGCGGCTCGGGGGCGACCAGGCGGATATGAATGCCCTGGGGCAGGTCCGCAGTGACCATGGAACTCGCGCGGCCCACAATGATCACCTTCCCCAGCAGGGCCAGCATGCGCAGGACCTTGAAGGTCGTCTTTTGCAGGGTGTACTGGCTCGACTGGCCGGTGAACAGGCTTTCCATGAAGTCCCGGAACTCAGGCTTGAGCCTTTCATTCACCAGGGTCTCGATCGAGTCTTGAATATGCGGATCCTGCGCCACGACCTCGCAGAGCTGCTTGTCGAACACATGCCAGCCCTCGAAGAGCGCCTGTTGTTCGTATTTAAGGAATTCCGACAGGATGACGTACGACAACAAGTGCCCGCCGGCGCCGGCCTGGCGCGAAATGGTGACAAAGGGGAACCCGGTGGACGGGAGTTCGTCAATCGACCGTTTTTCCAGGAGAAACTGCTGGATGATCTTAAGATGGTTCATAGGCTGAACGTCAAGAGGAACGTACCCCAGCGCGGTTTTGGGGTCAATGGCATTCTTAGGTTCCGCCGGTGCGTTTAGTGGGAGTACGCATTGCTCGATGGCGGGAGGTGTGCTATAGGGTCCCCTGCAATTGATGGCTATGATCCGCGAAGGGAATAGCGATGGCGCCGACACCACGTTCACGGTCACGGGCAGCACAGGACTCCCGGCAAATGGAGATGTTTTCATCCATGACACCCACCTCACGCATACCTGACGATCGACAGGATCCTGACCAATCGCTGCGCTCGGGCGATGGGTCGGATGCCGTGGACGAAGCTGAACGGGTGGAAATGTCCACGGACAATCCCGCGGCTCCGGAGTCACCGGGTTCTCTGCCGGGCGGGGAGTTCGCGATGCCGGAATCCGATCTGGTCGACCTGCCCGATGACGACCTCACGGCGGAGGAGCGGCTGCTCGATTCCATCGTGAGTGACCCGCGCGCCGCCGGGGAGGCGGACGAGGCGGCGGGGGCCTGCGACGAGGCAGGCTCGGTCGAGCCGTCGGTGGCGCCGCCGCCGCCGACCGGCTGCACGGTGGCCAGCGACGGCTCGCTGGAGGAGATCCGTCGGCTTGAGGATGAATGCCGGTCCATCCGCGAGACACTGGCTCGCGTTACAGCGGACCGCGACGACCTGTCCGGGCGCCTGGATCTGGCGGCAGTGGAATTCGAGCGGCTGAATCAGGACATTGACACCAGCGAATCGGCGCGTGGCAGACTGCAGGGTGCTTGGGAGGCCGCGCAGGCCGCCTTGTTGGAGACGCAAACGGCTTTGAGCGAGACACAGGCCCAGGCGGTGAGGGCCCGGGAGGATGGAGATGCCGCCCGGGGGCGGCTTGAGGAGATCGAGGCCGCTGGTCAGCGTGAGCAGGATCATTGGCGTGCGACGCTGCGGGAAATGCAGGCGGATCTCGATCGAGCGACTCAGCGTCACGGGCGGCTCGTCTGGGCGGGCGCCATCGCGATCGCCTTGGTGGCGGCAGGGGGCGGGTATGGGCTTGGTCGTTCCTCGCATCCGCTGCCAGTCGGCGGGAAGAACATGGCCGTGGCGGAGCCGGCATTGTCCCGGCCGGCGGTGGCGGCGCCGGTTCGTGCGGTTCCAACCAACGCCGTTCGCTTGGCGGGCGCGAAGGCGATGCCGCCGGTCTGGCCCATGATTCGCGACGCCTGCATCAGTGTTCGTGAGGAGCCGGAGGCGCTTGTGATCCGGTTCAACGATCCGCTCTTCGCACGGGCGGTCGAGATGGCGCCTGCAAGCCGGCAGGATCTGCGACGTGTGGCGGGCCTGTTGAAACCCTATGCCGCCGCCTACCGGGTGGAAGTGGAAGGCCATGCGGATCCGTCCCCAGTGGGGTCCCGGGTCTCATATGCGAGTAATCATGAATTGGGGTTGATGCGCGCACGGGCCGCCTTGGAGGTGCTCGCCAAAGACGGCGGCCTGCCTCTGTCGGCGTTGTCGATTTCTTCCGCGGGCGACACGAACCCGCCGTTTCCGGGTGATTCGCCGGACGCGCGTCGCCGCTGTCGCACGGTCGTCCTCAAGCTGCATCGCAGCAAGTCCCCGGTTTCACAACCATGAGGCGCCCGGAACAGGCGGGACCTGAAGGAACCGTCAGGCACCGGATCGTGGTCGCCTACGACGGGACGGCGTACTCCGGGTGGCAGGTTCAGCCGGGGCTTGTCACGGTGCAGGCGCGCATCGAGGAGGCGCTCGCGCGGCTGACGGGCGAGGCGGTCAAGATTCACGGCAGCGGGCGCACGGACCAGGGCGTGCATGCGCGCGGGCAGGTGGCGCACTTCGACCTGCACAAACGGTGGCCGGGCGCGGCGATCCTGAAGGCGCTCAATGCGCTGCTGCCGGCCGACATTCGCATCCTGCGGGCGGCGCGGGCAAAGCCGGACTTTCATGCGAGGCGCAGCGCCAGGCAGAAGGAGTACCGTTACTTCATCTGGAATGCGGACGTGCGCGAGCCTTCGCGACGGCTGTACACCGCGCACGTGCGTCGGCCCCTCGATGTGGCGGCGATGCAGGCAGCCGCGGGGATGCTGGAGGGACGGCACGACTTCGCGGCGTTCACGGCGAACCCCAATCGCGTCGTGGAAAGCACGGTGCGCGAGGTGCGGACTCTCGCGGTGAGCAAGGCCGGGCCGCTCATCACGGTGCGGGCGGCCAGCGATGGGTTCCTCTACAAGATGGTGCGCAGCCTGTGCGGTTTGCTGATCCGTGTGGGGGAGGGTGCTGAATCCCCGGACAGTGCGCGTGCCATTCTGGCATCCCGGCTTCGAACGGCCCGCGTGCCGACGGCGCCGCCGGAGGGGTTGTTTCTCTGGCGCGTATGGTACTGACCACGGGTTCACCGTATCTCTGCTTGAAAGCGGGCGGAGCATTCCGTATGCTTCGGCGCGCTAAACCAAACGCCGGAATCCGGCGAAACAAACGTCCTCAAGGAGAAGCAGACCATGGCGATGATTGACACAGTGATTGCGCGGGAGATTCTCGATTCGCGGGGCAACCCGACGGTGGAAGTGGACATTACGCTCGAGAGCGGCGTGGTGGGCCGTGCGGCGGTGCCGTCGGGCGCCTCGACGGGCGAAAATGAAGCCGTTGAATTGCGCGATGGCGACAAGCGTCGTTACCTGGGCAAGGGTGTCCGCAAGGCGGTCAAGAACGTCAACGAGATCATCGGTCCCGCCCTCGTGGGCAGCGATTGCCGTGACCAGGTGGCGATCGACATGGCCATGATCGCGATGGATGGCACCGCGACGAAGTCGAAACTCGGCGCCAATGCGATCCTCGCGGTTTCGCTGGCCCTGGCCAAGGCGGCGGCGGAGTACTGCGGCCTGCCCCTGTTCCGCTACATCGGCGGCGCCAACGGCAAAGTCCTGCCGGTGCCCATGATGAACATCATGAACGGCGGCGCGCATTCCGACGCCCCGATCGACCTCCAGGAATTCATGATCATGCCCAAGGGCGCCTCCTCGTTCGCCGAGGGGTTGCGCATGGGCACGGAAGTGTTCCACTCGCTCAAGAGCGTGTTGAAGGGCATGAAGCTCAGTACGGCCGTGGGCGACGAGGGCGGGTTTGCGCCAGTCCTCAAGAGCAATGCGCAGGCGTTGGAGGTCATCATCGAGGCCATCAAGAAGGCCGGCTACAAGCCCGGCAAGGATGTCTTCCTGGCTCTGGACCCGGCCGCCAGCGAGTTCTATGACGTCGCGAAGAAACGTTACGTCTTCAAGAAGAGCGACGGGTCGCAGCACACGGCTGATGAGATGGTCGCCTTCTACGCGGACCTCTGTGCGAAATACCCGATCATCAGCATCGAGGACGGCTTGGCGGAGAACGACTGGGAGGGGTGGAAGAAACTGACGACGGCGCTCGGCGACCGGGTTCAGTTGGTGGGCGACGATCTGTTCGTGACGAACACCAAGTTCCTGAAGAAGGGTATCGACCTGGGGATCGCCAACTCGATCCTGATCAAGGTCAACCAGATCGGCACGCTGACCGAGACCCTGGACGCCATCCGGATGGCGACGCAGGCGGGCTACACGGCCGTGATCAGTCACCGGTCGGGCGAGACCGAGGATGCGACGATTGCGGATATCGCCGTGGCGACGAATGCCGGTCAGATCAAGACCGGTTCGCTGTGCCGCACGGACCGGGTCTGCAAATACAATCAGTTGCTGCGCATCGAAGAGATGCTGGGCGAACACGCCGTGTATGGCGGCGTGATCTGATCGGACACACGGGACACGATAGGCGCATCCCCGGTGGCCGGACAGGCGCCGGGGATGTTTTGTTGAGACCATGAGCTACTGGGTTCTATTGTACCGGATTGCGTGGGTCGTGGTGGTCGTGGCGGTTGTGGTGGGGGTTGTGTGCATCTTCCTGCCCAAGGCCACCAGCTTTCAGGAACTGCAGAAGCGCAAGCTGGCCCTGCAGGAGTCCAACGCCCGGCTTGAGGCGCGCGCCCAGCAGTTGGACGAGAATGAGCACCGCTTCAGGACGGACCCGGAGTTTGTCGAACGGGTTGCGCGGGAGCAGGGCATGGCGAAGCCCGGCGAGACGATCTACCGGTTTCAGGGCACCAACATTCAGGTTCAGGCGTACCGACCATGAAAACAACAACGGCATGGGTGAATCGGGTGCGACGCGTGTTGCGCCTCGGATGGCGCGGGGCGGGGCGACCGGCGGTCATGGCCGGCCTGGCGCTGGCGGCCACCGGCTGTGTCAGGATCGACTCCACGCTCGACCTCAATGCCGACGGGTCCGGCAAGTGGCGACTGATTTACTCCATGCCGCCTCACATGATCAAACAAGCGGAGACCGCGGCGGTGCTGGCCGCAGAGCTGCGGCGCGCGGGCGGCGACACCAACGCGGTGCCCGAACCCCTGGACCTGCCGATGCTGTTCGACGAGGTCGTGATACGCAACCGGTTTGTGCCACTCGCGGAACAGGGCATCATTCTGAACCGGATCGAGGTCAAGCCTCGCGGGGGCTGGCCGTCGGTGGATTTGAAGGTGCAGTTCGCCAGTCTGGAGGCTCTGTTGAAACTGCCGTTCTTTGCTGACTGTGGCGCCTCCTTCCGCCGTGAAGCGGACGGGACGGCCCGGCTGACGCTGGTGGCGCCGCAGATGGGCGTGACGGAGAAGGTTCCCGATTTGACGTCGACGGACGTCTCGATGAGTGTGGCGCCGTTTCTGCGCGGCATGAGCGTCGTGAGCCGCATCGGGCTGCCGGCCGACATCCGCAATACGAATGCCGGGTTGAACGATGGACGGCGGGCGACATGGGAGTGGGATTTCGATCGGGATACCGCGGCCATGAGCCGTCTGAACCAGGCCAAAATGATCATCATCTTCGATAGCGCCGGCATGCGCATGCAGCCGTTCGAGAAGCCCGCGCGCGCGCCGGGACCGTGATGGCCTCGTCCTTCGGGAGTGCGGACGATGGCAGGGAACTCGTCTGAATCGACCCATTGGACCTTTTCGTTGCGGTGCGAGGAGTTTGCTTTACACGGAGCGACAGTCGGGTACACTCCCGGTCGTCGAGTATCGTGTACGGATGACGGGGCGTGGTGCGACGGGTGAGGAGCCATGATCATTCTCGAGGAACTGCTTAAGCAGATGGTCGTTGTGAGAGCTTCCGATCTGTTGCTCACGGCCGGGGCGCCGCCCCAGTTCCGGATCAACGGTGCGCTGGAACCGTTCGGCGAGACGCCGCTGTCGCCGGCGGCCTTGCAGGCAATCGCCGACACGGTGCTCGATGCATCGCAGCGCGAGCATTTCAGGCTTCACAAGACCGTCGATCTGTCCCGCGGGTTCGAGGGGCTTGCGCGGTTCCGGTTCAACTTCTATTACCAGCGCGATTCGGTCGCGGCGGCGATTCGCGTGATTCCTTTCGAAATTCCGTCGTTCGAGACTCTGGGGCTTCCGTCGCTTCTGCGCGAGTTTGTCGAGCGGCCGCACGGGTTGGTCCTGATCACCGGCCCCGCCGGGAGCGGCAAGTCGACGACGCTGGCGGCCATGATCGACTACCTCAACCACCGGCGCCGGGTCCATGTGGTCTGCATCGAGGATCCCGTCGAGTACCTCCACAAGCACCGGCTGAGCACGATCGACCAGCGGGAAATCGGCGAGGATGCGGAGTCGTTCGCCAGCGCGATGCGCAGTGTGTTCCGCCAGAGCCCGGATGTGATCATGGTGGGCGAAATGCGCGACTTGGAGACCATGCAGTTGGCGCTCAGTCTGGCGGAGACCGGGCACCTGATCCTCGCGACCCTGCACACGCAGGATACAACGCACGCGATCAATCGCATCGTAGACGTCTTTCCGCCGGCGCAGCAGCAGCATATCTACACACAGCTTTCGCTTGTGCTCGTCGGGGTCGTCTCCCAGCAGCTCGTGCCGCGGCGGACAGGCGGCCGCGCGCTGGCCTGCGAGATTCTCAATGCGACCCACGCGGTTCGCAACCTGATTCGCGAGGGACAGGTGCAGCAGTTGTACTCGGTCGTCCAGACCGGGCGGGCTGACGGTATGGTGACGATGAACGATTCGTTGTACGCGCTGTGCGCCGGCGGGGGCGTCGACCCCGAGACGGCGTTGAGCCGGTCGCCGCGGCCCAAGGAATTGACCCGACTTTTCGAGACAAAGCCCCGAATGGAAGGACGTAACCCATGAGCACTCGTCTTCGCTGGTTCCTGGCGCCTGCATCCCTGGCGGCATTGACCGCAGTTATAGCCGTCGCGCAAACCAACCCCGTAGCGGCGCCCCCCTCCGCGGCGCCCGTCGAAGCCGGCGTGGCCGCCGATGGACTGGTGACATTGAATGCCGATGACATCCTGGTCACCCAGATTCTCAACGCGTTCTCGCGGCAGACGGGCCGGAGCATCGTGGTGGGACCCGATGTCACGGGCCGCACGACCGTGCGCCTGACGGGCGTGCCGTGGGAATCGGCGCTGGAGGCGGTTTTGAAACCCTTTGGCTACGGGCACTACACGGCAGGCAACGCCACGGTGGTGTGCGGCACGGACACGCTGGTGTCTCGCCTGTTCACACTCAAGTATGTGGATGCCAGCGATGTGGAGGATGTGATTCGGTCGGCCATGTCACCGCGCGGCAAGATCAGCAAAGTAGTGGCGCGGAGCCAGAGTTGGAGCGCTTCGACCGAGGGTGGCGGCTCCACCATGGCCGGCGGCAATACCATGGGCAAGCGCCAGCGCAGCCAGGAAAAATCGGAGATGGCGAAAACCAAGACGATTGTCGTCACGGATATTCCCGCCGCGCTGGATCAAATCGCCCTGCTGATCGGTGAGGTCGATCGCCAGCCCTTGCAGATCTTGATTGAAGCGCGGTTCCTGGAAGCCAGCCCCAGCGTTCTGCGGGATATCGGCGTGGAGTTCGGGACGGGCGCCGATGGGGCGAGCGTGCTGGGCTTCGCGCAGGGCGGCGACGCCTATGGCGCGGGCGCTCAAACGGTGAGCAGCCGCGTGCAGCCGGGCAACTTCACGCCGGCCAGCGGACTCTCGATCAATAAGAGTAGTCCCTTCAATGCGGGACTGAACCTTATGTTTCAGAAACTGTCGCCCGCTCAATTCGAGGTGCTGCTGCACATGCTCCAGGAGAATGCCTCCGTCAACGTCCTCTCGGCGCCGCGGATCCTGACACTCAACAACCAGGAAGCGACGATCATTGTCGGGCAGAAGTACCCGATCATCGACTCGAATGTCTCGACCGGCGCGGGCGCGACGCCGACCATCACAACGTCGCTCCGGGGCTACGAGGATATCGGGATCCAGCTCAATGTGCTGCCGCAGGTGTGCGAAGGACGCTCCGTGAACATGATTGTCCGCCCCTCCGTGCGCGAGTGGGTGGGTGAGAAGTCGGGCGTGGCTGCCGGGGCAGGGAGCGGGGAAACCGCCCTTACCATGTACCCGGTGATCTCCACGCGTGAGGCGGAAACACAGGTGCTGGTACGGGACGGGCAAACGATCGTGATTGGCGGGCTTCTCAAGGACAAGCAGACCCGCATCACCATTAAGGTGCCGATCCTGGGCGACATTCCGCTCCTTGGGGCGCTGTTCCGCCGTCAGACGGACCAGAACGAGAAGATTGAACTGCTCATTTTCCTGACGGCTTCGATTGTCCGGGAGGGCTCATCCCTCGTGGAGACGAACCTGGCGGCCCAGGTCTCGGGTCCGTTCGGAGCACCGGCTGTGTCGACCGTGGTCCCGGCCGTTTCGGCGGCGCCGGTTGTCACGGTGACGGAGCCGATCCCACCCGTCGCCGTAAAGACAGTGGAGGTGCTGGTCGTGGAACCTGTTGCCGCCACGCCGCCGGTCGCTGCTGAGACGATGCAGGTGCCGGCTGTGGAGGACCCTGTTGCCGCCATGCCGACGGCCGTCGTGGAGTCTGTGCCTGCGCCAGCCGCTGCGCCGGAACCGGAGGTGCCCGTGGCGGAGGTCGCTGCGCCGGCGGCGCCCGTGAACGCCCCGGTTGTCGCCCCTCCCGCCGTCGTGTCGGGATCCGCGGGAGACGAGGTGGCGCGAGCCATTGAAAGCGCCGGCGCGGCATCGACCGCGGCGGCGGACAAGGCAAATACGATCCGGAGGGAACTCGGAATGGGGGACGCCGCCGCAGCGCCTGCGGTGTCTGCGCCGTGAAGTGCCCGATGATGATGGGCCTGAAGGCGGGGGTTTTTCTGTGAGTACGAACAGACTCGGTTCCATTCTGCTGGCGTCCGGTCGCATTACGGCGGAGCAGCTCGAAAGGGCGTCCCGCGTGCAGGCAAGCAGCGGGCGCCTGCTGGGCGAAGTCCTGCGCGAGATGGGGTTTGCCGACGATGACGACATCGCCCGGGCCCTGGCAACGCAGCTGGACATCCCGTATCGCGAACTGGGTGAGGACTTTCGTCTCGAGAAGGAGGACGTCAAGCTGATCCCGGTGTCCGTGGCCCGGCGGTTTGGCGTGATACCGGTGCGGGATCGTGCGTCAGGTTCGATCATGCTGGTGATGAAGGACCCGCTGGATCTGCACGCCATCGATACCGTTCGCTCGCTGACGTCGCTCGACGTGACCAAGGCCGTCAGCACCGAGGCCCGCATCCGGGCGGCGATCGACCGTTACTACACGGAGGAGGCCCACATCGAGCGCAACCTGCGCGACATTGTCGATGCGGAGGTGGACCCGCTCCTGCGCGAGGGGGAAGACAGCTCGGTGAATGCCGACCAGCTCCGGGTGCTGGCCAACGACGCGCCGGTGGTGCGGTTTGTGAACCTGTTGCTCATGCAGGCCGTGCGCGACCGGGCCAGCGATATTCACTTCGAGCCGCAGGAGAAGGACGTGATCGTCCGGTTGCGCATCGACGGCGTGTTGCGTGAAGTGACGCCCCCGCCGAAGGCGCTCTACCCGGGGATCGTCACCCGCATCAAGATCCTGTCGAGCATGGATATCGCGGAACGGCGGTTGCCGCTGGACGGCCGTTTCAAGTTCAGTGTGCACGACCGGATTATTGATATCCGGGTGTCATCCCTGCCGGTGGTGCACGGGGAGAAGCTCGTGCTGCGCGTGCTCGATCGCGCCGCCTTGCTGGTGGACTTGAAGGATGTGGGTTTCGAGGGGGCGATGCTGACGCGGTTGCGTGAGATCCTGCACATTCCGCACGGCATCATCCTGCTGACGGGGCCGACGGGCAGCGGCAAGACAACGACGCTGTATAGTGCGCTGAATTACCTCAAGTCGCCCGAGGTCAACATCCAGACCGTGGAGGACCCGGTCGAGTACCTGATTCCCGGCATCAATCAAATGGCGATCAAGCCGCAGATCGGGCTCGATTTCGCCAACGCGCTGCGTTCCATCCTGCGCCAGGACCCGGATATCATCATGATCGGCGAAATGCGCGACATGGAGACGGCCAGTATTGCGATGCGGGCGGCGCTCACCGGCCATTTGGTTCTCAGCACCCTGCACACGAACGATTCTCCGTCGGCGTTCTGGCGGTTGCGCGACATCGGCATTGAGCCTTATCTGGTGGCGGCCACGATCAAGCTGGTGATTTCGCAGCGTCTTGTGCGGTTGATTTGCGACGGCTGCCGGGCACCCGTGACGCCCTCGCCCGAGATGATGAAGGCGGCGCTGGCGGCCGACCCGGCGGCTGCCTCCTGGACCTTCCAGGAAGGGGCCGGGTGTGTCAAATGCGGCCGGACGGGGTACCGGGGCCGGTCGGGGATCTTCGAATTCATGGAGGTGTCGGACCCGATCCGGGAGATGATCCTGAACGAGACGGGCACCGTGGCGTTGCGTCAGAAAGCCATCGAGCTGGGCATGGAAACGCTGCTGGTCAACGGGATGGGCAGAGTCCGGCGCGGCCTGACGACCGTAGACGAAGTGTTGAGCGTGGCGCCGACGTCTGACATGGGGTGATTGACGCATGCCGGCCTATACCTATATTGCCAAGACGGACGATGGCCGGGTGGTTCAGTCCACGATCGAGGCGGCTTCGAGGCAGGAGGCGCTGTCGCTGATTCGATCGCACACGGCGGGTGTGGTGGTATCATTGACGGAGGCGGCCGCACCCCAGGCATTGTCGGGGCGGGACACGCCGCCGCCTTTGCGGGTGCGCGCCGAGCCCCGGCTGCGATCGGGCCGGATAGGCCCGCGCGACCTGGCGGTCTTCTTCCGGCAGCTGGCGATCTCGGTCAATGCCGGCGTGTCGTTACGGGATTCGGTCGAGTCGATCACGGCGGATCTGGAGCACGCGGCCTTCCGCAGCGTGTTGCGGCGGGTGTGCGACAGGCTGCATGACGGACGGTCATTTTCACAGTCCCTGGCGGCGGAAGGGCGGGTCTTCCCGCCGATTTGTGTGGCGCTGATACGTACGGCCGAGGAGGCGGGCAGCATGGCCCAGACCCTTGACCAGTTGGCGGCCTCCATCGAGAAGAATGTGGCGTTGACGCGCAAAATCCGCAGTATCACCGCCTATCCCATGTTCGTGGCGTTCTTCTTCGCAATCGTTGTGTTGATCATGACGTTCTTCATCCTCCCGCAGTTTCAGAACGTTTTCACCGGGTGGGGTGCGGAACTTCCCTTGCTGACACGCCTGGTCTTCCGGGCGAATAAGGCCGTGGTCGGGAATGCGGTGCCGATCTTTGCGATTCTGGCGGCAATCATCGGCGGGCTGATCGCGTGGAGCCGGACGGCGGCCGGCGAACGGCGGATCGATCGCTTCCTGCTGGAGTTGCCCCTGTTGGGGTTGAGCCTGAAGAAGCTGGCGATCGCGCGTTTCTGCAAGAACCTGGCGATCATGATCCGCGGCGGTGTGCCGATCGCCACGGCCATTGAGATCACGGCGGCGGTGTCCGGCAACAAGGCCATCGAAGAGGCGTTGCTCGGGGCGCGGGATCGCATCATCCGGGGGTCGGATATCACCACGGGCCTCTCCGACCAGGGACTATTCCCTCGTCTGCTGATCCGGATGGTCGGGGTGGGTGAGTCCTCCGGTCGCCTGCCAGAGGTGCTTGACCGGGTGGCGGCCAGCTACGAGGACGATGTCGAGGGATCGATCATGACCATCACCGCCTTGTTCGAGCCGATCATCATCGTGTCGTTCGGGGCGATCGTTCTTACATTTGTGATGGCGATCTACCTGCCCGTCTTCACAGTGGCATCGCACATGCGGTAAGGGGCGGGGAATTGGCTTGCAGACGCTGTAGGTTGGTCCATAATCGGAACGAGGTAACAGAAACGCGCAGAGGCGCAAACAAGGAGGGTAGTATGAGCAGGAAGAGCAAGGCAGGGTTCACGTTAGTCGAGTTGATGGTTGTGGCGATCATCGTGGCGATTCTGGCGGCGGTGGCGATTCCGTTGATGAGTGCCCAGAAGAAGCGCGCGGCGGCCACCGAGGGTGATGCGGGTCTCGGCATGTTGCGCACGGTGTTGCGTGCGATGTATGCGGAAACGGGAGCGTACAATAAGGACCCCAGCGGGAACACATTGGCGGGAACGGTGGCAATCACCAATCTGCCGGGTGTCAATGCCTCGGATCTGGACGGCAAATATTTCCGGTCCGGCGACTATAGTGTCAGGGACCTTACCGCCAGCACCTATATGCTCTGGGTCGTCGGATCCAGTCAGGAAGTGGCCGGCGTTACCATCAAACTGGATCAGGGTGGCAACTTCACGCGCATCGGTTTGTGAGGCCTGCCGCATCCCGGACCGGGATGTGACACGGGATCAGGCGGGCTCATGAAGCTGACCTCTTGGCCAGGAATTGCGGAAGATATCGTCGGGGTGGACATCTCCGATGGCATCGTCACGGCGGCTCGTGTGGAGGTCGATCGGGAGGGGCGCGTCCGCCTGCGGAACGTCGGCTGGGATGAGATCCCGGCCGGCGTTTCCGAAGTCGAACAAGCGGCCGTCATCCGGCGTGTCTGGCGCTCAAGCGGGATGCCGTCCTATACGGTGTGCGGCTCGTTCCGGGGCCGTTCCTGCATGCTGCGTTACTTTCGCTACCCGGCCATCACACGCGCTGAACTTGATTCGGCGTTGCGGTTGGAGGCGGAAGAGAGTCTCCAGTTGAAACAGGCTGATATCGTCCTGGATTGGCAGATCAGTCAACCTTTGCAGTCGACGGGGATGGGTTCAGGAACCCGGCCTTACGAGGGATTGCTGGTGGCGGCTCCGCGCGCCGATGTCGACAAATTGCTGGGCGTGTTGCGGCTGGCGGGGCTATACCCGGTCGCGATCGATGTCGGGGCCACGGCGTTGTGCAATGCGTACCGGGCGCTTGAGGGCGGCGTGGCGGAGGATGGAGCGACGTGTCTCGTCCACCTGACCCGGCAATGCGCGGATGTGGCCTTGTTGTTCGACCGCCAGGGCGTTTACGCGCGTTCGGTTCATGCGCGTGGCGATGATTGGGATTCGTCGCAGGATGTGCTGGTTGAGAGTGTCAAGGATGCCTTGAAGTACTACGAGTTCAAGCTGCGCCGGCAACCGGTCAAGCGCTTGGTGCTGGCGGGGCGCATGCCGTCGGGAACGGGTTTCAAGGTCGCCCTGGAGAAGGCCGCCGGATTGCCGGCGACCGTCTGGGATGCGGTGCCGGCGGTCGTGCCGGGGAGTTCTCGCGTCCGGCGGGTTCTGGCGGACCTGTCCCAGGTGCCGCCCATGGCCATTAGCATCGGTCTGGCATTGCGGAGATTCGACCATGCCTGATTTCACGATCAACCTCATTCGTGACCGCGTGATCCCGCCGGAGCGGCGCAGGAGGCGGTACTGGGGCATGATTGGATACCTGGCGGCCAGCGGACTCTTGCTGGCGGTCACGTTGTGGCTGGCCACGTCCTGGCTTGTGCATGCGGCCGTGGTGCGGGAGGATACGGTTCGCCTCGAACGCGGTTTTCTTGAGACTCATCCGAATCACGATGGGATCGCCCCCTATGCGGCCTGGCTGGAACGCGTCACGGGGGAGCATGTCGCGAAACTCAAAGCGGTAGACGCGGTGCTTGGCGGGGCCGCGCGCCCGGCCGAGTTGATCTGCCCGTTGGTCCTGTCGTTGCCGGTCGGTATCACGGTTCGCAGTCTGGTCATGGACAGCGATCAGACGGTGTCGTTCGAATTGCTGGTCGCTGCCGGAGGGACGGCCGCCGACGTGGACCCGTCGGGTCTCATGGCGCGCTGGAATCAGGATACGGCCCTGCGTGCGCGCTTGCAGGGCATCACCTACCTGGGCGGCTCGCGGCAATCCAATGGTGAACGCAGCGACATGGTCTGGCGGTTCTCGGGCCGTCTGTCCCGGAAGGACACCTGAAATGGATGCTGGGCGTTTTGAGCAAAGCCGGCGGAGGTTCTGGCTGTGGATTGCGACCCCGGTCGTGCTCATGATCCTGTCCGGTTTTCCCTCCTGGCTTTGCTTGCAAAGCGCAAAGCGCGGACTCGCGGACCGCCAGGCGCTTGTGGCGGCCGTGGCCCCCTTGGAAGAGCGGCGGCGATCGATGGATGTGTTGGTGAAGAGTATGGTGGCGGACGCGGGACATGGCGCCGAGGCGTCGGACGAAACGACGCGCCGGATCAACCAGGCCGCGACGCTGTCGGGATTTGCCATTCGGTCGCTGAGTGTGGAAAAGGGAACGACGGAAACCGATGGGTTCAAGACGCTGCGGGTGGCGGTACAGGGGCAGGGGCCCCTGGTGTCGACGATCCGTTTGCTGGCCGAGTTGCAGAAGCCCGGGTTGTTATTGAGGGTTGAGACCATGAAGCTCACCGCGCTCAGCCTGCCGCCGGATGACGTGGTCGGCGGCGAGTTCACCTTCGTGCTATATCTGGGGACGCTATGAGCCTTACACCAGATTCCAGCGGGCTTTCAGGCCAGACCAACCGGGTTGTGCTGCTGGGGTTGCTGCTCCTGGTCGCGCTGGCGACCGTGGCGGTTTCGTGGCGCCTGACACATGTGCCGCGACGGGCTGCCGCCCGGGGCGACTATGCTGAGCGGAGCCGGCAACTGGCGGCGGAAGCCGACCAGGTGGCCGCTTCGGTGCACAAGCGACGTCTGGCCGACGCGGCCGTCATCAATTTGGATGGACTCGTCACGCGGCAGCAGCAGGAGACCGGGATTGTGTTCGCCGCGGCCGCGCCGGTGTTGACGACGGGCATTACCTTCCGTGTGCGCGGTGTGGTCCCGCGCGGCGAACACCCGCTGGCATTTGTTGACGACCGGACGCTCGGGATCGGCGAAGAGATCAACGGGTTCAAGGTCATCGCCATCGCCGACGAGAGCGTGACGTTTCGCGATCCGACGGGCAAGACCCAGTCGGTAAGCGTGTATGGGGAGTGACACCCATGCTCCCGGCCGTCCAACGCTTGCCGTCCCGGCGCCGGTCCCGAAGCGGGGCGACGCTGATTGAGATCCTTGTGGCCTGCCTGATTCTGGCCGTCGTGGCGGTGGGAACGGCCGCCTGTCTCTATCTCTCTCAGGGAGCGACTGCCGTTCAACGCAACCGCCGGACTGCCTTGGAGTTGGCCAACAGCCGGCTCGAGGAACTGCGGACGGCGCCTTACACGGCGATTGACCCCACGGCTAATAACACGAACCTCTATTACATCGACCGACTCACGGGCTCCTGGCACGTGTTGTCGAGCGATCAAGGCGAGACGGTGAATGTGAACGGCCGGTCGCAGCCGATTACGACGACGGTCCGTTTTGTGGATGCGGACGGGGCCGGAGTGCCCTACGAGTGTGTGCGCCTTACGGTCACGGTCAAGTACGGTCGCAGTGCGTCGGAGACCGTCACCTTGGAGACCTTGAAGTCGCCATGAAGGCCGTGCGGATCAGTCGGGAGCGACAGAGGGCTGGATTCAGCCTGATCGAACTGGTGGCGGGCATGCTAGCAGCGGCTGTCCTGGCGCTTACGGCCGGCAGCATGCTGTGGTATGGGTACCGTGGCTGGCGTCGCACGGTGGACGCGGTGGAACTGCAGCGCGATTCCCGGGTGGCGATGGATGTGTTGACGCGGTCAATGCGGGCGGGAACGAATATGACGTTCACGACGGGCCTGGTCTTCACGGTCTGGCGCCCGAATAGACCCACGGCACGGGTGTACGCGTCGGGGCGGGATTTGTTCTACGTGCCCAATACGGCGTCTGCCGGGAACAACATGCGACTGGTGGGGGGAACCCTGGACCGTTTCAATGTGGGCGTCGGGGTTTCGAACTCGAGCGTGGTGCTGGTCTTGAGCACCTCGGCATCGATGATCAGCAATCGGGTCGTTGTGAGCCGACGGAACTGACATGCATACGGTTGACATAGACGAAGGGTGCGGGCCGACGCGGGAGGAGTGTCGGCGTGGCGCGGTCCTGGCCGCGGTCCTGATCGTGATGCTCGTCCTAGCCTTGCTGGGGGCGGGGTTGCTGACGCTGAGTTCCGTCGATGCCCTGGAGGCCGGTCGAAGCGTCAGCGCCGCCCAGGCTTTCTGGACGGCCGAGGCGGGGATCGAGCATGTCAAGGCCATGGGGCAGCAGACCCGCAAGCCGTTTCCGCGAGTGCCGTACGCCGCCTCCGCGACGGGGTTTCTGTGGGGCTCGAATGTGCTCAGCGGAACCACGAGCAAAGGGACGTACACGGTCGACGTCATGGACGATTTTCCGGCGTGGACGAATGCCAATCAGGCACTGAAGAAGTACGCCATCCGCTCGGTGGGCCTGTCGACAGGTGGCGCCCGGCAGGTCATCATCTTGCGCGCGATGATCCAGAACTACGCCAGTTTCATGCACTCGTCGCATTCGGAAAACGACGTGAATTTTCTGCCGGGTGACAGGATTGATGGTCCCGTGTACACCGACGATCAGTTGCACATCATCGGATCATCGGGTCCTGTGGGCTCGGCGCCTATATTCCGCCAAAGCGTCAGTTCCGGGCGTAGCACCGTCGACTACAACGGGTGGAGCCCGTCTGCGACTGATATGAATACGATGTACCAGGGCGGGCTGCCGCGTCTCAATGCGCCACCCCTTGACATCACAGGGCAGTTCTCCTCCGATCACATAACAGACATCCAGGCACAAGCCGTGGCTGGCGGGTTGAATTTGGCGGGGGACTACAATCTCACGTTCGCGAGCAGCGGTACGCTCGTGTACTCTAATAGGACGACACATACCACAGGTAGCCAAACCCTGATCGGCTGGAATGGTCCCATCTATGTTTCGGGGAATGCTCATGTGAGGGGGGTCGTGGACGGGTCCGTCACCGTGGCTGCCAATAACATGATCTACATCACCAACGGCATCACGTATGCGTCGGCAAGTGGAGCCAATAATCCATGGGCGTCCAATACGTTCAACAATGCCGCGGTGGACGACAAACTCGGGCTGATTGCCCGGAACGGCGTGTGGGTCGGGGGCACCAACACGATCGAAATACACGCATCGATCATGGTCACCACCAATACGACCGGGTTCAGTGCGCTGCAAAACAACAGGGTCATCGGCGATAAGGATCTCAAGGTATTCGGCGGTATTACACAGTACAGTCGGGGGCTCGTCTCGCATGCCGCCAATGCATCCCATGCCTTTCAGGGCTTCCACAAGAATTACCGATTCGATACGCGGTTCCTGACGGATGCTCCGCCGAATTTCCCTTACAGTTTCTATGTGTACAGCGGGTGGAGCCAATCGAGCGGCAATTGACGGCGTGGGCCGAATCAGTCAGTATCGGGAGAGCCAAGCGGAAGGAGCGCGGATAGTATGATGAAAACATTGGGAGCATTGACGGCGTTGATGATTCTGGCGGCGGTGGGCGTATTGATGATGGCGGGGTGCGAGTCGACATCGACGACGAGTTCGGTGATTACGGTGACGCCGGCAAATGCGGACTTGACCGTTTCGAACAAGGTGCAGGTCTTCACGGCATCCATGACGTCCAGCAATGGGTTGATCCTGCCGTTGATATGGGAGGTCAGCGACACCAAGCTGGGAACGATCAAGTCCAGTGTCGGGGCGTCGGCCATATACGAGTCCAGCGGTGCGGTAGGTTACAACACCATAACGGTGCGCGACCAGGCATCGTCTGAGGGCATGGCGATCGCGAAGCAGAAGTAGCGTCTCGACGGCTGGTGTGGGCCCGGCAGGGCTCGAACCTGCGACCAAAGGATTATGAGTCCTCCGCTCTGACCAACTGAGCTACGGGCCCCCGTCTCGATGCGTACACAGCCTAGCCGATCACACGGGAGGTTGGCAATGGTTGCCTCTTACGCCTGAGCCGCCTGCGGCGGCCGGGTGCGCCAGCGGCGGTGCAGCCAGATCCACTGGTCGGGGTACTGGCGAATCATATTTTCGATCACCTTCGTGTACTGCTGCGTATAGGCGTGAATGGTCTCGGGTTTGCGGTCGGGCGGCGGCGGAATGGGGGGCAGCACCTTGAGGCGGTGCCGGCCGCCGGGTTGACGGAGCATGAACGCGGGCACAACCGCTGCCCCGGACTGGGCGGACATGTAGGCCAGCCCCGGGGTCGTGCAGGCGGGCCGGCCGAAGAAGTCTACGAAGATGCCTTCGTCCACGATCATGTTCTGGTCGAGAATGAACCCGACTATCTCGTTCTTGCGCAGGGCCGTGAGGCACTGGCGGTATGAGTTGTGCGCGGGCACGAACTTCAGTCCGAACCGTGCCCGGGTGTCCATCCAGTAGTCGTTGACCCCCTTGTTCTTGATGCGTTTGGTGATGATGGTCGTCGGATAGTTGAAACGCGGGGCCATCGAACACAGGAGATCCCAGTTGCCGATGTGGCCCGACAGCACCAGCAGTCCCTTGCCTGCGGCAAGCACATCGTGCGCATGGAATTCGTCTTCCCAGTCGATCAGGCCGGCCAGTTGCGCTTCGCTCACATGGGGCAGTCGCGTGATTTCGACCACGTTCATGCCAAGGTTGGCATACATGCGGCGCCGGATTTCGGACCGTTGACGTGAGGGGACCTCCGGCAAGCCCAGTGCGAGTGCCTGTTGGGTGTCGCGGCGGTGATAGCGGATGATTGACCCGTACATCCAGCCCATGAAACGGCCAAAGGCCAGCGCCGCCGGTAACGGCAGCCGGCTGGTGAGCCAGGACAGTGCTTGAAGTGTGCGCTTGATCATTGGCTTTCCCGAATGGAGGTACACGGTAGAGCATTCCAGCCCCGCGGGTCAAGAAAGCGTCTGCCGGCTGCGTGGGCCGGGGCGCATCTGCGAGTCGTTGTAGGCACGCCGCTCTGCGGCGTGTCTTCGCGTCGCGCAGCGACGCGGCTACAACAGATGCCCCGAATTGCAGATGCGCCCCGTGGGCCGCGAGCGGCCTTCCCGCCTCCGGGGCGTGCCTGCACACAGTGGGGCTCACCATCCGCTTATGGGCTTGCAGACTACTCCGCCATGCGCGTTCTTGTCGCCTGTCCCCGGGCAGGGTAGAGTAGTCGCATGCCTGACTTGTCAGCCAGAGGACGGTTCCTGGATCGAGTGCGCCAAACGGTGGAGGGGCAGCGTCTGGTCAAGATGACGCTGAGCCGCTACACCGGGCGCGATACAGAATTACAGAACGTGTACGTCCGTCCCGTGGAGATCAAGGACGGCCCGCGTCTCCAGTTCGTGTACCGGTCCGCCACACAGGATGTCACCAAGAACATGACGGACGCCGAGGGTGTGGCCTGTGTGGCGGCACTGCTCGAAAGCGATTTTCGCAATGCCCACCTGTTCGCGACGGATGCGGTGGTGACGTTCGAGCAGCGCGTGGGGCAAGCCCCCTTGCTGCGCATCGATCCGGCGACGGCAGCCGCCGCGCCGTCGCTCCGGCACGACCGGGCGAAACAGCGGCCGGTTGACCCGGAACAGGCGCGCTGGCTGCACGGGTTGGGCGTGACAGATGCGAGCGGTGCCGTATGCAAGGGCATGGAGGCGAAGTTCCGGCAGATCGCCAAGTTTGTGGAGGTGCTGATCCCCCTGGTCGCCGATGCCGGCCTGGCCGAGCGTCCGGCCCTGCGCCTGGTGGACATGGGGTGCGGGAAGGGCTATCTGACCTTTGCGGCCTACGAGTGGCTGCGCGGTCACGGGTGGCCGCGCGCCGAAGTGGAGGGAATTGAGGCGCGGCCGGCGCTGGTAGACCTGACCAACCGGGTGGCGGCGGAACACGGGCTGACCGGTCTTCATTTCCGGCAGGGCGCGATCGCGGAGGCCGAGACGAAGCGCCCTGATATCCTGGTGGCGCTGCACGCGTGCGACACGGCGACCGACGACGCCCTGGCGCGCGGCGTGCAGGCGGAAGCCGCCCTGATCCTGGTCGCCCCCTGTTGCCACAAGGAGCTCCGGCCCCGGTTGCGGCCGCCCCCGGCGCTGGGGGAGGCACTCAAGCACGGCATTCTGCTCGAGCGGCAGGCGGAGTTCGTAACCGATGCGTTGCGCGCCGGGCTGCTGGAGGTCGCCGGCTATGAGGCGCGCATCTTCGAGTTCATCGCGACGGAGCATACGGCCAAGAATCTCATGATCGCGGCGGTGCGACGGAGGCGCGCGTACGATGCCGATGCGGCGGCACACCATGTGCGGGAGTTGGCGGCGCTCTATGGCATTCGCGAGCAGCGGCTGGCGGAACGACTGGGCTTCCAACTTGCCCGGAGCAGCGGTTAAGGAGATGGCGCTGTCGTGATCGGCGGCCCGCAACAGGCGCGCCCTCCCGGTGGGTCTATCGGGCCACCGCGGTCTTGCCGGGCCGGCGTGTGATCAGGGTGTGGAACGTTTCCACGATCAGCCACACGCTCAAGACCAGGAGCACGAGGCCGATTACGCCCGATATCCAGCCGTCAGGGTTCAGCGGGGCTCCGGCGCGCACGGCCCTGACGAACGGGGATACCTGGAGCACGAGCGCCCAGAGCGTCATGGCCATCATGAAGACCATGGGGATGATGGCAATGAGGGCATTGCGGCCCAGGTGCAGCATCCACACAGACACGGCCAGCAGGATCAGGCTGGCGAGCAGTTGATTGCTCGTGCCGAAAATCGGCCAGGCCGCCAGGTAAGCCTTCTCGCGCGTCACCATGAGGAATATCAGCGGCAACACCAGGCTGATGGCCGTGGCAAGCATGGCGCCGGCGAGACCCTTGAGCCCGGTGAGTTCCTGAAGGATGTAGCGGCTGAGGCGTGTGCAGACATCAAGTGTGTCGTAGACGAAGGTCGAGAAGGCCAGCAGGGCGAACGGGAAGGCGATGCGGAAATCGATGCCGACCAGGCCGAGGGAGCGCGCCACGCCGTTGGCGTAGACGGTGTTGGGATCCGCCTTCAGCAGGGCGTCGCCGGCCGGCAGCATCATGACGGTGCCCAGCGCCAGTACGGCCACGAGTCCCTCCAACAGCATCCCGCCGTAACCCACGATGCGCGCATCGCTTTCCTTGGCGAGTTGCTTGGAGGTGGTGCCGGAACTGACGATGCCGTGGAAGCCGGAACAGGCGCCGCAGGCGACGGTGATGAACAGGATGGGGAACAGCATGCGGCCGTTGACCGCGCTGGCCCAGCCGGTCGTCAGGTTGAGGGCGGGATACTGGATCGTGTACCCGCCGAAGAGGGCGCCTACGAGCCCGGCGGCGATGGTGAGATAAAGCATCCAGCCGCCGAGATAGCCGCGGGGCTGCAGCAGGAGCCACACCGGCAGAATGGACGCCACGAAGCAGTAGGCGAGGAGGACCAGATCCCATTGTTTCACCGACAGGGCGCCCAGGGCGTCGAGACACGGGGCGGGAAGCTGCGGCCCGACCCAGACGATGAGCAGGACGACCGGGATAAAAATGGCGGTGGCGAGCCACAGGTTCATCCGGGCTTTGTATAGCAGGACGCCCATGGAAAGCCCGGCCAACAGGTAGAGGATGGAAGAGGCGGCCACGGCGGGACCGAACGTCTGCCCCGCCTGGAAACTCCGAAAGGTCTGGGCGGTGATGTCGGTGAACGCGATGATCACATATTCCAGGCAGAGCCACATGAAGACCAGGAAGAGAAGGTAGGACGTGTGCGACATGTGCTCCTTTACCACTTCGCCGATGGAGGAGGCCTTGTGGCGGATGGAAGCGACCATGGAGGCGAAGTCATGCACGCCACCGATCAGCACGGCTCCGAAAAGAATCCACAACAGGGCCGGCAGCCAGCCGAACCAGATTCCGGCCAGGATTGGACCCACAATCGGTCCGGCGGCGGCGATGGCGGAGAAATGCTGGCCAAGCAGGAGCGCGGGTTTGGCCGGCACATAGTCGATGCCGTCGTTGATGACGCAGGCCGGAGTGGGCTGGCTGTCGTCGAGCGGCAGGCGGCGGCCTAGAAATCGCCCGTAGAAACGATAGGCGATCAGGAATACGAGCATGGCCAGCGCAACGACCTGGATGATCATGACAAGTCCTTTCGAGTCCGATCCCGTTCAAACGCCCCCACGTTAGCATACCGGTGGGAATTGGTTCAAGGCGAGGGGTGGTGGGCCAGTTCCTCAGAAAACTCAACGGCACGTTCTCCGGGAGCGGCTGAGGAGTCGGC
>CAZTAJ010000069.1:0-21996 GCA_964611575.1 uncultured Verrucomicrobiota bacterium
CATGCTTTCCCCCTTTCAGTACGGCCGCAGTTCCTCGAAATTCGGCCACAGTTCCTGCACGTCCATGCCAAGGCCTTGGGCGATCCTCAATGCATTGCGCTGGTTCGGGCGCTTGCCGTGGGCGTAGGCGTTGAACATCTGGGGATCGAGCCCGATCTCCAATGCCGTTCCCCGGATCGATTTCCCGGCCTTCTTCAGGTATTCCTGCAGGGCGCATGTCGTCATTTCAGTCCTCCTCCTCATGTGTGGTGTTGATGTTGCTCCCTATATAAGGCACAAGAATCAACTGGCTCAGTTGTCGCTGGAGGCGGTTTTGTGCGTAACAGTCCTGTGCGCAAGGGGTAATGGCGAAATGGACGTCGAAATCGCCAACAGACGAAAAGACGGAAAAGGCGGTTAGGGGCTTAATTCATGCGGCTTTGGTGAGTGCAGGCAACTACCAACGACTTCTTGGCGGGCTTGATCTTCAACGACGCTTTGGTTAGGCTATAAACATGACGGCGTTGATGGAACAAGTGGGCGAAATGATCGCACGCCTTAATCGTTCCGAAAAGGCGGCTATTCTGCAGTGGGTGGTAGCCGGGACTGTCGACCACCGGAATACTCTGCTCAGAGTGAATCGTCCCCAATAGATTCTGTTGAGCGTCTGGTTCCACCGGGCTTGAGGTCTCTGGTATACCGTCTGGCATCCTCATGCTGCACGCGGAGCTTTCTGGCCATGGCGACGCCACAATAGAGCAGCCAGGCGAGTCTCATAAAGCAGCAGATGATAACGATCGTTTTCTTCGACCGTGGACACGGAAGGCGAACGCACGGTGTTCGGTTGGCCTCAGGGCTGGTTCTGTCCACGGCGACACGCATCGGGAGGCACGGCGAATGATTTCGGAGGTCGCTGGGCGCCTGGTCGCCGAGTCGTTGGAGTTTCACTACTTCAACGGCGGTGTCACGCCCCTGAAGAAAGGGCATCAGACGCCCTGGCGTTCGATGCCCTGGACGGCTGTGATCCACACTGAAGGCGGCGACGTTGAAGTCGAATTGGATAACGGTGATGTGCTGAACGTGCCTGGCGGTGCGGCGCTCGTGGCCCCGGGACTGACCCACCGCTTCCTGCCGCTCAGAGCCAAACAGGTCGTCTCGCGCTGGGCCCACATGGAGTTCCGTGTCCTTGCAGCGGTCGATGTGCTATCGCTGTTTGATGTTCCCCATATCTTCAAGGGACAATCGGCCCGGGCGTTGGGCCGCGCCTGCGAAACGCTCGCCGGCTTGAACCGTGACGGCAACCTTGATTTCCGGGCGCTCGCCGCCGAGAAGACGCTGGGATTCAACATGCTGGACAACATCCTCGCGCAGGCGTCGTGGCGTGGCGGCGCACTGGATTTTGTCGAGCGGGCAAGCCGCATCACGCCGGCGCTAACCTTTATCGAGGAACACTTGGCGGAATCGCTGTCCGTCGAGGTCGTGGCCAAGACCGTTGGTCTCTCGGTCCCGCACTTCTATACCGTCTTCAAGAGCGTGATGGGCATGCCGCCCTTTGCGTACCAGCGCCGCCGCCGTCTCGATCGGGCGCGCATTCTGCTGACGTCTTCGAACCGGCAGGTCAGCGAGGTCGCCTACACTGTGGGGTTCTGTGATCCCTACCACTTCAGTAAGCAGTTCAAGGAAGCGTTTGGCATGAGCCCATCAGAATACAGGGAGTAGCATGTGGCCTTGCTGGCGGATGCCTGGCGACATACGCCATAACCAGACACATGACTTTCATAGCCCCTGACATTCACCGGAAGCGCCAGTCCTGATACATTCGACCTTGTCATTACTGGTATGGCTGGTGTGGGGTGTATCGGGGTCAAACTCACAAGTGTGGAGGTGCTCGATGAGAACGCGTTCTACGGTCGGGGCGGCGGGGCGGCTCGGTTGTATGCTGGCGGCGGTTGTGTTTCTGGCTGGGCGGGCGACGGCGGATGTCTACGATAAGGTAAGGAGATCTCCCATGCTGCATAGGAACGTATTCTGTCTGGCGCTGGCGGCTGCCCTGATGACAACTTTGCCAATCCAGGGCGGCAACGCCGCGACGCCAGGTGGCCCCGAGCGGCAAATCATTACCCTGCCGCTGTCCCTGTCGACGCCTGCCGTCGACGGCACGCCGGCGGCCGCCGAGTATGACGATGCCGTCATCCTCGGCGGTTCGTTTCGCGGCTGGGGCGTGTCGCCGCGACCGCAGTCGCCGACGGTCTATCTCAAGCGCACCGCCGACCGGTTGTACGTGTTGGTGGACAATCCGCTCAAGGAAGGCGAGCGCCCCTCGATGCGCGGCGCGGTGGCGGACAATTCCGGCATCTGCATGGGCAATGCCATCGAGATGTTCTTCCTGCCGCACCAGCCCGACGGCGAGCTGCTGGCCTACATCCAGTTCATCGCCAACGCCCGCGGGTGTATCTACGACGCGATCAGCCGGCCGCAGGTGGGCGTAACGTATGTCGCCGAATACAGTGTTCCCTGGCTGTACGCGAACACGATTGTGCCCGGCCACTGGTACAGCGAGATCTCGACGACGTTCGCGGACGTCAACGTCACGGACACCGCCGACGGCGAGTGGTTCGATTTCGACATCGGGCGTGACGGCGGCACGGGCCCCAACGGCGTACACTCCTACACCATGGCCTACCACCAGATTCAGAACGGCAAGGGGGTGCGAATCGTCTTCGACGCCGACGCACCGTCGGCCCAATGGCTCAGCTTCGGGGATTTCGAAAATGCCCGATTCACCCCGCGCCTGCGACTGGTCGGCAACGGGCGGGAAGCGAAGCTGTCTGTTCACATCGTCCTCCATGCACCCGACAAAGCGGCGGACGGCAGCCTGCCGGTGCTGTGGGAGGAGACGCGCGAGGTGATCGTACCGGCCAAGGGGAGTGCGGAGACCACATTCTCACATGACCTGAAGACCGACAGCAAAGGCATCGCCCGTTATCGCATCGCGGAAGCCGACGGCACTGTGCTTTTCTATCGTGAACTGCCCTACCAGGCCAATGCCGTCGCCAAGCCGCTGTACCAGCAGGCCGAGGCCCGGCCCCTGGTGGTGACGGCTCAAATGGCGCCAAGCTACGGCCGCATCGGTGTGTCGGCCGATATTATCGATTACCAGGGAGACAAGTCGAACGTGGCGGTGGAAGCCGTTGCCAGGCGCGGCGGGGAGATCCTCGGCAGCGTACGCCTGGACCGCTTTCAACTGGACTACGCCACCGGTATCCTCGATGTGGGCAAACTCACAGCCGGCGCCTGCGAGGTGGCTTTCCGCATGATCGACCGCAGCAGCGGTGAGCCTCTGGGCCCGCGTGAAACCGTGTCGCTCGATCGCAAAACCTATTATTGGGAGAACAATGACCTGGGGCTCGGCGACCGGGTCCCGGCACCGTGGACGGCGGTTCACGTGTCAGGAAGCAGGGAACAGAGGTCAGCGGGGGATGTTCTAAGCGCCAAGGTGTGGGGGCGGGAGTATCGCTTCACGGGACAGGGTCTGCCCGCGTCGATCCTCACGCGACAACCCAACCCCGCGTTGGGCCCCGAAATCGCCGACGTGGTGGCCGCGCCGGTGCGAGTGGTCAGCGAAGTCGATGGCCGGCCGGAAACTTGGCAGGCCGGCGAACTGAAGCTCGGCACGGTTCAGAAGAGCAGCGCGATACTGTCTGGTTCAGGTGCGTCCCAGACCCTCGCGGCCACGGTCGATGGCGCCCTGGATTTCGACGGGTTCTACAAGATCCGACTGCGGATCGAGCCGATTGCCGCGGAGACCGAATACAGCTCGATCCGCGTCGAGGTGCCGGTTCCCACGGAAGCGGCACGCTTGTTTCATTGCGTCGGTGAATCGATGCGGGTCAACAAGACCTTCGCCGATTTCACCGGCGAGGGCGATGGCGTGCTCTGGGACTCGAAGAGCACGGCGCGCAACGCGTTGATCAAAGGCAACTTCATGCCGGTTGCCTGGCTTGGCAGCGAGGATCGTGGCATCGCCTGGATGTGCGACAACGATCGCACGTGGCAGATCACGTTCGACAAGCCGTGCCTGGATGTTGTCCGCCAAGGAGACGAAACCGTGTTCCGCATGCATCTGCTGAATCGCCCGGGCAAGCTCGACAAACCGATCGAGGTCGTGTTCTCGCTACAAGCCACACCGATCCGCCCGCGTCCTCCCGGCGGCACCTGGAAAGACTGGGAGTGGTATGGCTGGGGTCATTTCGACATGCCGCTGATCTACGACGGCTGCTTCGATGCCTATCGCAAAGGCGAACTGCCGCAGAACGGGCCTTGGTATCGCACCAAACAGGCGAAAGAAGAGAACCGTTGGTGGCGCTACGGCTGTTTCAACAGCGACCGCATCCCGAAGACGGATCCAACCTACGGCGATATCATCAGGGACTTCGGCGCGGAATGGTACTGCGACAGCATTTTCATGAAGTATCAGAACCGAGCTCACCAGGACTTCGAACTCTGGGCCTGGAAACAGTGGCACGACGAGGCAAGTTGCGACGGCGTCTACTTCGACAATACCTTCCCGGCGCCCTCGATCAACCTGCTGAACGGCACGGCTTGGATTGACGGCGAGGGAAGCCTGCGCCCCGGCTATGCCGTCATGGCGTACCGTGAATTCATGAAACGCTTGCGCGTGATGCTGCTGGACTTCGGTCCGGCGCCGGTGCTCAAGGCGCACATCACCGACACCCCCATTCCCGGCTACCTGGGGTTCTGCGATTTCTGGATGGACGGCGAAAACGGCGGCTATCCGGATTCGCGCATGAAGAACCCCGACTTTGTCGACCGCTGGTACAATCCGACGGGCATGGCGAATCTGCGCATTTCCTGCGGCCAGCAGTGGGGCACCATCCCGCAGTACCTCTATGACTGGGGCATCGAGCCGACACACGCCGTGCTGGGGTTGTTCGATCTCCCCAACTCGTACATGCCCATGGGGGAGAGGCCCTACCATGATTTCGGCCTCACGAACGGGGATGTGCGGTATGTTCCCTATTGGTCGGTCAATCCCCCAGTCACGGTGGCGGCTGGCGGTCCGGATGTGCTGCTCACCGTCTGGAAGCGTCCGGGACAGGCGCGGGTGCTGGTGAGTAACCTCAGCGGCGAGGATCGCAAGGTGACGCTCGCCGCCGACTTGGCGGCGCTCGGGCTCACGCCGGATGCCGCGGCGGTTGACGAACGCGAGGGCGGCATCGTGGCGTCCAACGGCGGCCGGATCGGGCCGATCGGCGTGCCGCGGCACGACTACCAGGCGCTCATCGTGGCGGCACCCGGCCGGTACACGCCACTGACACCGGACTGGGGCGCCAGGCTGATTCCGGATCGGGCGCTGTGGATCGGGCGGCTGTGTGATGACTTCAGCCGGTTCGATACGGCCTGGATCCCGCAGCTCTCGCCGCAGGTTGACAAGGCCACCACGCGACATGACGTTCCAAGCGATGCACTGGCCATCCGGTGGGGCCATCTGCGCCTCCGCACCGGCCAGGCGGTTCACGCCAACTTGCGACGCCCTTTCGACGCGGACGGCGTTTCCGTTCAAGTTCGCGTTCGCGCCCCGGGCTGCTACCTCAACGGCACGTGGGCACCGGCCCCCTTCAGCGACGGATTCGGTCCAGCGCTGGCCTTGAGCTGGGCCGACGGTCGCGAGATCAAGCTGACCGGGTTGGAAGCCGGGCCTGGGAGGAACTTCTACTGTGTCGGCAAGAAGGCGAACGGCACCGTGCAATTCAGGAAATCCGGCGCCATCCCGGATCTCATCAACTTCCTGCGAATCGAGCTGCATGACGATGCGCTGGTCTTCTTGACCAGCACCGATGGCGAGGCGTGGCAGGAACTGCACCGGCAGCCCCGTGCGGGATTCGAAGGATCCCCGGCGACGCTCAGGCTCGGCCATGGCGGTGATGCGGATCTGCATGCGGCATATACCATTGACGTCTACTATGACGACTTGATCGTGGCCCGTCTGCCGCAGGAAGGGCGCTGAACCATGAGCCAACCGGCGCGCTACAGCCTGCGGGTAGGCGGCGAGCGACTCCGCGACCTGCCCACCCATCGACAAGCGCTCCAGCATGGGCACTGTATCCAGACCGAGTCAGGACTAGCCGTGACGCAGGAGGCGATCGGTCACCCGGAGTTCACGACGACGGAGTGGGTCTTGCGGCTGGAGAACCGGGCCGCCGTGGTGTCCCCCTTGCTCTCGCGCATTTGTCCGTTGGACATGGTGGTCGCGCCGGGCGCGGGTCGCGTTCCCTTCCCTAATGGGTACGAACCCCAGGGGGTGGCCTATACCGATTTCATGCTGCACTATTTTGACGGTAGCCATGCCAACGCCAACGACTACGCACTCATGACGCATCGTTTGGGTGAAAGTGGCGCGCAGCAGTTCGTTCTCTCGGCCAGGGGCGGCCGTTCCAGCAACGGCCACATGCCCTTTTTCAATCTGCAGACCGGGCGGGAATCCGGCGTCTTCTTCGCCGTGGGCTGGTCCGGGCAGTGGCAGGTGCAGCTGGATATTCACAACGGCGCCGGGGTGAGGGTGCGGGCCGGGATGGAAGATGGCTGTTTTCGGCTTGAGCCTGGCGAAGCCGTACGAACGCCGTCGGTCGTCATGATGGAATGGAAGGGGCCACTTGAGGAAAGCTGGAACCGATGGCGCCGGTTCCTGCGGGAACACAAGAGCCCCGATCTCGCCGGAGCCCCCTGCGCGCCTCGAACTTGGGCCAATTCATGGTTCAATCACGACTGCGGTTACGGCGTCAACGAGTCCAACCAGCTCCATTGCATTGACGACGCCGCGGAACTGGGCGTGGAGTTTTTCGTGATCGATGCCGGCTGGTACGATTGCCCCCACCCATACTGGTGGGATGGCGTAGGCAACTGGGAGCAGCCGCGGATCGATGCATTCCCGCGCGGCTTCGCACCTCTGGTCGAGCGTGCCCGCAAGCGAGGCGTGGGGTTCGGTGTCTGGTTCGAGTTCGAGCGCGCCTCCGTGTCGTCGCAGGTGGTGAGGGAGCATCCGGAGTGGGTTCTGGGGGCGACACTGCACCACACGGCCCAAGCCAGAACCGTTGATGTCGAGCACACAAGCTGCCTGCTCAACCTGGGACGACGGGACGTCCAGGACTGGATTCTCGGCATTGTCGACAACTATGCAGCCCAGGGGATGACCTGGTTCCGGCATGACTTCAATGCCGATCCGCTGCAAATCTGGCGCGATGCGGATGCGCCGGACCGGCAAGGCATCACCGAGATCCGTTACATTGAGGGCCTGTACAGAATCTACGACGAAATCCGTCGCCGCCATCCCGCCCTATTCATTGAAGGTTGTGCCAGCGGAGGCCGACGCATCGATATCGAAACCATCGCGCGCAACCACGGCTACTTCGCTTCCGATTTGATGTGCGGCACGCCCGAACCGATGCAGACGCACATCAACGCGTTCAATCACATCCTGCTGCCGCACTGGCACCACGCGGTGCTGCGCGATCGCAATGCGCCACAGGCCGACACGCCGGAAACCCGCTACCGGTTCTTCTCTTTCCTGGGTGGCGGGCCTTGCATCTGTTTCGACTGCCGGCGGGCGGACATCGACCGTTCCCTGGTCCGCCGTTGGCTCGAGGCCTTTCGCCGGGTCCGCCACCTGACCGAAGGCGACTTCTACGCGCTCACGTCCTGCGACCTGAGCATGGAAACGTGGTCCGCCCTGCAGTTCAACTGCCCCGATCTCGGCGAAGGGCTGGCAGCCTTCTTCCGTCGCCCGGCATCTCCTTATCATACGGCCCGATTCGCTCTTCGCGGTCTGGACGGAGACTCGGACTACGAACTCCGGTCTCTGCTGGACGGCACCTGTGTCACCCTCTCCGGCGCTGCGCTGGGCAAAGGGACAGACATCGCGCTGCCCGCCTGTCCCGACGTGCGCCTCCTGGTCTATCGCCGGCTCCAGCCGTCAACATCAGGAGGGCCATCCGGTGCCTGATGTTCGTCTCGTTATGGAAGATGACGCGCTGCGCCTCATCCTTGAAGAGCACCCCACCGGGTTGACCGCGTCCCTGCTGGACAAAGCGGCGGGAGTCCAATGGCCGGCAAGCCGATTCGCGGAAGCGGTCGTTTACGACAAGATGGAGCGGCGCGAACGGCGCGCAGCCTGGAAGATCGACGCACTCACCGGCGGGGCGCACGCGGCCGGCCTTCGCCTCTGCCTGCCCTGCGAGGAGATTTCCGTAGGCCTGCACCTCCGCATCGAAAACGGTGAGCTTTGCGTGACCATGCCGATGGTCGAATGTTACGAACTGCGCGACCGGATTCAGCGGCTGATGACCGTCCGGCTGCTGCCCGGTCTGGCCAGCATCGGGCCGGAGGGGCGGGTGCTGCTGCCGTTGCAGAGCGGCATGTGCTTCAGCCCGAAGGACAAGGCAGCGGCCCGGGATGCATTCATGATCTACGGCGAACAGTCCCGCTGGGAACTGCTGCCGACCCTGCCGCTGTGTGGCGTGGCGGATTCAAAGACTGGCCTTCTGCTGCTGGCGACGCAAGGCGCGCCGGAAACCTTGTGCGAAGTCGAAACCGATGGCCAGGGGAATGGATGGACCGCCCTGTCGTTCAGTTTGCGGCGATGCTGGCCCGATCCGGTCTGCCGCGATGACCGCGAAATCCGCGTCGTTCCATTCGACCCCCGAAAGCGGGATCTGGTCAATTTCGCCGGGCATCGCCTCCGTCGGCACATCCTTGACGATCTGGGTAAACCGACGCTGAAGGAGCGTGCCGCGGAATCGCCCCAGATCCGGCAGTTGCTTGCGTCTCACCTTATCCGTATTTTCCACGGCATGCAGCCGATCGGCATGGCGGCGGCCATGGATCAGAAGGACGTTATCAACATCCACGAACCGTTCGTCGCCGCCACCACCTTCGAGCAAGCCTGCGAGGGGCTGCGGCGCCTGCGCGAGGCCGGCGTCGAGCGCATGCACGTCGAGAGCATCGGCTGGAATCCGCGCGGACACGACGGCATGTGGCCGACCCGCTTCCCCATCGAACCGCGCCTGGGAGGGGCGGCCGGTTTCCGCGAGCTGCTCCGTTACGGCCGGTCGATCGGCTGCACCATGAACGTGCACGACAATTACCTGAGCCAGTACAACAGCTCGCCAGACTTCGATCCGTCGATCGTCATGCACGACCAGTGGGGGAATCGGGATTTGCGCGGGTTCTGGGGCGGCGGCGAAACCTATGTCACCTGCCCGTGGATGCTCGGCCCGAAGCGGCTCGATGAACAACTGCGACAGGTCAAGGCGCTGGGACTCGATGGACCGGCCTACATCGACGGGATGGGCAATCCCCTCGAATGCAGTTACGCCCCCGGCCCGGTCGGCAGCCGCAGCGACTACGTACGTGGCACGCAACACATTCTGGACACGGCACGCAACCTCTACGGCGCGGTCCGCACCGAGTGTGGCTTCCTCTACGCCTGCCTGCCCGCCGACTGCCTCGCGCAGTGCGGCAACCGCTTCATGCTCGACCGCTTGGACCCCCAATGGCCCATCACCGCCTTGATCGAGGACATTGTGCCCGTCTGGCAACTCGCGCTTCACGGCCTGGTGGTGCGTGAAAACCACGGCAACGATTGGGCCTCGGCCATGGAATGCGTGCTGTTCGGCGATCATCCCCGTCATGAATGGTCCCACACCGGCCGGTTCCAGCCGGGGCTGGACGAGGCCCTCATCGGCGCGATCAAGGCCAAGTATGATCTCTGCATCGAGCGCTTCGGCTATCTGCAGGTCGAAACTCTCGAATCCTGGCAGTCCCCGGCGCCCGGCGTTCAAGAGACCGTTTTCTCGGACGGAACCCGGATTCGGGTGGATTTCGCCAGCAGGCAACTGTGGGTCAATGACGAACCCGTCCGCCAACCCGAAGGCTTGGCATGAAGGGGGCCGGCCCGCCGTGCTGGAAGTTGAATTGGGCCGAGACCCGCCAGCATTTCATCGACTGGTGGCGGCATCGTGGCCTGGTTCTCGGTATGTGGGGCGCGCCGCAGGCCGCTGTCCCGCATGCAAAGCTCCCCTTTCCCGATCTGACATCGCCGGTTGAAGCCTATACCGATGTCGCCTTGCGCATGCGGCTCAACGAATACGCCCTTTCCCGCCGTGATTATCCGGCGGACTGTTTGCCCTTGGCGTCGGCTGACATGGGCCCGGGATCGCTCTGCCTGTATGTCGGCAGCGAACCCGAGTTCACGCCGGAAACCGTGTGGTTTCATCCGTCCATGCACCAAGTCGCCGAGCCCGAGAATCTGCCTCCGCTGCGGTTCGACTCCGAAAACCGCTGGTGGAGAGTGACCGAAGCCACCTTGCGCGCCCAGGTTGCCAACGCGGACGGCCGCTATTTCGCCAGTTGCCCGGACCTCGCCGAGAATCTCGACATCCTGGCCGCCTTGCGCGATCCCCAAACCGTGATGATCGACATGATCGAACGCCCCGAATGGGTGCATCGCAAGCTCCAGGAGATTAACCAAGTCTACTTTGAGGCGTACCAGCGCATTCACGACATCATCAAACTGCCTGACGGCAGTTCCTGCTTCGGTGCATTCTGCCTTTGGGGACCGGGGAAGACGGCCAAAGTGCAGTGCGATGCCGCCGCCATGATCTCACCGGCCATGTTCGCCGAATTCGTGGTCCCGCCGCTGGCTCAGCAGTGCGCCTGGCTGGACCACTCGATGTTTCATCTCGACGGCGCGCAGTGCCTCGACAAGCTCGACCTCCTGTTGGAGATCGACTCATTGGATGCGATCGAATGGACCCCCCAGGCGGGTATTGAACAAGGCGGTTCGCCGCGCTGGTATCCGCTATATCGGCGCATTCTCGAAGCCGGCAAGTCGGTGCAGGTGCTCGGCGTCGCACCGTCGGAGGTCGTTCCGTTGCTCGATGCGATCGGCGGCCCGGGCGTCTATGTCATGACCCATTTCGACAGCGCTGCCGAAGCGGAGCGACTTCTGGCACAGGTAGAAAGATACCGTTAGAGAAGCACCTGATGACTGAGCGAGAGAACAAGTTGAGCGCGGCGCGGTTCGAGCGGCCGGACTACGTACCGTTGACCTTCTACACAAGTGATGCCTGTTGGGCCCATTACCCCACCGACGCGCTGCGGGAACTGTTCGCGACACATCCACTGCTGTTCCCCGCCGGCAAAGAACCGTCATCCCCCGCGACCGTGCCGGAACCGGGCGCACGGGCTGGCGAACCTTACAGGGACGGATGGGGTTGTGTCATTGAGACGGCCGAAGACGGCATCTTTGGTACGGTAACCGAGCACCCCCTCGCGGACTGGAAGGACTTCGACGGGTATACGCCGCCGGACCCCGCGGCCGACATAGACTGGCGAGCGGTTAAACATGTCTTTGCCGCCGCCAGGCAGTCCGGCACTTTCGCTCCGGGCAGCCTCCAGCACGGCCACACGTTTCTGCGGCTGTGCGACATTCGCGGCTACGAAAACGTTCTGTTCGATATGATGGATGACGAACCGCGCCTGGGGCAGTTGCTCGACATGATCGAGGAGTACAATGCGTACCTCGTCAAGCGGCATGTGGAGATGGATGTCGCATGGATGGGGTATCCGGAGGATTTGGGGATGCAGGTTGGCCCCATGCTGTCGCCCGCTCTTTTTCGCAAGTACATCAAGCCCTGCTATCGGCGGCTGATCGATCCCGCGCGCAAGGCCGGCTTCGTGATTCACATGCACTCGGACGGGAACCTTCATGATCTGATCGACGATATTCTCGATGCCGGTGTGAATGTGATCAATCTGCAGGATTCAGTTAACGGCATTGACTGGATTCGCGATCGTCTCGCCGGGAAGGTTTGTGTCGACTTGGACATCGATCGGCAGAAGATCACCCGGTTCGGCACGCCCCAGCGGATCGACTTGCATATTCGGGAGGCGGTCAAGAAACTCGGCAGCCGCCAGGGCGGTTTAATGCTGCTTTACGGTCTTTATCCCGGTGTGCCACTCGAAAACGTCAAGGCAATTATGGATGCCATGGAGCGCTACGCCATTCTGGACTAACGAAGGATCGACTTCGCGGTGAATCGCACAGGCAGTTTCCTATGAAATTTAACTACGGCAGCTGGGAATTGACGCACGGCGTCGCGGCGCACTACGCGACGCAGGTGGTGGACGTCCAGGCGAAGGACGCGCTGACCCTCCTCGCGTCCACCCGCCCGGTGGAGCACCGGTTCCAGACACTGAATTACCCCACGATCACCGTTACACTGGATTCGCCACTGGAGGGGGTGATCCGCGTCGCCTGCACCCACTTTCACGGGGCGCGGTCGCCGAGTCCTGGCTTTGACCTGCAGCCAGGGCCCCCGCCGGACGTCCACGTCGAGGAAACACGGGAAGGCGTATCGCTCATCTCGGGCAGCCTCATGGCGCGGGTGGTGAAAGGGGCGTCGTGGGACATGCGCTTTGAGGCCGATGACCGGCCCCTGACTCGCAGCGCCGGCCAGGCACTCGCCTGGATGGAGGTGGAGCGGCGCGGCGGCATGATGCGCGAGAAGCTCAGTCTGGCGCCTGGGGAACATGTCTACGGTCTTGGGGAGCGCTTCACCCCATTCGTCCGCAACGGCCAATCCCTGGACAGTTGGAACCGCGACGGCGGCGCCGGCAGCGATCATGCTTACAAGTGCGTGCCTTTCTATCTGAGCAACCGCGGGTATGGCGTCTTCGTCAACCATTCCGCCAAGGTGGAGTTCGAGATCGGGACGTGCGACGTTTCCGCGGTCGAGTTCAGCGTGCCGGGCGAGCGGTTGGAGTACTTCTTCATTTATGGTCCCACGCCGAAAGAGGTTCTGCGGCGCTACACGGCGCTCACCGGCAGGGCGCCCGTGCCGCCAGCGTGGAGTTTCGGACTCTGGCTGACGACGTCGTTTGTAACCGACTACGACGAGGGCACGGTCGCCGGTTTCCTGGACGGCATGGAGGAGCGTAAGCTACCCCTTCACGTGTTCCACTTCGACTGCTTCTGGATGCGCGAGTACCGCTGGTGCGACTTCACATGGGATTCACGCTGCTTTCCCGACCCGCCGGCGATGCTGGAGCGGATCAAGCAGCGGGGATTGAAGATATGCGTCTGGATCAACCCCTACATCGCCCAGCACTCGCCGTTGTTCGACGAGGGCGTTCGGGACGGGTTCCTTTTGAAACGTCTGGATGGCAGTGTCTGGCAGACGGATCAGTGGCAGGCCGGCATGGGCATCGTGGATTTCACCCATCCCGGTGCCCGGCAGTGGTATGCCAGCAAGTTGAGGCCGCTGCTGGCCATTGGGGTGGACTGTTTCAAGACCGACTTTGGCGAGCGTATCCCACTGGATGTGGCCTGGCATGACGGCGCCGATCCCGCCTGCATGCACAACTATTATGCGAAGCTCTACAACCAGGTTGTGTTCGACCTCTTGAAGGAGGTCCGCGGCGAGTCCGAAGCGGTGGTATTCGCCCGCTCCGCCACTGGGGGGTGTCAGCAGTATCCCGTCCACTGGGGCGGTGACTGTCTGGCCAGCTTCGAGGCCATGGCCGCAAACCTCCGCGGGGGCCTTTCCCTGGGACTGTGCGGCTTCAGCTTCTGGAGCCATGACATGGGCGGGTTCGCCGGAACCGCCAATCCCGCAGTGTACAAACGCTGGCTGGCGTTCGGCATGCTCTCGTCGCACAGCCGCCTTCATGGATGCGAGTCCTACCGGGTGCCCTGGCTCTTCGATGACGAGGCCGTGGATGTGTTGCGCCACTTCACAAACCTGAAATGTCGCCTCATGCCTTACCTCCTGGGCCAGGCCGTGGAAAGCGCGGCCGGCGGCCTGCCCCTGATGCGCGCCATGATGCTGGAATTCCCGGACAATCCCGCCTGCGCCACGCTCGACCGCCAGTACATGCTAGGCGGGGATATCCTGGTGGCGCCGGTGTTCTCCGAGGATGGAATTGCCGAGTACTTTGTGCCCGAGGGGCGCTGGACCCATTTCATGACCGGCAAGGTCATCGAGGGCGGCCGCTGGGTTCGCGAGCGGCATGACATGTTGAGCATCCCCCTCCTGGCCCGGCCCGGTTCGATCATTCCCGTTGGCGCCAATGACCAGCGGCCGGACTATGCCTATGCTCAGGGTGTCTGCCTGCATGTCTTCGAAACATACGATGGTGGCCGCTGCTCGCTTGCCCTTCCGGTGAATGAAGCGGCGAAAAGCGTGCATGTCGAGCTGGTGCGGTTGGGAAACCGCATCCAGATCACGGCCGACGCGTCGCTTGAGACATGGTCGGTTCTGTTTCGGGGAGTTGACTCGGTGGTATCCGCAACAGGTGCCCGGGCAACATCGTCTTCCCTGGGCGTCGTGGTCCACTGCGATCCGGCGTCACAGGCAGTGGACGTTGTGGTACGGGCATGAAATCGGAAGGTATTCTTGAGGGGAGTGTCATGATATGCAGAAGATAGCAAAGGTATTGATCGCCACGTTCTGGCTGTTCATGGGATTGGCCGCTGCCGCGGCGGAGTCGGCGGAGGATGCGAACTATGCCAACATCATTGATCCGGTGAAACTGGCGGAGATGTCGCGTTCTCTGATGGCGGCGACCTCCTTCGATGAGGTCACGGCGCATCCGGGGGCGGTTCTGACCGACGGCTTGGCCGGCAAGGGGGTGGACCTGGCGGCGACCACGCAACCGTTGACGTTCAACTGCGCGGACGTCATCAACCCGGCGGCGGGGGCGGTGTCGTGGTGGGTGCGGTTCCGGTCGGAAGTGACCGATGCATCTATTCGCCTGGCCGGGATCGGTGATGGCGGGCGGATGTACATCATGTACCAGGGCAGTAAGGCCTGGGATGCCCGGCATCGGCATCGATTCGGGCACTATTTTCTGAATTCGGACCTCAAGTTCATTCAGTACCCAAGTGGCATCTGTCCGACCCCGGAGACGCCTGGCCCGCGCTGGATCAATATCACCTGGACGTGGGAAGCGAACCGCACCCGGGTCTATGTCGATGGCGAACTGGCAAGCGAACTCACACACGACCAGAATTTCGTGCAATTCGCCAAGAAATTCGACCGCCTGCAACTCGGTGCGCCCGGTCAGGATGCGGTTCTGGACGAGGTGCGCTTCTATAATCGGTCGCTTTCCCAGGCCGATATTCGCGGTTATATCGCCGCCGTGCAGTCGGATGCGCTGCGCGACAGCGCCCTGCGGCTGCCTGCCGAGTTTGCGGGGAAAATTGCCGGTTCGCTGCGGGCCGTGTACCGGGTCAGCGATCATGCCCTGGTACTTTATGCCGGGCTTGGCGAAATGATGGCCACGGAGGGCAATGCCCGTATCCGGATCGTTGATGCGAATGATACGGAGGTTTTGCAGAAAGTGGTTCAAGTGACGAATCCGCAGGAGATTTTCAGAACCGCTATTGTGCTCCCCGAAAACCTGCTGGCCGGCGATTATGCAGTGACCCTGCTAGCAGGCAGACACGACAAAACGCTGGAAGCGCACTTCGCGCGAAAAAACTACCCCTGGGAAGATAACCGGATTGGCCAGGAAGCGGCAGTTCCCCAGCCATGGACGCCGATTTCCAGCAAAAAACCATCCTTGCTTGCCTGGTGGCGCAAGCCCACGATCTCGGTTTGGGGGCGTGAAATCTCCCTGACTGGTTTCGGATTGCCTGATCGTGTGGTCGTACGGCAGCAGGAACCGACGCGCGGCCCGGTAAAAGCTGACATCCTGGCCGGTCCAGTACGTGTCACCGCTGTGGCCGCGGACGGGCGAACGCTGCAATGGCGAAGCAGCAACTGGAGAATCGCCTCGCAAACCGCACGACAGGTGGACATCCAAGGAACGGCGGCATGTCCCGAACTTGAGGCATCCCTGCTTGGCAGCATCGAGTACGACGGATTCTACAAGGTGACAGTTCGGCTGACCCCCAGGAAGGCAAACGTTGAAATCGAGCAACTTCGCATCGAAATACCGGTGCCAGACAAACAAGCATTACTGTTCAACGCCGCCTCCGACGCCATGCGCCCGCAGAAAACCTTCCTTGATATCGAAGGATTGCCGGATGGCGAGCTGTGGGACTCGATCAGAGCCATTACCGGCGGGCCGCAACAGGTATTGACCGCGCCCGGCAAGCCCCGCCCCGTACCGGTTTGGCCGCATACATGGCTGGGCAATGACGACCGCGGCCTTGCCGTCATGGTCGAAAACACGCGCACCTGGAAGATTGACCGGGAACAGCCGGTCATGGATCTGGTTCGCGAAAACGGCGTAACCACCCTCCGGTTGCTGCCGGTGAATGTGCCGACAACCCTTTCAGAGCCGGTCGAAATCACCTTTTCCTTGCAGGCCACCCCGATCCGCCCGCGCCCGCCCGGCGGCACCGGAAAAGGCATGGAATGGTATGGGTGGGGCTATTTTGACCTCCCGGTGATCGCTGCCGACCTGGAACCCGGCGCCATCACCCGCCACGATGTGGGCGCCAGCCCCTGGTACCGCACGGGCGAGGCGCGCGCGGAGAACCGCTGGTGGAAGTACGGCTGCCTGCAGAGCCACCGCGTGTCGCCGGATGATCCGGTCTATGGCGACATGGTCAAGGCAACCCGCGATGAGTGGGAAAATGGCCTCTACACTCCTTCGCACATCGATTTCCTGATGTGGGCCTACCGGAAGTGGCATGAGAAGGAGAGCCTCGACGGCATGTACTTTGACAACACCTACCCCCAACGCGCCAACGGATTCGGCAGCGGCATCGCCTATATCGATAACGATGGGAAGCTGCAGCCGTCCTACCACGTCTTTGGCCAGCGAGACTTTCTCCAACGCCTGCAAAGCTATTTTCAATCCGTCGGCCCCCTGCCGGTGATGATGGCGCACGTCACCGACTGCCCGGCAGTAGGCTATCTTGGGTTCGCCGATTTCTGGCTGGACGGCGAAAACGGCGGCTATCTGGAATACGAAAAGCAGGTCGACCACGACGAAGGCCGCGCCAAATACGATTTCATCGACCGCTGGTACAATCCGACCGGGCTGGCCAACCTGCGGATTACCTTGGGGCGACAATGGGGGACGGTCGCCAAATACCTCTATGTCTGGTACCCCGAACCGACGTACGCCATGCTTGGTATGTACGATCTCGACCATCAGTACGAACCGATGGGACGCAAGCCATACCATGAGTTCGGGCGCTACGAACCGGACGTCGAGTTCCTGCCCTACTGGATGCCGAAGCGGCCTCTGGAACTGCTGTCCGGCGGCCGCGATATCTTTCTCACCGCCTGGAAACGCCCGGGCCGCGTCCGCGTGCTGGTCAGTAACCTTGCCGAACAAGACAGGGCTGTTTCTCTCGAAGCAGACCTTGCAGCCTTGGGGTTGCCACAGAATGCCATTGCCGTCGATGAGCGGGAAGGCTCGGTCGTGCCGTTTGCCGCCGGAAGAATCGAGAGTCTGTCCGTGCCCCGCCACAGCTATCGCGCCCTGATCCTGGCCACGCCTGGCGTGTACGAACCGCTGTCACCGACGCTGGGCGACAAACTGGTTCCAGTCGGCACCCAGCGAATCGACGCATTAAGTGACAACTTCTCAACGATTTCATCGGTCTGGGAGAAACAGATCAGTGCCGAATCCTGGCGCGCCACCGGCGACTCGCGCAAGGCCAAGGCGCGACTTGTAACGACCGATCCGGTTTCTGTGACCCAGGGCTACCTGAAAATTCGCAACGGCTCGGGTTTGGCACACAACATCCGCCGCCCGTTCAGTCAGGATAACTGCAGCATCATTTTGAAACTGCGCGAGCCCCTCGGCCTTTTCGAACCCGGCTTCGGGCCTGGTCTACGCCTGGTCTGGCAGAATGGAAAGGAAATCGCCCTGACCGCCTGGGAGCAGGGTCCCGACGAGCGAAAAGACCGGTTCCATGCTTTCGGTCCGGCAATTGAAAAATGGGGCGACGTACCGGCCATCATCAACTGGATGCGGATCGATCTTCAACCCAGTTCGATCGACTTCCTGACCAGTACCGATGGCGCAACCTGGCATGATCTGGCATCCATGCCTCGCACCGAACTGGCTGGCGCTCCCGCCGAACTGATCATCGGCCATGGCAACCGAGAGGACCGCAGCCCGGCCAGCTACTTCTACATCAGCTTTTACGACGAGTTGGTCGTTAGCGCCGCCCCAAAGGAGCGAGTCGCCCAGCCGACGGGAGCGAGACAATGATACCTCGGCTTTTCATTCTCAGCGCCTGTGTTGGAGTATTTGTCATGTTTCCCTGCGCCAAGGCATTAGAAACCTCCGGCGGAGACTTCACGCTTTCGCCGCTATTTTCTGACGGGGCCGTCCTTCAACGAGCCATGGAGGTCCCCATCTGGGGGTGCGCTCCCAGCGGGCAAAAGGTCCGGGTGTCCCTGCAGGGGGAGGTGTTGCAGACCGTCGCCCGGGACGGGCAATGGCGGGTCAAGTTTCCCCCGCTCAGCGGCGGCGGCCCATTCGATCTGCTTGCGACGGCCGGCGATCAGACGCTTCGGCGCGGCGTGTATGTCGGCGAGGTCTGGCTCTGCAGTGGCCAATCCAACATGGAAATGCCTGTCTCGGAAAGCGATCACACGCCGGACATGCTGAACCCCGATCAAGAGCTGCACCTGTTCAACGTTCCCAGGCCGCCCATGAGCGGCCCGCTGCCGGAACTGGCCGCAACCTGGGCTCCCGCTACGGCAAAGACGATATCGGCGTTTTCTGCCGTGGGCTATTTTTTCGGGAGAAAACTCCGCCACATACTGGACGTGCCGGTTGGCATGCTTAACATCTCGGTCGGTGGGTCTTCCATCGACCTATGGGTGGACGCCGCAACGAAGTTGCGCATCGCGGGTTCGGGCACGTTTACCAACGGACGGCTGTACGACGCCATGGTCCGGCCACTCTGTCCGTACGCCATTCGAGGCGTGCTGTGGTACCAGGGCGAGTCGAACGCGGACCGCTCGATCCTGTACGCAGACTACTTCCCGGCGTTGATTGAGCTGTGGCGCGGGGACTGGGGCCAAGGGGCTTTCCCGTTTCTCTTTGTTCAGCTTCCCGGATTCAACTTCTACAGGAAGGAACTGCCTGCGGCGCCGCAGGAGCCGTCGACCTGGGCGGAAGTGCGCGAGGTCCAGGCCCGGGCGGCCGCGACGGTTCCCAACGCGGCCATGGTGGTGACCACCGACCTCGGCGATCCCGTTCTCCTGCACGCCCCGCGCAAACGCGAGATCGGCGAGCGCCTGGCCATGACAGCCCTCGGACAGGTGTACGGAAAAGACGTTGCCTCCAGGTCTCCCGTTTTCAGGGACATGACCATTGTTGGAAACAAGGTGCGGGTCGCCTTCGACAACGCCGCGGACGGTCTGGTTCTGCAAGGCGAAACACCGACCGGTTTCACGATCTGCGGAGAGAACCGCGTCTTCCACAACGCCAACGGCAAGCTCGACGGCAATGCCGTTATTCTTGCCGCGCCTGAAGTGCCCAATCCGGTCGCCGTCCGCTACGGGTGGGCCAACTACCCCCAGCAGAACCTGTTCAATCGGGCAGGGCTGCCCGCCGGTCCATTCCGCACCGATGAGTTTCCGTTGCTGAAATGCCCGACGTGCCAGTCGCGTGGCGGCGACGAGGTGAAGGACGGCATCTGCTCGAAGTGCAACGTGCGCTGCGGCATCTACTCCGAACACCCGTTCGCAATCGAAATCGTGGAGGAATAATGCCTGGTTTTCCGAACATTGTCCTCATCATCTGTCACGACCTGGGCCGCCATCTGCCCTGCTATGGGGTTTCCTCGGTTCAGAGCCCGAATCTGGATCGCCTGGCGGCGGAAAGCGTTGTCTTTGAGAATGCGTTCTGCACGGCACCGCAGTGCAGTCCGAGCCGGGCTAGCCTGTTTACGGGCCGGTATCCTCATAGCAACGGTGTGATGGGGCTGACCCATTTCGGCTGGGATCTGCACCCAGGCGAGCGGCACCTAGCCGGAATTCTGCGCAACGTCGGGTACGACTGTGCCTTGGCTGGCATGCAGCACGAAACGCGGCGGCCCGCCGAGATGGGCTACGACCTCCTGCCGGTCGCGCATACGGATGTGGCCCCGTACGAGTGGCGCGTGAAGGCTGACGACGTGGCGGATGCCGCCTGCGCCTGGCTGGACGCTGAGGGCCGACAGCACGCGCCGTTCTACCTGCAGGTGGGCATCGAGGAACCGCACCGGCTGCCCGGACACCCCGATGGAGAATTTGGTTTCAAAGCAGATCCGGAAGCACACGCGATGGTTCCGCCCTACCTCCGTGACACCCCCGAGGCGCGTTTGGATTTTGCCGAGTTCCAGGCCGCCATTGAGCAACTGGACATGGCGGTCGGGCGAATTCTGAAGCAGATTGAAACGAATGAGCTGGCGGACACTACTCTGGTTCTGTTCACCACCGACCACGGCATCCCCTTTCCTCGGGCCAAATGCACACTGATGGATCCAGGGCTGGAAGTGGCCCTGATGATGCGGGGACCGCGGCTGCCCCCCCGCCGGACCGATGCCCTCATCAGTCATGTCGACCTGCTCCCCACGCTGCTCGAGTATCTCGGCGTCCCAGTGCCCGAAGCGGTCCAGGGACAGTCCTTCCATTCGGTGCTCGCCGGCCACACGGATCGACATCGTGAAGCTCTCTTCGGGGAGATGACCTATCACGACTACTGCGACCCGCGCCGCTGTATCCGCACCCGGACGCACAAGCTCATCGCCAATTTCACCATCGCTCCCTTCCTGATGGATCCGAGTCAATCCTGGAATCGCCGTACAACCCCGGTCACGCCCGCCGCGCCGCCGTTGGCCTATCACCCTCCCTTCGAACTCTATGATTTGACCGTGGACCCCGGCGAAATCCGGAACCTCCATGAGGAACCGGGCTATGGGGATACTGCCGAAATGCTTGCGGCGGAATTGCACCGCTGGATCCTTGAAACCGGCGACCCTTTGATCGAAGGGATTCCCACCCCGCCCCGCCATCGACAGGTGATCGCGGCCATGCGGGATTACGCGGCAATTGTGACCGGCGTTGTGCATCCGCCATATGATCTGTGTGCATCGGACATCCAACATTGACGTGGAGGGGACCCATGCAACGGAAGTGTTTCAACACAGGATGCCAACGCAAGGAAGAAAACCGTGAAGTGTAAGATCGCGATCAACGGAGTTGGAAGCGTGGGGTTTGCACGCGGGGTGATGCGCGACATGCTGGCGGCGCCTGATCCCCTGTAAACATTGACCGAAATGCGCTTTCTGGCTGACCCTACTGGATGATTATGGCCCGGCAGGATTCTGCGAAAACAAGGATTTTAAGTGTGTTGCGTCGATGATGGCGAATGACTCGCCTGGGTGCGCGGGAGTCGCTCTAACAGATAGATCGGCACATTGACCACGGTTCGATTCTCAGGCAACGAGAACACCGCCTGTGGCGCCAGACTGACCACGATTCCGAAGTGCTGCCGATACATTGCCAGGTATTCGCCGATGCCCCGGATGTTCTTACGGTCGAACGTCACGGAGGCCTTGCATTCGATCGGACAGGTCTCCAGGCCCCACTTGACGACAAAATCGATCTCGCCGCCCGAAGGCGTCTTTTTCCAACCGCAGAGCGTCGCGCCTTGCCGCACCAGTTCGACCGCTGTCTGGTTCTCGATGACCCCGCCGAGCGGCTGCCGGGCCATCGGCGCGAGCGTGCTCAATAGCCGAATGGATGGAACCGCCACTTCGCGCAGATGACGCAACACCCCCGTATCGAAAAGATATCGCTTGGGGAGGTAGTGGTGACTGGCTTCGGCACCCGGGCCTTTCTGGTCGGAACGCAGGATGAGATGCCAAGCCTCCAATCGCGCGAATACCTGATTGATGCGGGCGTTAGCACGCGATGTCGGGGAGGGCAGGACCGTTGTGTTCTTTGAGGGACTGCCGGCGAAGTTGGCCACACT
>CAZTAJ010000070.1:0-21802 GCA_964611575.1 uncultured Verrucomicrobiota bacterium
GCCACCTGCGCCGGCAGGTTCGTCAGCCCGCGCATTTGCGCCGGCAGATTGGTCAGCCCGCTCAGCAACGACGGCATGTTCGTCAGCAGCGCCAACTGCGACGGCATATTCGTCAGGGAGCCCACCTGCGCGGTCAGGTTCGTCAGGTAGCTTAACTGCGACGGCAGGTTCGTCAGGTCGGCCAGTTGCGACGGCAGGTTCGTCAGCCCCGCCAGTTGCGCCGTCATGTTCGTCAGGCCCGTCAGCAACGACGGCATGTTCGTCAGGCTCGCCAGTTGCGCCGGCATGTTTGTCAGCAGCGCCACCTGCGCCGGCAGGTTCGTCAGCCCGCGCATTTGCGCCGGCAGATTGGTCAGCCCGCTCAGCAACGACGGCATGTTCGTCAGCAGCGCCAACTGCGACGGCATGTTCGTCAAGGAGCCCACCTGCGCAGTCAGGTTCGTCAGGTAGCCCAGTTGCGATGGCAGGTTAGTCAAGTCGGCCAACTGCGACGGCAGGTTCGTCAGCGCCTCGAGCCGTGTCGTCATGTTGGTCAGCTCGTTCAACTGCGTCGGCATGTTCGTCAATATCGCCAACTGAGCCGGCATGTTGGTCAGTAGCGCGACCTGCGATGTCAAGTTTGTCAGCCGGCCCAGTTGCGCCGGCATGTTCGTCAGCAGCGCCAGTTGCACCGGCATGTTCGTCAGACTGGCCATCTGTGCGGGCAAGTTGGTCATTGTCGCCAGCTGGGTCGGCAGATTCGTCAATAGCGCCACCCGGTCTTCGAGGTTCGTCAGCCTGCCCAGCTGAGCCGGCATGTTGGTCAACATCGCGAGTTGCACAGGCACATTAGTCAGGCTGCCCAGACGATTGCTGATCGAGTCGACTGCGTCCAGGATATCGGTGACATTCGACCAGTTGATGGTTGCCTGCAGGTTTGACACCCCGGCCATCACACCCGCCAATTGGGGGCCCAGGTCCGACAGGGCCGCCAGGTTGGTCCAGTTGACGGCATTGAAATCCGTCGCCAAGCCGGCAATCTCGTTGCTCATCCCGCGGACGACGCCCAGGATGTCGGTCACATCGCCCCAGTTGATGGTCGACTGCAGGTTGGTCACAATCGCATACACATCGTCAACCTCGGCAATCAGCCCGGCCAGATTCGTGGTCAGGCCCGAAACGGAGGTGTCGATATTGGAGACGGAAGACGCCAGCCCGATCACCCGGAGCTCGACGTCATTCAACGAATCGCTGACGTTGGTGAGTGCCGTGGCCAGATCGTCCAGGTCGGTCATGATGACCTTGAGAACCATGCTGTCATGTCCGCCCGAAGAATCGGTGCAGGCCACCCTGAAATCGCCCGTGCCCCAATTGGCGGTCAGTTCATCCCCATAGATGCCGCCCGCCATATTGGCCATGCTGCCATTGGTGTAGCACAAGACGCCGGCGGGCAGAGTCGACACGGTGATCGCCACGGTCGTATTGGGCTCACTGCGGAACAGCACGTTCACCCGGGAGCCGAGTTTGACGGTGGACGGCCGCGTGAGCAGGCGGGCGGTCCGCTGGGCGGATTCAGCCCTGAAGGCCCGGAACGTCTCCATGAGATTCGTCTCGCTGGGACCGATCACGCCGATCGAATTCGTCAGCACATCGAGGCGCGCCAGCGTCTGCGTGGACAGTGCATCCAGACGGGACTCGATGTTCGTCAGTCCCGTGATCTGCCCGATGATGTTGGTGAGCATGTCGAGCTTCGCCGTTGCGGTGTCGCGGAACCTGGCCTGCGCCTCTGACAGGGCCGTGAGGTTCGTATTGATGGTGTTGACGTTCGTGTTGACGGTGTTCAGCAAGTCGAGAATCTGCTGCGCCTGGTCCTCGCCGGCCGGCACGCGCAGTTGGAACGTCACGCCGGAGGTATACTTCACGCCCGAGAACAGAATGTCGACCTTGGCGAAATAGGTCCGTCCTTCGATGAGTTCGGAGGGAAGATTCTGCCAGAACACGCCGGAGGCGTCGGACGAGGTGGCGACCAGGTCGTAGGGCAGCAGATTGCCGTCCCCGTCGAACAACGAGATCGTACTGCTCGTGGCGCCGGTCAGGAGGCGGCCCCCGCGCTCGATCCAGGAGGACACACGGAACCGTTGCAGGGTGGAATCGTAGACGAAGTTCGCCATCACCCGGAAGGCCGAGGCGGCCCCCGACTGGCTCATCGGCACCTCGATGATTGCGATCGGGTCCGGGCCCGGACTCCAATTGAAGATCACCTTGTCGTAGAAGTATTCGCGCGACCAGACGGTGTCGTAGACGCCGAACGCGTACTCGTTCGTCACAAAGGGACTCGCCGTGAGACCGGATTGAGACCACCCGGAACTGTCCGAGACGCTGAGCTGGTCGATGGCGTTGGTGGGGTTGGCCAGGTCGTAAACATGCCATTTGATGACGTAGCGCTTGATGGAGAACGTGCGGTCGCAATCATCGAAGGGCCCCGGGACATTGTAGGCGAACATCCCTGGGTAGGCATGATCCTGAATCCGCAGCCAGACCCCGTCGCTCTTGAAGTTGGGGACCGTCCAGCGGTAATAGCTGCGCTGATTGTGGCCTTTGCCGGGGATCGGCTGGTTGGTCGGGTTGACCTGGACCCACGATCCGATGTCGCGCCCCGGGGATGTGGAGTAGTACAGGTCGAAGTTCGTGACCTGGCCCAGCGTGTCCCAGGAGATGTCAGTCTCCTTCGACGCGAAGAATACATCCGCACCGTCGTTCGGGAAGACGATAGCCAGTGTGGGGGCGAGATAGAACGTCTCAGAGGTATCCCTGATGGCTTGTTTGTCGAAGTTGTAGACCCGAATCCTGGCGGCACCCATGTTAGCCGGATCCTTGTCCGAGGGTTTCCATGACAGTGAATACTCGCCATTCGTCAGGGTGGCGCTCCCGGCCGGGATGTCGTTGTAGGCCGTGAAGTCGCCCATCGCGTATCCAACAACAAACGAGTCGCTCATGTTACCGGCTTTGGACCACCGGATCGTGTTGGTCTCGCCCAGCCTCCAGAACTCGCCCGGCTCCGGCGAGGTGAGAATCACCGTCGCCTCGGACACGATGTTAAACGGCTGCGATTCGCCGCTGGCGCCGCCGACATCCGTAACCCTGATCGCGAGATTCGATGCGACCGCATTGGTCGGCACCGCCCAGTCGTAGAAGGAACCCGTCCAGCCGGTGGCAATCGTCTGGAGAACCGACTTGTCCGCCGCACGGATCAGTTCAATGGTGTTGGTGCCGCGGGTGCCGATGGCGACCCATTGAATGCGGTTGGTTTCGTCAATCGCCCACAGGTCCGATGAAATCGGTCGCAACACCTTGATGCCGCCCACCGTGAAACGCCCCGAGGTGGCGAAGTCATCCGGCTGCGTGACGGATTGGACCTTGATGCGCGCATTGTATGACGGCTCGCGCGTTCCCTGAATCGTCCAGTTGGTTGTCGTCACCAGTCCGTTCAGGATGGGCACGTTCTCGGCGACCGGATTGGCCTGGTCAAAATTTGCACCATTGTCGGAGGAATAGTAGATGTTCGCCAGGGCGCCCGCGGCCGCCGACCGGAACTGGATCGGATGCGTGGTGCCGATCGCCCAGTTGTCGTTGGTCTGCGGCGAGAGCACCTTGATGCCGCGCAGCACGAAAGGTGACGAAACCGCCTCGAACCCGATCGGGGCATTGGTGGCGACCAGTTTGATCACGGCATTGGTGGTCGGATCCAGCGTGAGATCCATCGACCAGGACTCCTGCAGTTGATTGATCGGGGTCTCCTGGGGAATAAGGGGCGTCGGGTCGTAGGTGCCCCCCCCGTCGGAAGACAGGTGGAAATAGCAGCCCGCGCCCGAGTCGAAACCCGCGGTCATCCATCGGATCTGAGGGTCCACAGGCCCGATCTTGAAGACCGTACCGGTCGTCGGCTGCGTCAGGAGGACGCCCCGAAGGGTGAAGTTCTGCGAGATACCCGTGTAGGAGCCCGACACCCCGGAGGAAGCGAAGATCGTGATGCGTCCGTTTCCGGAGGGTTCCAACGACATCGCCGGCGTCCAGTTGCGCCTGTTCTTGCCCGGATAGTCCTCGATGTTCGCGTTGTCCGGCACGAAATCCAGACGCGTCTCGCGCCCCCCCACCGGCGAGTAGTACGCATCGATGACAAGATCCTTGGTCCCTGCGGAAGTCCATATGATCGCGTCGTTGGTCGGAACCCCCATGGTGTAGACGACCCCGGCCTCCGGCTGGGTCACTTTCACCCCCGCCACCGTGAAGTAGCCGTCCGAAAGGTCAACGACGTTCGACACCTCGTTGGCACTCACGCGCGCCCAGCACCTGACGCTGGGGAAATCCGGTACATAGTCAACCGTACCGTCCGCCAGCGTGACCACCGGAGCGACATTCGTATACGTATCACGGTTGTCATAGGAGAACGCAACGGCGCCCTCAATACCCGCAGCCGCCGCCGTCCAGTTGATCGGGTTAAGCGTTCCCATCCTCCAGGATTCCCCGCCGTTGGGCGTCAGGATCTTAATACCGGCGATGCTGAACGGATCCGATATGGAGTACAGGTTGGTGCCGGGCGTGGCCTCCACCTTGACGCGAATGCCGACACCCGGGGTCTGCGGCACCAGCCAGGAAAAGCGGTTGGTTTCAGGAACATCCGCGTTCCCATAGCCGGACACCACCGTATTGCTCCAACTGGCGCCATCGTCGGTCGAGTAGTAGATGTTAACGTTCGTGCCGGCGCCGCCGGAGGTCCAGGTGATCTCATTCGTGGTGCCTTGGGCCCACGTGTCGCCGGCCTTCGGCGTCAGGATTTGGATATCCGCCACCGTGAAGGGGGCCGACACGTTCCACACGGCCGGATCGGACACGGCGGTGATCCGGATCCGAGCGTTCGTGCTCGGCTTGTCGGACGTCACCGTCCAATCGAAGCTGTTGGTGCCGGCAACATTGGCCGCGGCATTGGTGATCGTGATGAAATTGACCCCATCCTCGGCAAACTCCATGTGGACGCCCCCGTCCTCCGCCCCCGATGAAATCCAGCGGATCGTTTGCGGGGTGAAGCGCTTCCACGACGTCAGGTTGTTGGGCTCCAGAAACCCGATGCCGGCCAGCACATAGTCGTTGTCCGAAATATCCTCGGCCGTCGTGGGAGGCAGCGCAAACGTATTGATCGTGATGCGCATCCGGGCGTGCTCGGACAACACGGCATTGTTGGTCGTCGGAATCGACCACGCATAGCTGTTGCTCGCGGATCCCGACACATTGTTCGGGATGTTGTAGTTGTTGGGGGGACTGTACAGGATGCGCTCCCAGTTGCCGGTCGATCCATTGATGTTATAGAACAGCCAGACAAACGATCGACCGGGCGGCGTCTGCCATTCCACCGTTCGGGTGGTCCCGATGTACCATTTCTCGCCGCCGTTGGGTTTAAGCAGTTTGAACCGGTTCACGAGCGTGAAGTTCGTGTCGGATAGATCGGTGATGGTGCTGTCGTTCGCATCGGTCACCCGGATCAGGCATCGGGTGTTCTCCTGAGTGCCGCTCAGCCAGGCGCCGGGAGTCAGCCAATCGTAACGTTTGTTGTTGGGCGCGCCGGCGGTGATCGTCTGCCACACCGACCCGTTGTTCGTCGAGACCTCGATCCTCACCGTGCCGCTGGCATTGGTGGACACCCATTCGATGGTATTGGTCACGCCCACCAGCCACGATTTCGGCCCGACTTCCTCCCCGTTGGGGACGGTCACCAGAATGCGGCCGGTGGAATACCCCAACCGCACGAGATCGAGGGAGGTCTGGTCAATTCCGAACGAGCGCAGGAACGCCTTGAATTTGAACGTGCCTCCGTTCGTCGGGTAACGCTGCTCAAAGAACTTGCCGATGTTCGTCTGAACAGTGCCCACCTCATTGGCATAATCCCAATCGGGAGTGAGGGGAGGTTCCCAACGCGCCGAAAGCGAACTCCAGTAGTACCAGTTGGTTCCGTTGTCGCCCGACACCTGGTAACGGACCGCCGCATCGGTGTTGTTCGACAAGGCATGGGAGAAGCCCGTCAGGTAGCCGAGGAAATCCAGGCCTGAGCCGTTGGCCGGATAGACATACGGGTAGTCCTGCGGGTAACTTGATGTTTCGATGCGCATGCCCTGCAGACGGGGCGCCCAGCGCGCATCCTCAGACGCGAGATAGGCCCGGAATTGGAAGTACTTGCTGAGCAGCGGGGCGCCGGCGCTCAACACCGATCCGGCATCCGTGGTGAAATAGGCGGTGTTTGTTCCGCCAGGGCCCACGAAGGGGCCCTCCTCGCCCAACGTGTCCCACGACCGCATCTGGAACCGCAAAGTCACCGCGCCAGCCCGGTAATGATCGAGGACTTCTTCCGGCGACAGCGCGCGGCTGTACACGGCCACCTCGTCCACTTTCCCGGAGAATGGATCCTCGCCGCCTCCCCCGAGCCCCACCCGGAGTTGCTGCCCTGAACCAACCGCGGCCCCCGCCGATCCGCGCGCCTTGACCTGGCCGTTCACGTAGAGTCGCATCGAGGAGCCGTCGTGCACGCCGGCGATGTGCGTCCACTGCCTCGTCCGCACGGCATCGGACTGAGTGCAGGAACTCGCGTTGATCCAGAAATAGGGACGTCCCGAGCTGTCCAACGCCAGGCGATAGCCACTATTGGCGTTCCACTTGTCGATGATGACATGGCTCAGGGCGTCCTCCGGGTAAACCCACGCCTCGATCGAGAGGGCGCCCGGCTCAAGGACACTGCTGGAATTGGCAAAGACGTACTGGCCGCTTCCCGACAGGCTCAGGGCCCCGCCGAACCGGCCGTTGGTTACGATCGTCGCCCCGGCCGTCAGCGTGCCATAGTTGCCCTTCAAACTGGCATCAGCCACCTCCACACTATTTGTGATGGCGTCCAGGTGCCAGAGCAGCACCAGATTCGTGTCGCCCGCCGATTGCGGCCGGGAATAGGGGGCGTCCTGGCCCCACCCTAATTTGTCCCAGATCGTCTTCTTGTCCTCGGATCCGAAAACCGGACTGGTGAACGTGCCGGGCGCCAGGGTCGCCGCCCCCATGGCCGCCAACCCCCCGATCTCGGTCTCCGTCAAGGCCCGCCTGGCCAGCAGCACCTCATCGATCACGCCCTGATAGTAAACGGTATCGTCGCCTTTCTTGGCGATGTAGATCCTCCCCAGGGGGAGGCTTCCGAAACCGGCGCCCAGGTTGGCTGTTCCCGCCAGCACGCCGTCGATGTAGAGGTGCATCTGCGAACCGTTGCGCACGCCCGCCAGGTGATGCCACTGGCCATCGTTCAACCCGGTGCGATTCCCCAACACCGCCAACGTGGTGCCCCCGGCACTTAGCGTAAAGCCCGCGCCCCCCGCCGTAGTCGTCACCCCGTTTCCATTATAGGCGAGCGTGAAGTACGAGCCGCCGGACACATACGAAGACACGACGGCGCAGTGTGTGAGGAATGAGGACGGGCTCTTGATCCAGGCCGCCACGGTGAAGTCATAGTTGGCGAGGGCGATGTTGGGGAGTTCGAGATAATCTCCGGACCCGCCGAAGGACCCGCCGCTCGACCCCACGCGCGCGTCCGTCGTCGAGGTGGCGGCGCCTTTCGCCGTGGCCCCGTTGTTGTTCACCGTGGAATCCGCCAGCCAGTCGGGCACGTCCAGGTGCCAGAGCCCGATCAGGTCGGGCACGAGCGATGGACTGGCATTCCCCGGACTGATGTTGGCCAGGTTGCGGAGGGCCAGTTCGTCGCCGTACCAGCGCGTGCGGCCGCCATCGAACACCCCCGCCGCCGCATTGGTTATGTCGGCCTCGACAAAGGTCGCGGACGTATTGTAGGTGACCGTCACGGAATCCAACGCAGGGGTGGCGGTGCTATCGCCCTCCAGTATCGCCCTGTATTGCAGGTACCGTCCCGTGTACCCCGCGAGGCCGAAGGAGCCGGGCTGGTTGTCGGGTCCCGTGAAACTGCCGGTGGGCGGATTGTTTGTGCTGGTCAGAACCTGGAACCGAACCCGGCCGGCCACCGTACGCCGCCCCGTGACGAAGTGAGAGGAAACCTCGGCCGCGGACAAGGCCCGGCTGTACAGGGCGATCTCATCCATCTGGCCTTCCATGTAGTCGCCATTGGCAACGCCGATGGTGGCCTTGCTGGGCACGGCCGTGGCGGATACGGCCGCCACGTGATTCCAACCGCCGACAAGCGGTCCGCCCGCCATCGCATTCACGTAGACAACCGTGCCGGCCGGGAACCCGACCGGCACAACGAGGCGGTTCACCATCGACAGGTAAACCGTGTTGGTCAACTCCATCAACCCGTCGGTCGGGTTGTCGTTCCGGACCCAGAACTCCACGGTCTTGATGGATGCCATGTTCGGCAGCACGGCCTTCGCACTTCCGTTGAACACGGCGGAAAAACGTCCCAGCTTGGCGTAGTTCGTGAACCCCATGTTGGTGAGGACGGCGTTACGGCCCTTGCCGGAACGGTCGTCCCACGAGGTCTCCTCCACATGATACAGTCCCTCGAGCCCGGCGGTCTCGTTGGTGCTCAGTTCCGTGCCGGTCTTCCAGGCGATCTGCCCCCACGTCACGCCGCTGCCGCCGTCCAGGACACGCGATGTGAACGTCCCATTCGTGTAATAGCCGCCGTTGTCGGCCTTCGTCAGGCCGATGAACGGGGTATCCTTGACGGCGGGCATGACGGTGGTGTTGGAGGCGGACTCACCGCGCAGGTAGTCCCCGAGGACATCATCGGCCTGGCTGACGAGCGTCCCGTCAAACCCGGCCGCATCGAGCCAGGGGGTGTCAACGCCCGTGACATCGGACGCCAGGTAAGCGCGATACTGGATGAACCGCTCCGTCGTGTTCAGACTCCCGATGGACGCCAGCGAGTTGTTGTCCGTCATGAAGTACGACCCCGCCGTCCCATCGGGACCGACAAACGGGCGACTGGCCAACACACTCAGCGACGGCCCGGTATGGATCTGGGTCTTCAGGGCAGTGGCCAGCGAATACAAGGTAGTGACTTCGTCCGCCGACAGCGCCCGCCGGAAAATGGCCACTTCATCAAGGATAAGGCGGGACTTGGCCGCATCGCCCACAGCAAACTTGAAGGGCTGATCTTGAATTAGCGCAGCACTCCCAGCTGCTCCGTCCCCTCTCTGCACGCCATCCACGTAGATCTTCCCCCTGGCAGACCCCTGCCACGTGGCCGCGATATAGTGCCATACGCCCACATCAATGACCGTCACCGGAACACTGCATACCAGTTGGTTATTGGCCCAGAAGACCATTCCACCGCCCGTCACATTCTCCGCCTGATTGAGACCGGTATAGCGATTGCCTGATGACTTCTGGGCCATGTAGCCGCCGTATGGACTTCTCTGGACCAAATAGACCCAGAAGGCGATGGTGAACGAAGTTGCATTATTCAACAGATTCGAACTGGTCATCGAGGCATAGCTGGTCCCATCGAACTGGGCGGCGTAAGGCCCGAACTTGGCTTGCGTCGTCCAAGCAGGTGCAGGCGCGGATGGGATGGCCGCCACATTCGTCACAGCGTCCTGCCAGTCCCCATCGAGATGATAGAGCGCCACCATATTGGGGTAAGGGGGGGACATTCCGCCCGAGACATTCTGAACCTCGAGCGACTTGTTGAACGTGCGCGTGAAAAAACGCAGCCACGTATTAAGGCCCCCGTCGCCGCCGTCAAACGCTCGCGAAGTGAACTGTCCGCTCGGCTGGTAGAGCGCGCCGTTCTTCTGCAACACGACGCTGACATCGGGGCCCGCCGCCAGACCGACGACGTTACTCGGGTTGACCAGATAGTTGGTGAAGGTTGTGAAGTACTGCTTCTCGGACTGGAACTTCAGCTGGGCCACGCCGTTCGAGACCTCGATCTTGCTGGGGTCGGAGACAACGTATTGGTAGGGATCCCCGGGATCCCCGAACTGCCAGGTGTTGGTCTGCACCGCCCTGACCATCAGCGGCACCATGCACAGCAGCACAACGGCCGCCCAAACTCGTTTCACATTCATGGATAGACCCTTCAGGACCCGCAACCCGCACCTCAACTTCAAGGAAATGCTAACACACTGTCAGGTGGGCTTTTGTCAAGGAATTGCAAATTCTCGCGCCGGGGTTGGACGGGGGGAAACGGAGGACCATAGGGGTCTTGGGAGTGTGCAATCGGCAACCGTGCTGAGTCCTGCCGCCGGGGACGGCGGCCGCTACATCGTGCGTCGCGCCGTGTAGTGCCGCCGTCCCCGGCGGCAACCATTCCTGCATCCTGCCGCCGGGGACGGCGGCCGCTACATCGTGGCAGGCAGCGCCGTCAGCGGCGCGCAGCATGCGCGCCCTCCCATGGGCTGCGGGGCCGGAGTATTCCTCCTCGGCCCTGCATCATCAGTTCTGCACCACGGTGGCGAAGCCTTCGTTGCCGTACTGGTCCTTGACGATGACCGTCTGGGTTCCGGTCCTGCCGCTGTACGCCACATAGACGGCATTGCTGCCCGAGCTCCGGCTGATGGAACCAAGCGATCCGTTCGACACGCTCCACGCCAGGGGCATCGCGAGAGAACTCTTCACCTGGGCCGAGAAGGTCACCGCATTGGTGCCGCCGGACACCGTGACCGACCCCGGCGACACGGTGATCCCGTCCGTGCCTTCCGCGGACTCGCAACCGGACATGACCGCCAAAGCCGCCACCCCCGCCACCACCATCAGCACGAGCACCAGCATCTTCTTCATTGTGGTCATCCTCATGGGTTTGTCCTGTCCTATTGCCCCAATACAGGCTTTGCCTGCTCAGACCCTTGCACGATATACGCCGCATCTTGGGGAGGGACGGCGTTCCGCCGTCCGCGGCGCGCAGCATGCGCGCCCTCCCGGGAGCCAACGTTTCATGCTGGCACAGCACCGGCGAGTTCGTCAATCCCGTAACCGCCCCTGAGCGGTCAGCAGTTGCCTGACCGCGCGGAACACCTGTTCATCGCGGCAGTCGGGCGCCCATACGCGGCCTTCGCCGTCGGCCACCGTATTGCCGGCGGTTTCGCGCGCACCGAAGGCCCGGTAGGTTTCGCCGGACAGGTCGACGGCGATCATGGCGTCGGGTGCCGCCGTCAGCGCCGCACGAATCGCCTCCTCGGTATCCTCGCCTGTGGGCAGGATCCACAGACACAGGACCGAATCGCGCGCAAAGAGACGCGACCACACCTGGAGCGCGGACAGGTCCCGGGCCGTCTCCCCGCGCACCGGCGGCTCGCTGAAGGCCGACCCGAAATGATACACCGCCACGCGCCCCCGCAGTTCGTCGTCGCGCGGCGCCACGCCGCTGACCGGATGCCCGCGAATCCAGCGGACCCGCAGGGCCGGCACCGGCGTCCCGGTCGCCGTCCCCCGGCGCGCCGTCCCCGGCGAAAAGGGGGCGGTCTCCGACACCAGACCGGCCAGAACCGTTTCGAGTTCCACCTGCGACGCCGGGTCGTGCAGCCGGCCCCTCCAGGCCACCAGGCCCTGGGCATCGATCGCCAGCGCGTCCCCGGCGCGCGCGCCGAACGCGTCGAACGTCGCACTGTGCGTCGCGCCGGTGCCGCCGGCCGGCGCATACCGGTCGATCGCCACCGTGTAGCTGATGCCCTGGCGCAGCGTCGTCAGCGCCAGGTCCTCCGGCAGCGCCGACGCGTCGTGCAGGCACACCACGCGCACGCCGGCATCGGCATGGCGTCGCTGCAGATCCTCAAGCACCGCCGGGGGATTGAGCGGGTGGGGCCGGCTCCAGAAATAGAACAACGCCACATGGTGCTTCAGGCTGCCGCCGGTCAGCGAAGCCGCATTCAGCGCGATCACGTCAAATGCCGGCAGCGCCTCGCCGACGGCGACCGGCGGCGGGGGCGACGGACCCGGCCGCCCCAGGACAAAATCGACCCGTCGATTGCCGGGCCGCACGCCCGTGACGCTGCGCTCGCCGTACCCCGCCGACTCGGCCAGAACGCTGAGCGGTGTATCCGGCAGTTCCAGCAACCGGTAGCCCCCGTTCAGATCCGTCCGCGTCGACGCCATCCTCGTTTCATCCGGGGTGAACTCGCGCGCGGACACCACGGCATCCAGCGGCTGACCGCGATCGTCCGTCACCACCCCCTCGATCCCGACGCGACCGGTCGGCGTCAGCGCCAGCTCGACAGGGCGGAACAGCGCCCCGTTCGGGACAACGTCGATCCCCGCGCGCCGGTAGCCGGCGCAGTCCGCCGACAGGCGGACGGGCAGCCCCTCGACCAGGCTGCGCACAACGAACATCCCGTTGGAATCGCTCATGACGCCCGGCAGCACGGCGTCATACGGCAGGTCGATGCCCGAGTCGCGATCCGTCGCCTGGATCGTCACGCGGGCGCCGGCCAGCGGACGGCCCGACGACTCCGAGACGCGGCCGCTGACCGCCACCGTCGGCCGCAACCGCACCACCACGTCCGTCACCGAGGCGCCCGTCAGGACGACCGCCTGCGCCGCCGCCTGCTCCTGCGACGGATGCTCGGCATAGACCAGCACATAGCGCGCCGCGGTCTTCAGCGACCGGATCACGCGGCGTTGCACGACGAACCGGCCCTGCGCATCGGCAAGCGCCGGCGGGCTGCCGACCCATTCGCCGATCAGCAGCGGGGCCTGGGCCACCGGCCGGCCCTCGTCATCCACCACCTGCCCGGCGATTGACACACGCTCCAGGACCCGATCGAGTTCGCGCAGTTCGGCATGGGCTCTTTCGGCAAACGGCACCGCATCCGGATAGCGCGCGATCAGCGTGCGCCAGGCCTCGCGGCTCGCGCCCCATTGTTCCCGCAATCGCTCGCACACGCCGATGCGCCACCAGGCCCGCGCCGCCAGCACCGTGTTCGTGCCCGCATCGGCCGCCACACCCCGATACGCCGCGATCGTCGCCTCGAGGTCCTGCCCGCTCAGTTCGAGCGTGTACGCCGCGGCGAAGGCGGCCTCGGGATCGGACGGCGCGGCGTGCGCCGCAAGGCAGAGGAACGTCATAAGCAGGCACGAACGTCCAACAGCCAACAACCAACAACCAACGCCCAAGGGGGAAAGGCGGGGGTGGGCTTCCTGGATCGCTGCCTGCATTTTCACGCTCTCATACGAACGTCCAACAACCAACGAACAACAACCAACGCCCAAGGGGGAAAGGCGCATGTCTAAGGCTCCGTACGATAGGTTTCGGGCGCATCCTCGCGAACGCTCTTTCTGGCAGTCCGGATGCTGGTAAAGAATATCCTGATGAGTTCCTCTGTCTCTGCGAGAAGGGGATCTATCCTCGCCGGCGGTTGCAGAAGGGGAACTCTCTGGATAAGTCGCAACGCTCTCTTCGACTCGCGTAACTCTTTGAGGCATACCCCCAACTTGTGCACGAAATCGTTTTGGGACTCGGCCGCCTCGGCTTCGCCATGGTTGAAGAGCGGCGAAGTTCCCGAACGCAGCAATTGACCTCCCACATGATTCCCCGCCCTGGTCTTCTCCATCTCCTCAACCAACCGTACGATCATGGCAGCATAATCGAGCAACCGTTCCTCAAGGTCATACCGCGTCTTGCTGAGGACTGGCTCCTGGAATGCCGTCTGCATAGTTACTTTCCCTGTTGGGTGTTCCCCATTGTATGTTGGTTGTTGGATGTTGAATGTTGGATGTCCGTTGTTCCCCGTTGGATGTTGGATGTTGAATGTTGAATGTTGGATGTTTCTGTATTTAGCTCGCGAATTTGTACCCGACCCCGTGCACGGTGAGGATATGCCTGGGTGACTTGGGGTTCTTCTCGATCTTGGCCCTCAGCATGGCCACGAATGTATCCAGCGAACGCTGGGTGCCATAGTATTCCATGCCCCAGACATCCCGCAGCAGCGTCTCGCGCGAGAGCGATTTTCCCTCGTTGGCCAGCAGGTAGGCCAGCAGGTCGAACTCCGTGCGCGTGAGCGGCACATCCTTGCCGCGCAGGGTCAGCGTGCGCGACGGCGTGTCGAGGACGCAGTCGCCGAACCGGTATTGCTCCTGGCCCGTCGCGGGCTGTTCCCGGCGGGCGAGCACCGCCTTCACGCGGGCCAGCAGTTCCTTGATGCTGAAGGGTTTCGTCACATAGTCGTCGGCGCCCATGTCGAATCCGACCAGTTTGTCGAATTCGTCCTTGCGCGCCGTCAACATGATGACCGGGATGAACACCTTCTTCTCGCGCAGGCTCCGGCACACGTCATAGCCGCTGGCGCCCGGCAACATGACATCCAGCAGGACCAGGTCGGGCTTGCGATCCAGGGCCAGCTTGAGTCCCTCGGGACCCGAGGTGGCCTTGAGCACACGATAGCCCGCCACCGTCAAGTTTTCCTCCAGCCCCAGCATCAGGGCTTCGTCATCTTCCACAATCAGGATGGTCTTCGGTTTGTTCATCATGCACCTCGTTCCCCATGTTCACAGGTCCCAGGGTTCAGGGTTCAGGACATTCCGCATGGTCGATTCCCTGAACCCTCCCCGATCAGTCACCCGTAATTCCCAACGAACCCCACGCTTCCCTCCCTATACCGCCGGCAGCAGCACGCGGAAGGTGCTGCCTTCGCCCGGCGTGCTCTCGACCTCGATCCGCCCGTCGTGGGCCCGGATGATATGGCGGCATAACGCCAGCCCCAGGCCGACCCCCGACACATCGCTCGCGCGGGCCCGTTCACCGCGATAGTAGGCCCGGAAAATCCGGTGCAGATCGGCGGGGGCTATGCCGACACCTTGGTCCTGCACGGACAGCCTGACCTGACGCCGGTCAGCGGTCGCTTCCACGGAGACCCGGATATCCTGGTCCTGCGCCGAGTATTTGTCGGCATTGTCGATCAGATTCAGCACCACCTGTTCCATGGCGCCGCCATCGAACCGGACCGCCGGCAATCCCTCCTCCACATGCACCCGCAGGTGGCGGGCACGCTTCATGCCGCTCATGACGTAGGTTTCGGTGGTTTCACGGACCAGCAGTCCCAGGTCGCCCTCTGTCAACCGATACTGGAGTGCGTCCTGCCCGAACCGGATGAAGTACAGCGCCCGGTCGGTCAGGCGCCCGAGCCGGTCGCACTCGGTGACCAGCGTCGCCAGGAACCTCTGGCGTTTGGATTCCTCGGCGATGCGTCCCAGGTAAAGGCTTTCGGCCAGCATGCGCATGGAGGCCAGCGGGGTCCGCAGGTCGTGCGACACGGCCGCCGCGAACTCGATGCGCGTGCGGGCGCGCCGGATTTCGGCGGCGCTGATCCGCCACAACAGCGTTCCGCCGATCACAATGGCCAACGCCAGGACACCCGCCCCCCAGGCGTACAGCCGGGTCTGCAGGCGCGCCCCGGCGTCAAAGGCCGCCTCATCGGCCGGGCGGGCGGTCAGCATGAACGAGGCGAGCGGCGAGGCCAGCCGCACTTCGCCGAGCACCAGGCGCGTCATCACAGCCGGGCTGTTGGTCTCGAACGGGGAGGTCAGTTCGAGCCCGACGGACGCCGGCGCGGCGCGGTTGGCGGCCGCGCTGAGCATCGCATGCAGGCCCACCGGGTCGACGGCGATCGTCAGCACGGTCTCTTCCGGGCCGGGTGTCATGAGAAAGACCTGGTCGAGCGACGGGCCGATCCACCGCCAGCCGGCCGCGCGCCCGGCCGCGCGCCACACAGCCAACCCCGCGGCGAGCGCGGCCTGCTTCGACTCATCCGGCGCCCCCGCGCGTCCCCATTCAGCCAGCAGACCGGCCGCCAGGGCCCATCGGCGCTCATTGGATTCGGCGGGCACGGCGCGCAGCAAGGCCGGTACGCGGCCATTCAGGAACGCCGTCAGCACGGCGCGCTGCGTGACCGGGATGCGCGCATACCGGGCGCTGACGCCTTCGGCCAGTGACAGCGCCTCATCCAGGGCTCGGGCTGTTTCCCCGGCTTCGTCCAGAAGGGTGACCAGCGTCTGCTGCGCCACCAGGTCAAGGTGGAAGCCCTCATCCGCGTCGCACAGCGGCCCGTCGGCCACCGGCCCGGCCGTGACCTGCCGCAAGTCGCGCTCGGCTTCCCGGATGCGCCCCAGCCGGCGCAGGGCCGAGGCCGAGAGCAAACGCAGGTGCGCCGCGGTAACCGGGGCGAGTCCCGGTTGCCCGATCGCGGCGGCATACGCGTTCACCGCCCCGGCGTCGTTGGTGTGCGCGTATTGCAGCGACAGGGCTTCAGTCGCCGCAGCGATCCGGTACAGCGGCTCCGCCGTCGTGTCCCGGCCGGCGCCACCGGGGCTCCCGATGACGGCCGGCGGGTAAACGATGGCGCCATCCTCCCGCGCGATGATGACCCCGCGGCACCACGGGTGGGAGGACCGGAACCCGGCGGCCGCATTCACGACGGCATTCCACCGCCCGGCGCCGGACCACCCCCGCACCACGGACAGGCGCACGCCCTCGCACCCCGCCATCACATCGGAGGCAAGCGCTGCCGAGGTCTGCTCCAGCACCCGGGCCGCCGAGCGCCCCATCTGGGTTTCCAGGATGACGCGCCAGTGGGAAATCACGCGACCCGCCAGGCCGGTGAGAATCACGGCGGGTCCCACGACCAGCACGAAAGCCAGGATCAGGATTCTCAGTTCGCGGCGCATGGGAAGAGTCAATCTGAAGGTATTCAGAATTCAGGAGTCAGGAGTCAGAATGAACTACCCGGAGATCAGCCATCGACAAGGGCAATGGTTATTCTGTCAAGGCAGTGAGTTTATCGCCTGTTCTCCATTCTGACTTCTGACTCCTGAATTCTGAATGCCTGGTCGGCTGCCGTTACCGAAACAACATCGCCCGAGTCCGACCGCAGGATCCACCTGCCTCACCTCGATCGCACATCCAGTTCCACCAGCCAGGAACGCACGATGGCGGCGTCGGGGGCGGCGGGATTCAGCGCCAGATAGCGGCGGTAGTGGGCCGCCGCCTCGCGCGGATCCTGAAGATAGTCGTCGTAGAGCACCCCGAGGTTGTAGTGCAACTGGGCGTTCTTCGGATCGCGCTGGAGCCCCGCCAGGTAGATCCGCTCCGCGTCCCGGTACTGTCCGGCGGCCATGGCCTTGCGCGCCGCATCGAGCAGGGCCGGTTCGGGTTTGCGGACCGGCGCCGGTCCCGGACCGCGGGATGCCGCCCCGACAATGACCACGTTGGTGGCGGCCGACTGGGCAAGCCGTCGCGCCTCCGCCTCCCGAAGCGTTGTCTCGTAAGCCTGGGCTTTCCGGGCCACCTTGATCAGCGCCGTCCGGAGCATCTTTTCCCGGGCCGCGGCCTGCTCCCCCTCGCGGCGCTGAAGGGCCAGTTCGCGGGTCACTTCCTCGACCTGGGCGGCGAGCTGGGTCTCACGAAGGCCGGCCGCCGCATGCGCCTTGGTCTCGTTCTGCGATGCGGCGAGCGCCGTCGCCAGCTGCGACCGCAGTTCCGCATTGTCGCGCTCGAGTTTCCGGTACAGATCCGACCCCGCGCCGGGCGCAGGCGCCGCCGGCGCCGGAGCGCGCCCCGCGGCCGCCGGCGTTTCGGACCGGAGACGCTCGAGGTCGCGGTTCAACGCGTCGCGCTCCTTCCGGACCCGGGCCAGTTCCGCCTTGAGCTCGTCGGGCGCCTTGAGATCCGCCAGGGCCGAGGACAACGCTTCCTGCTTGCGCTCGAGTTCCTGCACCTGCAGCACGAGCGAGGCGTTGCGGCGGCGCAAGTCGTTGGCGTCGCGGGTGAGGCGGGATTGTTCGCGGCGAAGGCCGAGATTCTCGTCAACCAGCCGCTGGTAGTCGGCGGCGTCAAGCGCGGGCGCCGCCGTGGTGTTTGACTGGGCGAAGGCACTGAATCCGATCAGGATGAGACCCGCCGCAACATGGCAACAGGCGCACACCACCGGCGTCGGCGCCAGTCGATGGATCAAGACGGTGTGTTGCCGAGGACTGTTCATCTGACGGCGTAACCATTCAGGTTGCTCAGACCCTTTTCCGTCACGACAGCGGCGCTTCTGCGCCGCCTCTTTGGGAGGGACGGCGTGTCGCCGTCCGCGGCGCGCAGCATGCGCGCCCTCCCATCAGGTTGTGAATACCCAGGGAGTTGCCCCACCCACCTCACAGCGGCTCTTCGGCGGGCGGCGGCGCCAGGGGCGCCGGCGCAACAGCCGTCGCCGCGGAACGCGGCAGCTTCTTGACATCCTTGCTGCGCTCGTAGAACCGGTCTCCCGTCACGATACGCGGCGTCAACAACACAATCAGCTCGGAATTCTGTTTCACGGTGGTCGTCGTGCGGAACAGCGCGCCGAGGAACGGGATCCGGCTCAGCAGAGGCAATCCCACGGTCTCCTTGGTTTCCACCTCGTCGATGAGACCGCCGATGATGATGGTCACCCCATCCTTGACGGATACGCTCGTCTCGGCGACGGACTTCTTGACGATCGGCACACCCTGTCCGCTGGCCGTGTCGTACGACCCGATGATGCTGCTCACATCCGGCTTGATGTCGACCGTGATGAACCCCTGCTCGTTGATCCGGGGCGTCACGCCCAGCGTCACGCCGACATCGATGAATTTGTACGTCTTGCCCACGATATTGGTCGAGCCGCTTTCGAACTGCAGTTCGGCATAGGGCTGCTGCTGGATCACCTTGATCGACGCCTCCTCACCGTCCAGCACCGCGATATGGGGATTGGAGAGCAACTTGGTGTCGCCCACGGTCTGCAGGGCCTTGATCACCGTATTCACGTCGTTGCCGGCCGCGATGGTGCGGTAGGTGAGGATGCCCTGCTGGGCATTGTTGGCCAGATCCAGCAAGGGAAACTGCGAAACGGCAGACAGGGAGAACCGCGGATCGAGCCCCTGGAACAGGTAGTCCCAGTTGACCCCCATCCGGAACTCATTGCTCAGCCGGACGTTGACGATCTTCGCCTCGATGAACACCTGCCTCTTCACCCCGTCGAACGACTCCACCACATGGGCAACCTTGGCGATGATGTGGGGCAGATCGGTGACGATCAGGGTCTTGGAACGCTTGTCGCTTCGCACCTGGCCCAGTTCCTTCGTCAACATCGGCGCGATCTGCGGCTCGATGTCCTCGACCTTGGCGTATTGCAACACGAAGTTCGTCGTCACCGTCGGCATCTGCCGCTGGATGGTCGGCAGTTCCGCCTTCCGGATCACGGCCTCCATCTCGAGGATCTTCTCGGGCGTGTCGATCAGGACCAGGGTTCCCGTGACGTCGTCCGCCACGATCTTCCCGATCGAGCTCTTGATCTCCGCCAGGATCAGGGCCACGTTCTTGGGCGAGGCGTACTTGAGCTCGATGATCTTGGCCTGCTTGCGCTCGTAGAACCCTTCGCCATGGAGTTCGCGGTACTCCTTGTCCGTCATGACCTTGATGATGTTGCCTTTGACCTCGTAGGCCAGGCCGTTGGCGGCCAGGACGATCTCGAGCGCCTCGCCGAGGGCCACATCCTTGAGCATCAACTTGGTCGTGCCGGCCACCTCGCGGCCCACAATGACGTTCAGGTCGCCCTTGAGGGCCAGGAACTTGAGCAGATCGGCAACCTCCATCGGTTCGATCACGTCAAGGGACACCAGCTTGTCGAGATTGGTCAGCGCATACTCGGTGATCGTCTTCGGTTGATGCACCGCGTTGGCCGCCACGGCCGAATCAGCCCGGACTCCCCCCGCGAGCGCGGCCAGTATCGCCATCAGGAATGTGATCCGTCTCACCTGACTTCAAGCTCCTGTTTTTGCTTTTTCAGGATTGCGCGATCCACCAACACCCGGTCCAGCGTGAACCCCGTATTGCCAAGCGCATCCCCCACCTTGACGAAAAACGTCTGAGACGACGTCTTGCTCCGCAGAATGGCCATGGACCCCTTTGGATCGTGGCCATCCAGGGAAACCCCCACCAACCTGAACTCGGCCGCCGCCGGCGCCGCATTGCTCGCCGGCCCCGCGGCCTCCGCCATCCGGAAAATGTCGCGTCCCGATACCTTCCGCAAGTACTCGTCAACCGGCAGCGGAGTCACCGCTTCGATGCCCGCAGGCTGAACCGGCAAGGCCCCCGCCTGGTTCACCTGCCGCAGGACGGCCTTGTCGACGTCGGACTGGATCGACGCGACACTATAGACAACCACCACCAGCAGAACAAGCACAACAAGCGCCAGAATGCGGTTGAGGATCGGCCAGCTCATCAACGAATGGACCGACGCCCGCGGGGCCTTCGGGGCCGGGGCGGCGGGAGCCGGTCTTTCCGGGGGCGCCGCAGCGGGGACGGCGGACGGCGGGAGGGTCACAGGGCCGGCCAGGGGTGTCTCACGGGAGGATGCGGGAGCCGATCCGGATCCTCCGCGCCCAACGTGCGCGACTGGAGCACGTCCCTTCGCTTCCTCTGCTGGCGCGGGCGTTGGCCGCGTCTCGGCCCCCTTGGGTGACAGCGGCAGGGGCGTGGCGGCCAGTTTCAGCTTGGCGCCCGCCTCGGGAACAGCGGCCGCCGGGACCGGCGCCGCCGGCGACGGGGAGACCGCGCCACGCCCCTCCACGGCGGAACCCGGGCGGACCGGGGCGGCGGCGGGCGACGACGGGACGGGCTTGGGGGACTCGGGAGTGGCGGCTTTCACGGCAGCAGGAGCGTCATGCGCCGGGACCCGGCCGGAGGCAGCGTCGGCAGGGGCGCCGGCCGCCGCAGACGATGTCGCCACGGGCACAGGCTGAACCGGGATGGCGGCGGGCCCCGGCGCCGCGACCGGCGCCACGGCCGGGCGACCGGCGTCGACAGCGGGTTCCGAACGCTTGTCCTGCTGGATCAGCGCCAACAGTTTTTCCTCAGGCGTCATTTCTTTCTCAGAAGACATCCGGCACTCCCCCCGCCGACGCGGGATGGGGCTTCAGGTCCAACGACACTACCTCGCGCACCAAGGCATCGTCCACGATCCGCTTGTCCTGCATGACCAGGGTCTCCAGCAGATTGTGGCACAACATCGACATCTGCCGCGGATACCCGCGGGTGTATTCATGGATGGCGCGAATCGCCGCGTCCGTAAACAGCCCGCTTCCCCGGTATCCCGCCTGCTGCAGACGAAACGGGATCATCTCCCGCGTCTCCTCAAGTTCCAGGGGTTTGATCACGCACTTGAGCGCGATACGATCCCACAAGTTGGGCATTTTGCCCAACACCGGGATCAACTCCAGCTGACCGACCAGGATCAGTTGAAGAATCTTGAACTCGTTCGTCTCATAGTTAAGGAGGATGCGCAGTATCTCAAGCACATAATCCGGGAGGAGTTGGGCCTCATCGATGAGCAGCACCACCCGCCTGCGTTCCTGGACCCCCGTCTTGTAGAGAAACTGCTCGATGGCTTCGATGCAGTCCAGGCCCGAGGTCTTGCGGGGATCCATGGGCGCGTGCAGCAGGGTGACGATGCGGCTGAGGAACTGCTTTTGCGTCTTGAAATACGGGTTGAGGACCATGTGAAAGGACACGTCCGGCTCTTCTCTCAGCACCTGGGACAACTTCCGGCTGAGCGTGGTCTTGCCGGTGCCGACATCGCCGACAATGATGCTCAGTCCGCGCTTGAGATTCAGCGCGATTCGCAGCCGTGTAAGGGCGGCCTTGTGCTGCCGGGAGAGAAAGAAGTATGACGGGTCGGGACTCGTCGAGAACGGCTCGTCAGTCAGACCCAGGATTTTGTAGTAGCTCATGCCCCTCCCCGCTACCCCTGTAAAGGCGTCATTATGGCCGCCAACGCCCGACAGTCAACCCCGGAGTGCCAAACGGAGGCTGAGGGCTGAAGGCTGAAGG
>CAZTAJ010000071.1:0-21393 GCA_964611575.1 uncultured Verrucomicrobiota bacterium
AAAATCATCCCCCTCCAGTTCAGCCACTTACGAAGACATCGGCAGAGACCCTGGGGTGGGGCCGGAAATCTGCATTCCGCCGTTGATGTCGCCATCGGCCTTTGATATCTACGTGGCGGCGTTCGACCGACAACTGATCGAAGCCATTCACGACGCCGGCGGGAAAGTGTGGGTGCATTGTCACGGTAAGATGCGACCGGTGCTGGAGCGCTTTGTCGAGATGGGCGTGGACGTGCTCAATCCGATCGAGCCGCCGCCCATGGGCGACGTCACCATGGCCGAAGCGTTCGGGCTGGTTGGCGACCGCATGGGTCTCGAGGGTGGGGTGGAAACGCATGACATCATGACGGCCGACACCGCGCACATCCAGGAGCAGGCGCATGCCGTGCTTGACGCGGGGCGGGGGAAACGTCTGATACTGGGGCCAAGTTCGGGCTACACTGAAAGCGTCCTTCCAACCGAACGTGAGATTGAAAACTGGCTGTGCTTCATCAACGAGGGTGTGCGTTACGCCGAAGCGATGGCGGGATAAAGCGTTTATTCGTTAAGGACTGCATGGCAGAAATACCGTCAGACAGCATTTCACAACCAAAGGAAGACTGATGCCACCCAACATTCAGGAAGGCCATACGGTGCGATTCACGTTCGATCCGACCCGGCAGATCATTCCGGCGCCGGACGATCCGGCGGACTGGCCCGTATTCCGCGAGGCGCTGGCGACGTGGCGGCGGGAGACGCTGGCGTGCGTGCGATATGACGCGGCGCTGTACAACCGTCCGGAGTTTGCCTGGTCCGCGGCGAACTACTCCTGTTGTTTCCTGATGCTCTGCGACGAAGCGTTCTACGACCGCAAGGCGGGGCGCTACCTGGTCGAGGCGTTCCTGGATCATGGCCTGCGGGAATTCGGCGGCTACGACAGCGTCGTGCTCTGGCACGCCTATCCGCGCATCGGACTGGACGACCGTAATCAGTTGGATTTCTACCGCGACCTACCCGGCGGCCTCGCCGGATTGCGGGGAGTGGTCGACCGCTTCCACGACCGCGGGGTGCGGGTGTATATGGACTACAATCCCTGGGACACGGGCACGCGCCGGGAAGGCCGGCCGGACACTGAAGCGCTGACCGGGTTGGTACAGGCCGTCGCCGCCGACGGCATTTTCCTCGACTGCCTGGGGCACGCCGATGGATTCCGGGAGCAACTGGACGCCGTGCGTCCCGGAACGATTCTCGAGGGCGAAGGCCCGGCGCCGCTGGAGCGCCTCCACGACCACCACGCGTCCTGGGCGCAGTACTTCGCCGACAGCCGGGTTCCCGGCGTGTTGCGGCTGAAATGGCTTGAACCGCGGCACATGCAGCACCAGATCAGACGCTGGGAACTGGACCACACGGACGAACTGCAGAGCGCGTGGATGAACGGCAGCGGCGTCATGGTCTGGGAAAACGTGTTCGGCACCTGGATGCCCTGGAGCCCGCGCGACCGCTCGATCCTGCGCGCCATGCTGCCCATCCAACGGCGGTTCGCCGCCTTGTTCAACGCCGGCTCGTGGACCCCGCTTGTGCCCACCGAACAGGCGGAGGTCTACGCCTCGCGCTGGGAGGGCGGTGGCCGGCAACTCTGGACGCTGGTCAATCGCCGCGCGGAACCGGTCTCTGGCGCGCTGTTGCGTGTCCCGGCTCTTTCGCGCGGCTGGCGCGCTTTCGACCTGATCGCCGGAGCCGAGGCCGAACAACGCCCCGAGGGCGATGCCCTGATTCTGGCCGGCCGAGTTCAGGCGCGCGGGATCGCCTGTTTCCTGATCGGAACGGAGGGTGATCCGGGTGGCGGCTTCCCGGAATTCCTGGCATCACAGGCGGCGGAGCGCGCCCGCTATTGCGGCGAAGCCCACTGCGTTACGCGCCTGATCTCGCCATCCGTCGTGTCCCGTCGGCCGGCCGTCCCCGCGGGGATGGTCGAAATTCCCCCCGCCACACTGACCCTGACCGTCGAAATGCATACCCGTGAGTGCGGCTACTACACCTCGCTGCCTCCGGATGGGGATCAACTGGTGTATCGGCGCATTCAGAAACTCGCCAGGACGTTCGGCCGGCTGGCGATGGACGAGACGCTTGTGACCAATGCCCAGTTCGCCGACTTTCTGCACGCCGCCGGCTATCGCCCGACGCATCCGGAGAGATTCCTGCACCATTGGGTTGACGGACGACCGCCGGCGGGGCGGGAGGATCATCCGGTGGTGTATGTGGACCTGGACGATGCCCGGGCCTACGCGCGGTGGGCCGGCAAACGTCTACCGACGGAGGAGGAATGGCAGTACGCCGCGCAGGGCGCCGACGGCCGCAAGTATCCGTGGGGCGATCGTCTGGAGCCGGGCCGCGCCAACGGGGGCGAGACCGGCGGCACCACCCCGGTCAAGGCCTACCCCGCCGGCCGTTCGCCCTTCGGCTGCTATGACATGTGCGGCAACGTGTGGCAGTGGACCGAGAGCGAGCGCAGCGACGGCCACACCCGTTTCTGCATCATCCGCGGCGGCGCCTGGTTCGCGGCGCAGGGCTCGGCGTGGTACATGGACGGCGGCCCGCGTCCGGCCGATTTCGCCGCGAAGTTCCTGCTGACCTGGCCCGGCCTGGATCGCTGTTCCACCGTCGGCTTCCGCTGTGCCGCCGATCTAAGTGAAGCCTTATGAACCTCCCGACCCCCATGAAAACGAAGGCCAACATTCTCGTCGTCGGCAGTTATGCCGCCGGGCTGGTCATGGAAACCGAGCGTCTGCCCGGCAAAGGCGAAACGGTGATTGGCCGCGGTTTTCGCGCGGGGCACGGCGGCAAGGGCTCCAATCAGGCCGTCCAAGCTGCGCGCCTCGGCGCCGACGTTGGGTTCCTCACCTGTGTCGGGCAAGATGCGTATGGCGACTCGCTGGTGGCGCTCTTGCGCGCCGAAGGCGTCCGGCTCGATGGCGTGCGGCGACATCCGACGTTGCCCACCGGGGTGGGGTTCATCGTGGTGGACGCCGCGGGTCACAACCTTATCATGGTTGACCTCGGCGCCAATCTCGCGCTCGGTCCGGCCGACGTCGAGGCGCACCGCGCTCTATTCGAGCAGGCGGATGTCGTGGTGGCCCAGTTCGAGATCCCGCTCGCCACGGCGTTGGCCGCCCTGCGGCGCGGCAAAGAGTGCGGCGCCGTCACGCTGCTGAATCCGGCCCCGGCCCAGGATCTGTCGGCCCACGACTTGTCCGCGATCGATCTTATCACGCCCAATGAGACCGAGACGCTCGCCTGCGTCGGCCAGCCGGGTGGCGACTTGGAGGCGGCGATGCGGCGGCTGCGGCAGTTGGGTTGCCGCCATGTCGTTACGACAACCGGGGCGGAGGGTTGCCGGTGGCTGGCGGAGTCGGCCCCGGTTGTGACCGTGCCCGGCTTCCGGACGAAGGCGGTCGATACCGTCGGCGCCGGTGACGCGTTCACCGCCGCGTTAGCGGTTGGTCTCGGCGAAGGGATGGCGATCGCGACGGCGTTGCGGTTCGCCCATGCCGCCGCGTCGCTTTCGGTAACCGTGCCCGACACCATCCCGTCGTACCATCGGCGCGCCGATGTCGAGGCGCGGCTGGCGGAGGGATCATGACCCACCGGGAACGGATTCGGGATCTGATTGCCGGGCGACCGGTCGATCGCTGCGGTTTCTGGCTGGGCGCCCCCCCGGCGGAAACCATCGCCAAACTCAACGCCGCTCTCGGCACGCGGTCACGGGAGGATGTTCAGCGCGCCTTTGAGGAAGATGTCCGGTGGATGACGCCGTCGCACGCGGCCTCGACCTACCGCCATCCTCAGGGAAGATCCATGCGCCCGTGGCGGGATGCCAACCCGCACGGCTTGACCGGGCAGGGGTTGCTCTCGGAGGTCCGGTCGGTGGCGGATGTGGAGCGCGTGACATTCCCCGAAGTCCGTTATCTCGATTTCACCGAGACGCTGGCGCGACTGGACGCGGCGGGCGATTGCTACCGGCTGAGCGGGTTCTGGGCGCCGTTCTTTCATGACCTCTGCTACTTGTTCGGAACGGAGGAACTGTTGATGCTGTTATTGGCGGAGCCGGCGATTGTCCGCGCCGCCCTGGATCGAATCGCCGGTTTCTACTACGACGCGAACGAGCTGTTCTACGCGGTCGCGGGGAATCGGATGGATGCCTTCTTCTTCGGCAACGACTTCGGCGCCCAGCAGGGCTTGCTGGTTTCGCCGACCGTCTTCCGGGAATTCTTTCTGCCGTGGGTTGCCAAGTTTGCCGCTCAAGCCCACCGGCACGGCTACGCCTGCGCGCTCCATTGCTGTGGCGGCATCGCGGACATCATCGACGACCTGATTGCCGCCGGTGTGGATTGTCTCCACCCGGTGCAGACCAAGGCGAGAGGAATGGAGCCGGAGACACTGGCTCATCGGTTCGGAGGGCGCGTGGCATTCATGGGCGGCGTCGATACGCAGGACCTGCTGGTCAACGGCAGCGTCACGGCGGTGCGGGCCGAAGTCGCGCGCCTGCGACGGACGCTCGGTCCGCGGCTGATTCTGGGGCCGAGCCACGAGGCCATGTTGCCCAATGTTTCGATCGAAAACGTGCTGGCGATGGTGACGGCAGCCAAGTCGGAATGGGCCGCGAACAATGAAACACCCGAAGCGATAAAAACATCATGACCAGGCCCATTCTTACAAGAAACTCCTATCGTATCTTCAGCGACCGCGTGGAGGACGACGGCTACGGGCAGACGGCGATAGTGGGGTATTCCCGGGTTTCGAGGCATGAAGAGTCGCTCAACTCATCAGCCAAGGAATTTCCTGGCTTCGTTCATGAGTGGATGTTCAAAAGCGCTGGCGTAGGTATCCAGGACGGCGGCCTTGAGGCGTAGTTGACGTCCGGTTCCTCGCCAGCCGGAAACCGCCATGAAAACCTCGCGGAGAATGTCCTTCGATTCTCCGGGGTTGAGGCCAAAACGCGGTGCGGCAGCCAGAGCGCCGGCAATGCCCGGTTCTTCCCGGTCTTCCGAAATGGGGGTTTTGCCGATGCGGATCCGATCCATTTCCGGCACCGGGTTGATGTCGTAAGCGGGGGAAAGCGACCAGCGACCGGGCTCGCGCATCAGAAATCCATGGTTTCGCAGGTGGTCGTCATAGTTGCTGGCCAGGAGCGAGAAGACGAGGCGACGCCACAACTCGCGCAGGTCGCTGCGGACGTCGTTCCCGAATTGCCGGATGCCATCGGCGAGTAACGTATAAGAGCCGGGTTCGCCTGGTGGCAGTCCCAGCAGGGTCAGGGCGGAAATGAAGGGAATGCGCTCTCGGCCGACGCGGTCGAACCGGGTGATGACCGCGACCCCGGAGCTGCCTGCGGGTACGAGGCGGTGTTCCGCGACCTGAATGCCTGCCTGGGCGGCGAGTGTAAGCGCGAGGATCTCGCCCGCTGCGATGTCCCGCGTATCGTCAGGCTTGGGGAACTTCGCGATGGCGAGCCCGTCATCCGCCAGGCCGACCGCCGCCTTGGGGCGCGCGCCCCCGAGCGGTGATCCGGCGCCCAGGAGAAAACGCAAATCCTGTGCGGTTTCGGTTTCATTGTGAATGGCGTCCGTGGCGCGAAGCAGCGCACCGAGGCGGACCAAAGGCGGCAATGTGCCGGTGGTGGCGGCCAGATAGGGGCTCCCGGCGTCGAACCGGAAACGCAAAGCGCCGACCCGCGTCGCATCATCCAGCGCCAGGACATAATCGAGGTCCCGATAGGGTTTTTGCGCCAGAACCTTCTTGCGCACGGCGCGCTCGATCAGGATTCGTCCCCAGCGGTCCGGGCCGCAATCGTGAAGTGCCCCAAAGAGCGAGGCTCCATGGTGGGCGCCCCGTTGCAGCGGCAGGGAGGTCGGGTCAATGGCGAAGGGGGCCTCGCGTTGAAGCCAGTCGAGGGCATACTCGAACGAGACCGAGGCGCTTCGTTCAGCGGCGTGGAGTCGGCCGACAAGATGCGTTTGCCCCCGCCACGCGATATGGACTTCAAGATTCATGTGCGGGGGCGGCGGATGCGTTGCGGCAGGCGACGTTCGTCAAGGTCGAGCGCCAGTTCGTCTCTTTCGGGCGCCGCGAGATTGGCCAGGCGGTTATGCAGACCGAGCACAAAGATCGCGGTCGCCAGCGTGCCGAGGGCCACCGTGGGTTCGCCCCGTTCCAGCCGCCAGAGCGTGTCGCGGCTGACAAAGAGACGCGCCGCCATGTCGCGTGTGGAGAGCGCCCGTTTGCGCCGGGCCAGCGCGAGATCGCGGCCCAACTTCCGGAGGGCCTGGACGGCAGGCAGGGGAATGGAGGGTGTTGTTGTCATGGCTGTAATATCCGACAGGGCAGACATAACGTCAAGTACTGTCTTATGTGTCGGACGCTAAAGTCAGGCACGGAGTCAGACAGGCACGGGGTCAGGCTGTAAGTAACGATTCTGCTGATAAACCCCGATCCAGAGCGGCCGGGGTGGAACCCGGCCCTCCAATTAAGGCCCCAAACGGCCTGTTTCCAAAACTGGAGGGCGCGGTTCCACCCGCGCCGCAGGGGTTTTTCAGCGGCATCAAGTCACAACTTTGGGCGCCACGGACTTCCTGGCCGCTCACGCCGTTGCGCGAAGTGACCCAGGCAGAGAAGGATGACCTGCCGTTTTGATCGCGAAACGCCGGTAAGGCCTTCGCCGCCGGACTCGGAGCGGCGGTGTTCGGCTGGGTGGGGCCGGAAATCCGCATTACGCCGTTGATGTCGCCGAAGGCTTTCGATATCTATGTGGCTGCGTTCGACCGACATCTGGTGAAAGTGGAATCATCATGACCAATCCCATTCTTGTGAGGCCCTCCTATCGTATCTTCAGCGACCGCGTGGAGGACGACAGTTACGGGCAGACGGCGACCTCGCCGGACGGGCAATCCCTGCATTGCCCGCACCAGCCCCGTTGCCGCAACCCCTATGGTCCGGCGGACTATTCCAAGGCGTTGGCCGGAGATGTGTGGCGCCCGCAACCGGAGGCCCTGCGCTTCCCCCTGCTGGAGACGCGGCATCCGATCATTAACGCGGTCTACAAACTGGCGCTGGACATATTCCACCGCTGCTCGTCGGGCGAGTTTCTCAAGCGCCCGGAGGCGGGAGAAACGCCCGGCATGTGGCAGGCCGGCTTCGCGACCGGCGACGGCTATGGCGTGTGGGTGCGCGACGTGGGCTACATCGGGATGTACATGGGGTCCCTCTTCGATCCCGAAGGGGCGGCGAAGTCGCTGCGCCTGGTCGCGGCAGGCGGAATCGACAGCGGGGCCGAGGACTCGCGAGCGTTGCCGGCGATCGGAATCTGGGATTACTACTGCGCGACCGGCGATCTGTCGCTTGTTCGGGAATCCTACCCGCATTTGAGAGGACGGCTGGCGGAGATCGAGTATCTGCCGGAGCGGCGCATCGCGAAGGCGAAACACGCCTCGTTCATCGACGGCGACGGGCAGGAAGAGAATGGCGGCTTCGCGCTAAGCACCAACATTCTCTATGCCGAGGCGTACCGGGTCATGGCGCGGATGGGCGCGCTGTTTGGCGAAGACGAAGATGCTTTGCGTCAATGGCGCGAGCGGTCGGCGGCGATGCGCGAGGGGATCAACCGCGAGTACTGGAACGACGCCTTCGGTTACTACGCCAACGGCCCGCGCGGCAGCGAGGGTTTCGAGAGGGGCTTCTGGGAAAACGGCGGCGAGTCGCTGGCCATCTGGCCGCGCTTCGGCATTGCAGATGCAGATCGACGAACAAGTGTTCTGGATCACAGCGGGCACGCCTTCAACCCGTATGGGTTCGCCGAATGCCCGCACTGGTTGCCCAAGGACTTCCCGCGCGATCCGATGTTCGCGCGCAAAATCTGGGTGCAGACCGAAGTCGGCGAGGCCATCGCGATGGCCGATCTCGGCCGGAGCGACGATCTGGAGACCGTGCTGCTCTCCTGCGTCCGCGATGCCGCGATCAACAAGACATTCATGGAGACCGTGTGTTTCGACAGCGGCATCGGGGGGCGCTACCCCGGCCAGAACTGGCACGGCATGGCTTTTGTGGCCATGATCTTTCAAGCCGTGCTGGGGCTCCAATACGACGAGGACGGGTTGCGCTTCACCGGCGGCTTTGCCCCGCCGGCTTTCGCCGACCTGCGGATCACGGATTTCCGCTATCGAAACGGACGCTTCACGATTGCGTTGCGAGGCCATGGCCGCGTCGGCCAATGCCTGTTGGATGGAAAAGCGGTGTACAACCTCCCGCCGGATATTGCCGGCGAACACGAGATCGAACTCGTCGCGGGGAAAGCATGAAAGGGAACCATAGGCGTCCCATAGGGACGCCGAGGCTGAAGCATTTTAGACTGTAGGCTGTAGGTCAATGCGACAAACACGCTTGGCATCCTATGGGACGCCACCGAAAGGGAACGACATGAAAATCACGGAACTCCAAGAACCCCAGCGCGGCTGGCGGTACCACTCGTCGAATGTGATTTATACGGAACGATTCCGGGACGGACGGCTGATCGCCGCCGCTTTTCAGGATACCGGGGTGCCTTGCCTGGCGAGGGATGAGGAGCCCGAGAAGACGGCGTTCGACCTGCAGATCGACGGGGAGTCGCTCTATTTCGGCTGGGAGCTGGGCGAGGTCGTCGTCACGCCGGCCACAGATGAGGGGGCCCTGCCCGAAACGCGGCTGACGCTCCGGCACACCGTCAAACCCGTGTCGCTGGAAATCGTCACGCAGGTTTGCGGCGGCGGGTTCTTCCGGCGGCGCATGCGGTTGACCAACCTCTCGAAGGACGCCATGCTCGGGCTGACGGCGGTCACCCCGTTGCGCGGCGCGCTGTGGCCGATGGCCGAGCACATTCGCGAGAACCACCACGAGCGCGGCGCGCTGCCGTTCCGCGTCGGCTGGTTTCAGGATGTGGACTGGGGGCACGAAGGGAATTTCCAGTGGCAGGATATTCCGCTCAACACGGAAGTGGCCTTCGGCTCTTCCAGCGGACGCAGCGGGCACGGCAGCCCGTTTGCCGTGGCCCACAACAACATCTATGGCGGCTACTTTGTGGCCGGCCTGGCATGGTCGGCGAACTGGCGGATGAGTTTCCACACGGAATACCACCGGGGCGGTGGTGAACTGGCCAGACTTCATTTCGACCTGATGCCGACGGCGCCGGCGCCGATGCGGCTGGTGGCGCCGGGGGAGACGGTGGAGCTGCCGGAAACGCACTTCGGCCTGAATCACGTCAGTTTCGACGACACGATCCAGAAGTGGCATGCGCATCTCAGACGCAACGTGATCCCCGCGGTCGGCGACGGACGCCAGCCCGTGATTTACAACCACTGGGGGTACATGGAGCACGAGTTGAGCGAGGCCGGGCTGATGCGGGAAATCGATATCGCGATGGAGATCGGGGCGGAGTTGTTCATGGTCGATGCCGGCTGGTATGCCGATGCTGACACCTTCTGGGCAGCCACCAGCGGCGACTGGATGGTTGGCAATCGCCTGCCGAACGACCTCTTTCCGGTCTTCGATTACGCGCGGTCCAAGGGGCTGCAATGCGGCCTCTGGTGCGAAATCGAAAGCGCGGGCATTCACGCGAAACTGACTCAGGAGCATCCCGATTGGTTCATCACGCGGTATGGGAAACCCGTGGAGCGGAATCTCGACCTGACCAAGCCGGAGGTTGCAGCTTATGTCGAGGGACACATAATCCGCCTTATCGAACGCTACAAACTCGACATGTTCCGGCTCGACTTCAACCTCAGCGCCCGCGAAGGGGGATTCAACGCGAACGGCGGCCGCCTGGAAAACACACTCTGGCGGCACGGGGAAGTCATTCACGGCATCTTCGACCGGGTGCGGCAGCGGTTCCCGAATGTGCAACTCGAAAACTGCTCCAGCGGCGGCGGGCGCACGGATCTCGGCATGATGAGCCGTTTCTCGACGACGTGGATTTCGGATTGGATGAGGATGCCGCGGACGGTGCGCATCCTCAACGGCATGAGCCTGGCGCTGCCGCCGGAATGCGTGAACCGCCTGTTTGGCGTGTGCATGAACGGGAGCAGCCGCGGCAATCCAGAGACGCAAGTGCAGGCGATCGTGCTCGCGCATCCGGCGATTTCGGGGATCACCCCCGCGCTGGCGGAGGCCAACCCCGAACTGCTGGAACTGGTCAGGAAGTACGTGCGGATCTACAAAGACTTCATCCGTCCCTTCCATCGCCAGGCGCGGGTCTATCATCACACGCCTGTGATCGCGGGCGCTCCCGATGGGATGGGCTGGTGCGCCCTCGAATATGTCGCGGCCGACCGCAGCCGGGCCGTGGCCGGCGTGTTCCGCCTGGTCAACGCGGACACCGACACCTACTTGCTGAGATTCCGTGGACTCGACCCGGCACGACAGTACCAGGTGACCTCGGAGCCCGGCGGGCTTGTCTCGGTCGCCGACGGCGCCGCCCTGCTGAACGAGGGGCTGACGATCCGGTTGGACACGCCACTGACTTCCCGTCTGCTGCTTTGCGAGGAGTGCGTCCGATGAAGAGCGCGTCAACGCTCATTACCACGGACCTTCGTTGCGAGTATCTGCGCGATCCTCCGGGAGTCGACGAGAAAGAACCGCGGCTGAGTTGGGGGTTGGTCGCGTCCGATGCCGACGCGTACGGCCAGCGACAGACCGCCTATCGGATTCTTGTGAGTCGCACAGCGGAGGCGCTGGCCCATGACAGAGGAGACCTGTGGGACTCCTCGGGGGTCGAGTCCGACCGGACGACGCAAATCGCGTATGCCGGCGAACCGCTGACCTCGGGCCTGGACTGCTTCTGGAAGGTGCGGGTGCGGGACGAGAACGGTGTGTGGTCCGCGTGGAGCCAACCGGCGCGCTGGAGCATGGGTCTGCTGGATCCCGCGGATTGGACCGCCCGTTGGATCGGCAGCGACCAGGTGGTGACCGATCTTGGCGCGCTGCCGGATCAGCCCCTCATGGATCCGTGGCTGCGCAAGTCCTTTGCGCTCGACGCGGTGCCCCAGCGCGCGACGATCCATGTCGCCTCGGTGGGCTACCATGAACTCTATGTCAACGGCGTGAGGGTGGGGGACGCCGTCCTCTCGCCGGTGACGACCGATCACCGGCGGCGGGCGCGTTACATGACCTATGACATCGCGGATTTGCTGCGCAAGGGCCGCAACGCGATCGCGCTCTGGCTTGGCACATCCTGGTCGATCTACTTCGCCTACAAGACCGAGCACCGGCCGCAAACACCCATGGTCATCGCCCAAGCCGAGATCGAACTTCCGGATGGAACGTGTCAACGTGTCGTCACCGATGGGACTTGGAAGACGCACCCGAGTCCCAACAAGCTGCTGGGCCGATGGTCGAACGGTCAATTTGGCGGTGAGGCGTACGACGCGCGGCGGGAACAACCGGATTGGAACCGGGTGGAGTTCGATGATACGGCGTGGCCCGCGGCGACGGTGTATGCGCCGAAGCTGGAACTGTCCGCCGCGATGATGGAACCGAACCGCCGGGTTGAGGCGATGACGCCGGTGGAGATTCGCGAAACCGGGCCGGGTGTTTATCGCGCCGATTTCGGCCGTGTCTTCACCGGCATGCTGGAATGCGACGTCAGGGGAACTCCGGGCGACACCGTCGAATTCCTGGTGTCGGAGCGGGCGGACCAGGAGAGCACCTTCTCGTTCCACGACCGGTACGTCATCGGCGCGGCAGGCAAAGGGACGTTCCAAAACCGGTTCAACTATTTCGTCGGCCGCTGGGTCACGATCAAGGGACTGGGAGTCGCGCCGAAGCCGGCCGACCTGCGCGCCTGGCGGGTGCGTCCCGATTTCGAGCGCGCCGGCACCTTCGAGTGCTCCAACCCGCTGCTGAACGAGATTTACCGAACCACGCTCTGGACGCTCGAAAATCTGACGCTGGGCGGGATGTTCACCGACTGCCAATCGCGCGAGCGCACCGGGTATGGCGGTGGGGGCGGGGATGTCCGGTCGGGGTTGTGGTCCTATCGGCTCGGCGGCTTCTTCAACAAGTGGTTCCAGGACTGGTGCGATGTGCGCTGCAATCCCCGGACGCTCGGGACCCCGGTGTTGCATTACCCCGTCAGACCCGGTCCGCACGAGTTCGATGACCCGCGACAGATTCCTCCGGAAGATAACCCACCCTTGCCGGCCAGCGCGCCAAACGGTATTGGCGGCGGCGGACCGTGGACCATGTTTGGCGCTGTGCGGAATCCCTGGGAGGTCTACAGTCGCACCGGCGACCGCCGCAATCTTGAACGGAACTATCCCCTGCTTCGGGACTGGCTGGCCTGGATCGAGAAACACACGCGGGACAATCTGCTTGTTCAATATGCCAAGGGCTATGAGTTCCTCGGCGACTGGGTCTGGCCGGGCGCGCCTATGTCGATCCATTACCGCCTCGCCCAGGACCTGATCTACTGCGACCTGCCGGAAACGCAGTTCTTCTGCAACTGCGATTGGGTATACACACTGCGTGTTGCGGCGAAATATGCCACGGCGCTTGGCCATGCAGAGCAGGCCCGTGGCTATGCCCGGCGGGCGGACGAAGTCGCCGCGGCCGTTCATCGGAAATTCTTCAATGCGGACGACAATAGCTATCTCAACTGCGCCATCGACGGGCAGGCTAACATGGCGATTGCCCTGGCGGCTGGAATCCCGCCGAACGACCTTGTGCCCGCCGTGCTGGCGCGACTGGAACGACAGATCAAGGGCCCCGATCAAGGCCGCCTGAATGCGGGGCAGGTGGGGTTGACCTACCTGTTTCAGGTTCTGCACGAGCAGGGGCGCGACGATCTGGTGCTGCCGATGCTCAACACGCGGGAATATCCGGGTTGGGGTCATATGCTCGCCCAGGGCGCCACGACCTGGTGGGAGGATTTTCAGGCCGAGCATTCCCTGCAGCATTTCTCCTATCTGCAGCCGGCGTTCTGGCTGGTCGAGGCGGTGGGCGGACTCAACGCCGATCCGGAATCCATCGGGTTCAAGCATTTCATCGTGAAGCCGAACCTCTGGCGGGAACCGTCATTGACATGGGCCAGGACCTCCTATCTGTCGGAGGAGGGCCCGATCGAAGCATCGTGGCGCGTTGAGGATGGCGGGTTCCGGCTTGAAGTGATGGTGCCGCCCAATACGACCGCCACAGTGTATGTGCCGGCGCGGCATCGGGCTGGGGTTTGCGAAGATCGTGGTGCCTTCAAGAGCTCCGGCCTGATACTCTGGCTCCGCGATGAAGACGGTTATGTGGTGTTCACCGTGCAGCCGGGCCGGTATGTGTTCTCAAGTCGCCCAGAGACAAGGGAGTAATGGAGTGGTGGAGAGCTGGAGCAATGGAGTGATGGATGGGGTAGAAGGGACGATTTCTGCAGGGTGTGTGTGTTTGCGATAAGGAGAAACGAGAATGAGCGCTTCCCGTTATGACGTGCCCGTTGGCCTGCGTGCCAACGCGCTTGAGAATCCCTTGGGGATCGACGATCTCCGGCCCGTCCTGTCCTGGGTCAATCCCTGGACGGCGCAGGGCGCCCTGCAGACCGCCGTGCATCTGGTCGCGGCGGTCTCGCCGGAGGCGCTGGCACGGAAGCAGTATCTGTGGGATTCCAAGAAGGTTCTCTTTGACGGCACGGCGATCCCTTATGGGGGAAGCGCGCCCATGGGTCGGATGCGCGTCTATTGGCAGGTGCAGACGTGGGACGAGCGGGATCGGGCCACGGATTGGAGCGAGCCGGCGTTCTTCGAACTGGGCCTGCTGCAGGATACGGAGTGGAAAGGCCCGTGGCTGGGGACCCAGGGGACGACGTGTCCGCTGTTCCGGTGTTCGTTCACACTCTGGCAGCCGCGCCGTCGGATCCTCCGCGCCCGGTTCTACGGCTGCGGGCTGGGTTACTACGAGGCGCGACTGAACGGGACGAAACTCGGCAACCAGGTCCTGGCGCCGGAGTATACCGACTACGGCAAACGCGTGACGTACCAGACGTTCGACATCACGGGGCCCCTGAGAGCGGGCGAGAATGTGCTCGGCATGATCGTGGCGGGCGGCTGGCTCGAACGCTTCCACTACGCGCCGCCCCAGTTCCGGTGCCAGATCGAGATCGAATATGCCGACGGCACCCGGCAGGTCATCGGCACGGCGCCGGCTGAGTGGCGGACGGCCACAGGTCCCTGGCGCGAGGCCGATCCCTTCCATGGCGAAAGTTACGATGCCCGGCTGGAACGCCCCGGTTGGGACCAGCCGGATTACGACGAGGCCAACGAATGGGGCGCGGTCATTCCGCAATACGCGCCGGTCAGCGGCCAAATGGTCGGCCAGAAGAACGAGCCCATCCGCGTCACGCAGGACATGCCGCCCGTGTCCGTCAAGAAGCTGCGCGCCGGCGCGGTGGTGGTGGACTTCGGCCAGAACTTCGCGGGCTGGGTCCGGCTGGCCGTGCGGGGCCCGGCCGGCACCTTGATCCGGCTCCGGTTCGGCGAGGATGTGAACGCGGACGGTTCGGTCTTCCAGGCCAACCTGCGCAGCGCGCATGCCACGGACCGCTACACACTGAAGGGGAAGGGGACGGAAATCTGGGAGCCGCGCTTCACATATCACGGCTTCCGCTACGTTCAGATCGAAGGCGTTCCGCGCCTGCCCGCTTCGTGGCGGGTCACGGGCCGGGTCGTGCATTCGGATATTCCGCGCCGGGGCCGGTTCGAGTGCTCCGATGCCCGGCTCACGCGCCTGAGCCTCAATGCCGACTGGACCTTCCGCAGCAACATGCTGAGCGTGTTCACGGATTGTCCCCAGCGCGATGAGCGCCAGGGCTGGCTCGGGGATGCGCAACTTGCCGCCGAAACGGTCCTGCATCACCTCAATCCGGCGGCCTTCTATCATAAATGGATGGACGACATCCGGGACACCCAGATGGAGGCAGGGAACCGCTGGTCGCCCGTGGCGCCCCCGTGGTACATGAATGGCCGCCACAGCGCGCTGATCGACACGAGCTTTCAGGCGGATTTTGTGTGGACATCGGCCGGAACCCTGATCCCGTGGTTCACCTATCTCTACAACGGGGATCGGCGGATCATTGAGATCTTCTTCCCCATGATCGAAAAGCACATTGACTGGGTCATGGCGCAGCCGCAGGCCCCGCTGGCGCCGTTCAGCCAGTTCGGCGACTGGTTATTCGACGGCTTCGGCAAAATACCCTGCCCCACGGATCGGGCGCTTCTGTCGAGCGCGTTCTTCCTGCTGCAACTCCAATGCGCCGCGGCCCTGACCAACCAGGTGCCGTTGGGGTGGGAGCACAAACGGACGCGTTTCGAGACAATCGCCGCGGAGGTCAAGACGGCCTTGCGCGAACGGTTCTACAACGCCGCCGAGGGCACGTTCGGCAGCCAGACGGCAGACGCGCTGGCGCTCGTGTTCGGCTTTGCGGCGCCGGCGGAACGCGCGCGCATTCTGGCCCACCTGGTCGACGACATCACGGGCCGCTGCCGGGGCCACGTGGCGTCCGGCATTGTCGGCACGAAGTACGTGCTGGAGTCGTTGAGCCAGGCAGGACGCGCGGATGTGGCGTTCAGGGCCGTCACGATCGAGGGCTACCCCGGCTGGATGGAGATGCTCAAGAACGGAGCCACCACGATCACCGAGCGCTGGAACTTCGACGGCAACCTCGAGATGAACTCGCACAACCACCCGGTGTTCGGCGTGGTCAGCGGCTGGATGTTCCGGTGGCTCGCCGGCATTCGCGTCGATCCCGAACAGCCCGGCTACCGGCATTTCACGGTCGCGCCCGAGACGCCGGACGGGCTGACGTGGGCGGGGGCCTCGCTGGACACGGTGCGCGGGCCGGCCTCGGTGCGGTGGACGCGTCGGCGCAGGGTCTTCACGCTTGAGTTGCAGGCGCCCCCGTCGAGCGAGGCGACGGTGCTGTTTCCGGGCAGTGAGCAGCCTGGCGCCGTAATTACGGAAGGCGGGAAGCCGTTGGCCGCCAACCCGTTTGTGGTGCCGGGTCCCCGTGATCCGCAGACCGGCCGGATGACGGCCCTCGTCAAGAGCGGCCGTTACCGGTTTGAGGTGAAGCCCGGCGGCGGTGTGTCCAGAATGCGTCCGGAACCGTCACCGGCGGTGTAACTGCCGAGCGGCGGGCGCAGCCACAGCCCGCTGTTCTTGCAATAGAGGGTGCGGCCATTCAGGTACAGGACCGACCCGGCGTACATCGTCAGACTGCCCACGTACAACGCTTCGGGCCGGCCTGCGTCGCCGGTGTTGTTATCGTTCTGGTCGCGCAGCACCAGTTCGACCTTATTGACGGAACCCGTGCTGGTTTGTCCCAAGGCCAATTCGCCGATGACGAAGTTGTTTGTGCCGGGTTCGGTGGGCTGGTTGGTGCTGCTCATGCACTCCCAGGACTGCATCGCCTTCGTGCCGCCGCCGATGACCCGCAGCGTGGAATGATCGAGGCGGAAGTTGTTGTTATCGGTGCACTGGCTGACGAAGTCGCCGCGGAATTCGATCGTACCGCCCGCGTAGACGTCGTTGGTGTTGTTGGGGTCGCGATCGTCGATCGTGACGCTGGGGGAGGCCAGGTGGATGGTGTTGGCCGTGATCGTGGCGTTCGCGCGGTTGGAGGGTCCCGAATAGAGTTCAAGCCTGACCGCGCCGGACGGGGGGGCATACAAATAGAAGTCACCGCCCGCGGGGGTAATCGTCAGGTGCCCGGCCAGCGCAGCCGCATTGCCCAGGGGGATGTTGTGCCAGATGTAGGTGGACTGGCTGCCGATCTTGAATCGCGTCAACCCGTTGGTGGGGCTGACCAGGCTGAAGGCCCGACCGTTTCCGGCGCCGCCGGCCTGCCGGCCCGCCTGGCCGCCCAGAACCAGGTTGCCGACCACATCGAAGCGGGCCGTGGTGACGTTGACACTTCCGGCCCGCGAGTACTGGAGGCTGTTGGCATAGAGGGTGCCGCCATAGAGCGCCTCGCCGTAACAGGAGGCGAAGCCGCTGGCGCTGATCGCGGTACTGTGGCCGACATTAGGGATGACCGCCAGGTCCACGTCCGGCATCATGACGTCACCGGTTCCCACCTTGGAGAACCCCATCGACTGGCTGCCGTCCACGGCGCAGAGGAGCGGGTGGCTGCCGGCGGCGACGGTCCAGGTCTGTTTGCCGTTATCGCAGCGGCCAATGGCGAAGGGGAGGGTATTGCCGGCGAGGTTGGCAATGGTCTCCACCGTGGTTGTGGTCAACGCGGTGGACCGCGCCAGATGCACGCTGGCGGCGCCGCTGAAATTGGCCTGGCAGGAGAGCTCGGTTATGTTCGTGGTGTGATACGTGATCTGGGCCGCATTGGTGAAAAGCAGTGCGGAGCCGTAGCCGCCGCCCCAGTTCACCGACGGGATGTTCGGACCCGTAATGCTGTACTGTTGCAGTGTGACCTTCTTGTCGAACTGCTGCCAGAAGAGGCCGTTGACCCAGGGCACCGCCGCGGTGTTGAAGGTCAGCGTCTCCACAAACCCGTCGCTTTGCAGGCTGAGGTAGTGCATGGCCGTGCCGGTCGAGTTGAGGGTGAGGGCCTTGGCGCCCCAGCCGGCATCGAGGTCGAGGTTGAAAGTGCCCGTCGGGAGGGCATTGACGATAATCGTGTCAAGCTTGGTGGGGACTCCGGGGGCGCCGGCGCCGTTCTTCCAGGTGGCGGCGGCCGACCATTTGCCGGACTGCCCATTGGTCAGGGCGCAAGAGTAGGTTTCAGCCAGGGCGGGGCAGGCCAGCCAGGCAAGTTGAATGGTCACCAGCGCGAGATAAGCACGTTTCATCTGAGGTCTCCTTGTGTGGCGGGGCAGCATACAGCGTTTCTTGCGCGTCGCCTAGGTTTGTGTGAGGCAAACGCAGGGCAAACGCATCTAATTTCTCAAAGGGGGATCCATGGGGTGCAAGAGAGAGACCTTGAGGATTCGAGGGAAAAGAAGACTCACCACGGAGACACGGAAACACGGAGAAGAGTGGACTCCGCCATGCTCCCTATCCTTCTCCCGAGAAGACGTTGCGCGAATTTGGCACAGGGCGGGACCCCCGATAGGCGCCCGGAAAGCGCCCAAGAAGCCACCGCCCTGTGCCAAATTCGCGCAACACGGGGGGTTCGAGTGCTCGGGAGACTGGACCGCCGTCGCGTTCTTCTCCGTGTCTTCATCTCCGTGATTCCGTGACTCCAGCGAAGCGGGTGGTGAAATCCTTCACGTTTAGATGCGTCTGCCCTGGAGGCAAACGCAGACCGCGTTGGCATGGATGGGAGGGCCCGCATGCTGCGGGCCGCGGACGGCGACACGCCGTCCCTCCCGGGATGCGGCGAGCAGTCGTGCAGTCTGCTGGGAGGGCCCGCATGCTGCGGGCCGCGGGCGGCGACACGCCGTCCCTCCCCGGAGACGGCGAGCAGTCGAGCAGTCTGCTGGGAGGGCCCGCATGCTGCGGGCCGCGGACGGTGTCAATGGCCTTGAAAAACTCCCCAGAAATGGCCTTCGAAAATTCCCCACCTTAGTGGCCCTTGAAAACTCCCCACCTTGGTGGCCTTGGGAATTCCCCACCCCTGTCGGGCGTTTATCAGCGGGTGATCGCACCTCCTTTCTTGGGTGTACCGTGGGCTGGCTCCTCGGGGGCGAGGCCCAGCGCATGCTGGTGATCCTTTAGCCGGTAGGAGGCGCCGCGGATGTTGATGACGGTGGCATGGTGCAGGAGTCGGTCGAGGATGGCGCTGGCGATGGCCTGATCGCCGCCGAAGACCTCGCCCCATTGCGCAAAGCCCTTGTTGGTGGTCACGATGATGGCGAGACGTTCGTAGCGGCGGGCGATGAGTTGGAACATCAACGTCGCCTGTTGCCGCTCGTAAGGCAGGTAGCCGAACTCATCGATGATGAGCACCTTGCACTTGGTCAACTCGCGGAACTCTTTGTCGAGGGTGTCATCGGCCAGGGAGGCGACCAGGCGGCGGGCCAACTCATGGCCGCTGATGCAGTAGACGCCGTAGCCGGCCAGACACGCTTTCGTCCCCAGGGCCACGGCCAGATGGGTCTTGCCGACGCCCGGGGGGCCGAGCAGGATCACGTTGCTGCCTTCGGCCACGAAGCCCAGCGTGGCCAGTTCCTCGATCTGGCGTTGATCCAGCGAAGGCTGGAACCCGAAATCGAATTGCTCGAGGGTTTTCTGGACAGGGAAATGGGCCAGTTTGAGCAGCATCTGCGTTCCCCGATCCCGCCGCCGGACCAGTTCCTCGTCCAGCACGCGGCTGAGCAACTCGGTGTAGCCGCTTTGTCGTTGGGCGGCTTCCTCGCAGAGTTGGTCGACGGTCTTCTCGGCATGCTTCATTTTAAGTTCCAGCAACTGTGCGTGGACGCGTGTACGTGTAAGGGTGGTATCCATGGTCAGTTCTCCGTAGCGATGGGGTAAACGGTTTCGTAATCGTGCAGGTTGCGATCATGCACCTGGCCTTGATCCAAGCGGGCCATCAGGTGGGCGACGACCACGCCGATCGGGACCGGGTCATCGCCGCCGAAGGTGCGCACGCGCATCTTGTGGCATAGGTTCTGGACCGTGCGCGCATCGAAAGCCTGGAAGCGGGTGGCCCGTTCCATGGCCTGTTGGAGCATCTCGGGCCCAACCTTGAAGAGCGTCTCGCGCAGTTGGCTGACATGCCAGGGCAACAAACGGGTCTGGGTCTTGACCAGTCCGTCGATGAAGCCGGCGGCCGCCGGTCCCATGGCGCGCAACTCACGCAACTTGTGTTGCAAGGGCGTGAGCGTGGGCGGGATCACGAGGCCTTCCAGGTGTTTCGGATCGATGATGCGGTGGTGTCGCCCCTGACAGAGCCGGTGGACGGCGATCTTTTCGGTGTTGTGGTAGATCGTCAGTTCCACGGGCGAGACTTCGACACGCAGATGACGGCGCGCCGCATACCGGGCGGGCACACTGTAGAAGTTGCCGCCGTACGAGATCACACAGTCGCGAGTCGAAGACCGGAAGGTCGTCTCCACGGTCCGATAGGTCTGCTGAGGCAACGCATGCAGGTGAGCGCGTTCGAGTTGGTAGCGGTCCAGTGGGCGCTCATGCGTCGTGCCGTGGATACGCACGTTGGCCGTGTGGTCCAGCCAGTGGCGGCTTTGCGCATTCACGTTCTCCAGTCCGGAGAACGTCCGGCCCAGGAAAAAGTTGCTGCGGATATACGGGAATGGCCGTTCGACCTTACCCTTGGTCTGGGCCCGGTACGGACGGCATGCGCGCGGCGTGAACCCGTAGTAGGCGGCGAAGTCGGTGAACGTCGACTGCCACTCCACCGTGCCATCCACATGACTCAGAATCGCCGTCTTGAGGTTGTCGTAGAGCAACTCCGCCGGCACGCCGCCGAAGTAATCGAAGGCGTGCACATGGCACGTCAGGAAGCTGGCCAGATTACGGCTGAGCGTGAACTCGATGTACTGATAGCGGCTGAAGCCCAAAATCATCGAGAAACACGACAGGGCCTTGCGTACCCCGTCGACCACCATCAGCCCGAATGCCGACCAGTCCACCTGCGCCTGCTGTCCGGGCAACGTCTCGAAGCGCGTCACGGCCTGTCGGTGACCCTCGGCCCGTAGCGGCGCCACAAAGCGCTTCACCAGGTTGTACCCACCCGCGTAGCCCTGCGTCTGGATGTCCTGATAAAGCCGTTGAGCCGTGAAGTCCGCCACGTCCAGCCGGCCTCGCAGATAGTCCTTGTACGGATCCAACACCGAAGGCGGCGACTCCCTCTCGGGGGTCGGCGTCGACTCTTTCAATGCGCTGCGCACGGTCTTGCGATCGATACCCATCTGCCGGGCGATCGCCGAGATCGTCACACCGCGTTCCGCCAAACTGCGAATCATCGTTACCTCCATCGAACTGAGCATGCCTGTGCCCTCCCTTTGAGTTGCGGACCGGGACGACCTCCCGGTCGTCGCCTTGTCTCGCTGGAGAGCAAACACCGTCCCGTGACGGCTTGTCCAGATGCCCGGACGGAGGTGGGGAATTCCTGAGGCCACTACCTGGGGACTTTTTCGAGGCCCCCAAATGGGGAGTTCTTCAAGGCCATGAAGTGAGGACTTTTTCGAGGCCACAATCTGGGGAGATTACAAAGGCCGGTGACAGACGGCGACACGCCGTCCCTCCCCGGAGACGGCGAGCAGTCGTGCAGTCTGCTGGGAGGGCCCGCATGCTGCGGGCCGCGGACGGCGACACGCCGTCCCTCCCGGGATGCGGCGAGCAGTCGTGCAGTCTGCTGGGAGGGCCCGCATGCTGCGGGCCGCGGGCGGCGACACGCCGTCCCTCCCCGGAGACGGCGAGCAGTCGTGCAGTCTGCTGGGA
>CAZTAJ010000072.1:0-21204 GCA_964611575.1 uncultured Verrucomicrobiota bacterium
TTCAGCCTTGGCGTCCCTATGGGACGCCAGTGCTTCCGGATCTCAGGCGGCCGGTCGGGTAAATGCAAGCAAGGTCTCGAGGGCGTGTTGCCCAAATCGCAATCTGGACGTTTCCCGCGGTCAGCGCCCGCGGCTACAGCGCAAACACGCTCTATTTGGACCTGTAGCCGCCCGCGTTGAGGGCGGAATCGGTTTGGGCAACACGCCCTCGACAAGCGACATTGACACTCTCGGCTCACACACCTTTATCGCCTCCACGCAGATCGTTGGTGTTCATTTGTCGAATGTCGAGGGCGTGTTGCCCAAATGATCAGACCGACGGCGAAGTAATGGTGACGGTCAACTAAAAGCGAATGCGAGCCGACGGTAGTTACTTGGCCCTTTTGGGCCGTTGTTGGCGTGGAGCAGGTTTAGTAATGCGGCCATCAGAAGTTCGGTCAGGTTTTGGAGTGGCAATCCAGCCGCCGCTGACCCTTGAGGCCGGTGCTTCAATAGGATCCTCACGTTCTGGATCGTGGCGATAAGGAAGTCCTGAATCTGTTGCCGCCACAAGCGACGCCATCGACTGCGCTTGAAATGGTGGTTGTTGGCGGCGTCTGCGAAACTGCCTTCGGCGAGATGTTTGCGTCGCCGCCGATCACGGTATGCCGCGGGACTGTGAGCCTGTTGGCGTGCGCGATCCAAGTACATTTGGTGTTCATGGCGCTTGATCGTTCGTCCGTAGGTGGCTCGCGTGCATTGCGCCCGTAGCGAGCAGGCCGCACACACTCCGCGAGCGGTGTGAAACTCCCATGTTCGGCGCCGCGGATGCAACCGCCGGGGTACCAGCGTCTGCCCCGCTGGGCACCGGTAAGTGTTGGTGGCGGGCTCATACTCAAACGCCGTGTCCGGGAATATTCCTTGGCACCGAGGGTTGTTCGTCTGTTTGGCCAGGACGTCGGCCATGTGGGTCGTGATTCCTTGTTGTTGGCAAGTCACGTAGTTCTCAACCGTCCCATACTTGCTATCTGCGACCACCGTTTCAACGGTGTGACCTGTATTCGACGCATGCTGTTCCACCAGCCCCATCAACCGTTTGTTTTCCGTAATGGTGCCCGAGGTCGTCTCGATGGCCGTAATGACGCCCTGTGCGTCATCCACGGCCCGATGATGGTGATACCGGGGCCGCGACTGCCCGCTGCCCATACGCGTCAACCCCGCGTCGGGATCGGTTGTGCTCAGCATCTGGTCGTTCACGCCGATCCTTGACTCCGGCGTTGTCGTGTCGTCCAATTTACTCTCGGTCGCCTGATACGCTTGCTTGATCGCCGCGATCCACTCCGGAGACCCTTTCACTACGGAATCCTTCGACGCGTTGGCCTCGATCAGACTGGCATCCACGTGGATCTTCTTTCCGTCCACCAGGCCTGCCGCCACGCACTGTCCGACGATGCGTTCGAAGAATCCCTTGAACACATCCACGCCCCAGCGCTTGCGCGCCTTCGACAACACGCTGTGGTCCGGAATCTCCTCATCCAAGCCGTACCCCAGAAACCACAGGTAGTCCAGCCGCTCCGCGATGACTCGCATCAATTCCCGTTCGCTGGATCCATCGTCGTAGAACAGCAGAAATAGCATCTTCGCTACCACCACGGGGTCTTCCGAGACGTTCCCGTTGTAGCCGTAGTGTGCCGCCACCTCTTTCCGAATAAACGTGAAATCCACCAGACGGTCGATCTCGCGTAAGGGGTGGTTCTTTCGGACCCGTTTGTCCAAGTCCACGTGGTAGCTGAACAGGTCCTTCTGCGCTTCACGTACACCCATCATCGACGGCTTCCTCCGGAGGTTGCCGCAGTTTACCAAACCCTCATCCTCATGCTACTGTTCTTCGCAGTAAATGGATTTGGGCAACACGCCCGCGAGACGTGACCCGCCCGGGTTACTGTCGAGACGTGACCCGCCCGGGTTACAAACTCCTATCGCTTCCCCTCTATATGGTCGAAAGCCTCCCCGCTGCCGTTCAAAGCACTCTGGCCGAGAGGGGGCGACAAGCTCACTCGTGACCGGGTTCAGATTTGCGACTGGATTCTAGTCGCACACGTGGCGTTTGGGTCGTGTCGTTACGGACCATGCCAACCCATGTGTCTATTCGACGCGGTACCCGCTCGCAGGACTCCTGGCGTTGGCCGATAACGGGGTCCGGGGACAGCGCATCGCCACACCCCGTTACCGGCCGGCTTTGATGCGGAAATACCGAGGCCCGTTCGTCGGGCTCCCGATCTCCACAGTGGACGTCACGGGCGTCAATGGCAGATTGGTGTAGATGGCGATCCACGCCGTTTCGCCCGTCGACTCAAGCGACACGGCGGATTCGAGCCGCTGCCAGGCATTCACTCCGCCTTTCCACGTGACCAGCACCGTGCTCGAACCACGGCTGATCGCGGTGATCCGGAGACACGATGTCTCGTCCCGCGGATCCGTATCGGCGAGATACTCCTGCACATTGCTGGCACCGTCGGCGTCGATGTCGGCCGCCGGCCCATCATCGCCCGTCGCGTTGGTCGGCGACAGACTGTGAAAGACCTCCCAACCGTCGGTCATGGTGTCGTGGTCCTGGTCGGGGTCCCGATAGTCGGTTCCCAGCCACGCCTCCATGGGGTCAGGCAACCCGTCACCGTCCGTGTCCGCGGACGGCGCCAGCGTCACGCGGCACCCCAAGGCCGCCGTTTCGGCGCCCTGTCCGCCGACGGGGCCCGGCACCATGAAGCCAATCATGACGGCCCCTAGCAAGCCTTCGGCCAGTGTGTGCCACCGGGTATTCATCGCCGTTCGATCAGTGGGCCGCCGGGGGCATCGTCCCCGGGACGGCCTGGGACGGCGGCGCGACCGTCCTCGTGTCGCGCGCCTGGACAGTGTGGACACGAATCCGCGACACCAGCGCCACGCCAAACTGCTCCCCCTGTGCATCGACGCGCACCCAGAACTCATATCGCCGGTCTGCATACGCGGCATCCGCGGGGGCGGAGATCGTGATGTCGACCTCGGCCTTACCGCGGGAAGGAATGACCACGCGGTTCGTCCCCAGCGCAACCCAGCCGACATCGGGAATGGGCAGGTAGCCCGACGCTCGCACATCCTCCGCAGCCGGCCTGACGATCCGCAGGCCGACCTCAAGCGCTCGGTCCCCCGTGTTCTCAACAGAGTAGCGCTCGCCGGAGGCGAGTCGCAGCCCTGTGGAACAGCCGACCGGCAATCCCTCTACCACCGCCTTGGCAAAACGCGTCTGCAGCCCGCCCCCCAGTGCCGATACGCCAGTCAAGCAGACGCCGGTCGTCAGGCAGAGCCACGGCCAGAGCCGTCGAGGAATCTTGCCAACGCTAGTCAAGCGGGATCGCCACGATAAGGACCGAGAAGTTCATCAGGCTGTTGTAGGTGCCAATCGGGGCGTAGAATTTGAGGTCGAACGCCACCCGTTCGGACGTATAGAGCGAGGACGTCAGCAGAGTGTAGCAGGGGCTGGTGCTATTCTCCCGCATGTCGAGAAGCCGCCAATTCGGGACGGGGTCGCTGACGTTCGAGGCCACGGCAAGCGCGTAGCCGCTCAGGGCCGGCAGCGCCGGTTGGGCACGAGGGCCCCCTGACATCGGCCACGCCTCGATGCGCAGGCGGGCGGGGGCGCCTTGGTTCTCGACTTCGAACGCGCCGGGCCCCGCGTAGAAACCGCCGGCTCCCGACGTCCACGTGTCCTTAACGGCGCCGCACAGGACGGTGCCCATGTCCCACATCGAAGCCTTCGTGAGCCCTATCCCAAGGTTGGTCATGCCGTCCTCCAATGTCACCACGCAACCAATCCCGTTCGTCGGTGTCCCGTTCTGTCCGAAGCAGGTTGTCGCAAGCATGCACCCGACCGCCAACGCGCCCACTATGCGTCCTCTCATGACATGCCCCTCTTTCCTAAGCGCAGTTCCGACTGCATCAGGCGCCGTATTCCGGACTCCGCGGGCACTCGCCCACACGAGCCGAACCGAACAATTCAGCCTGATTCGCGTAGTTTCCACAACAGCCCGTTCCCAGGCAAGCATGAATATGTCTCATGGGCAACCTCGCATGCCTTCGATCCTGCGTGCGGATCGGAACCGGAAAGCGAGGTCACATCGCAAGAAGCCGCTGAACAACTCCCCATTTTACGGGGGGCCACTCGGGGGGGCCACGGGGCAACCCTGAAGACAACAAATAGAGCACCGATCCCTTTCGCCTGCGGCCACCGGGCCACCAGGGGCGACGCGTTCGAGAACTGAGAACGGAATTCGGGCGGCCCATCGCGACCAAGACGACAGGCCGACCTGATCTGGACATTGGCGGCTACGGAGTCACCCGTGAACACCAGGCCCGGCAACCCTCCCGATGGCGCGCCCGGGCATTCCGCACCGCAGTTTTCAGTCCCACTTCTGAGACACTGTTCCATACCGTGAGAAATGCCACACCGGGACGAATGCCGCCATGCCTCGCACACAGGCATTTACCCGGCATTTCGATGCGTAGATGTGAAGCGTTTGTCACGGGTGTGAGGTGTTTGTCAAAGCCGCGGCAGGAGGCCACCCCGGCATGCGCCCTGCTTATCATATGGGTTGACCTGAGGCTGGTTGGATAAAGGAATCGCGCTTAAGGGCGCATACAGGATTCGAACGACTGGCCGACTGGGGAGCCCAGAGGAGGCACTTCCTCGAAATGCAACCGCGGCTTCGGCCGCGGTTTCTTTTTGGGCGGATGGGCCCCGCGCAGCACGCCTTGCTTTGGGCTTGTCTTGTGCAACGGGAGCGTGGAACCTGTGACGGTCCGGTTAGCCCAAAGGCGTCACGATCCATGATCATCATTGTTGAATCGCCGACCAAGGCAAGGAAGATCCAGTCCATCCTGCAGGTGAAGACCCTGTCCACGGTCGGGCATTTCAAAGACCTGCCCAATTCCTCCCTCGGGGTCGATCTCAAAACCTATGAGCCGACCTTCGTCTGCCATGAGAGGAAACAACACCTGCCGGAGGAACTGCGCGCAGCGGCCAAGGGGGAAACCGTGATGCTGGCGGGTGACCCGGACCGGGAAGGCTACGCCATCAGCCGCCACATCTTTGATGAAATCAAGGGCGCCGCCAAGGAATGCCTCCGCATGGAGATTTACGAGGTTACCGAAAAGGGGCTCAGGGAATCCCTGGCCAAGGCGGTTCCGTTTGAACAGACGAACGAGGGCCTCTACCATGCGTTTCTCGGACGCAGGGTCGGGGATCGCCTGGTGGGCTACATCCTGTCCCCGATGGCCAGCCGACGCCTGCACAATACCTTCAGCGTCGGGCGGGTGCAGTCCCCGGCGGTCCGGCTGGTGGTGGATCGGGAGCGTGAGATCCGGGCATTCAAGACGTCCCTGTACTGGATTCTGAACATCCAGCTCCACAAGGATGGGACGACCTTTCTGGCGACCCACGTCAAGGGCAAGTTCGAGATGCGGCCGGACGCCCTGGCGATCATTGACGCCATCCGGGCCGAAACCCATGCCCTGACTGAAAAGGCTGATCAGAAAGAGACGCGGCAGTCGCCCAAGCCCCCCTTCACAACGGTGGATCTGCAGGCAGCCGCGGCCGCGCGCCTGAAGTTCACCCCGGAGCAGACGATGAAGCTTGCGCAGGCCCTGTTTGATCATGGCCTGACGACTTATCATCGGACCGATTCCGTCCGCATGGATGAGGCGTTTGTTGTCCAGATCCGGGAGTTTGCCGGGAAGACCTTCGGGGTCGACTATCTGCCCGCCAAACCCAACCTGTTCAAATCGAAGAACTCCCAGGCCGAAGCCCATGAAGGCATCCGCCCGACCCACATGCATCCGTCGGCTGAGATTGCCGCTTTGATCGACAAGGAACAGCTCACCCCCGATCATGCCCGACTTTATGAGCTGATCTACCGGCGGGCCGTGGCGAGCCAGATGGCGCCGGCCCGCTACGATGCCACCTCTCTACTTTTTGACGTGGCCGGCGAGAAGTTCAAGGCCAACGGCCGGGTTCTGACATTCGACGGGTTTCTCAAGGTGTATGCCGAGGTTGATGAGGAGAAAGAGCGCAAAGGCGACAAGGGGGACGATGAAAAGGTGCAGACGCTTCCTCCCGTCGCCGTAGGGGAGCGCGTGCCCAAGGACAAGGAAACCCTTGAGGAAAAGAAGACCAAGCCGCCGGGCCGGTTCACACTGGGATCATTGGTCAAAGAACTGGAACGGCTGGGCATAGGGCGTCCCTCCACCTACGCGACCATCACGAAGAACATTGCCGATCGCGGCTACGTGAAGGAGGAGAAAGGCAGAGTCGTTCCCCTCCCCCCCGGCGAATCCCTGATCGATTACCTGCGGGGGCAGCATCCCTGGGTGATCGATTACGAGCTGACCAGCAAGATGGAAAGCATCCTGGATCTCGTTGTCGAAAAGAAGGAGACCTGGCAACGCTTCTGCAAGGCGGTTCACAACAAGATGGGGTATGCCTCACCCCCGGTCAGGGGCGTCAATGGCGGACCCAGCGAAGCGCAGCTCAAGTATGCCACCCACCTTTCAGCCCGTGATCACGTCACGATCCCCGAAGACACACTGAAGAATGGCAAGGCCCTGTCCGGGTGGATCGCGGAAAGGCTCGGCGCCAAAGACCCGCCGACGTGAGAAGGCCGGCCGGGAGTACGAAGACCTTCATGCCTTCCTGACTCCCCCGCCCCACCGGGCATGGGGCATGGCCCGATCGCTCACTTCGCCGGTTTGCCCGTTTGGATTCCCCCTTCGACGGGAAGCTCGCTTCGTGCGGCCCATTCCGTCCAGCCGGCGTCGTACCACCGCACATGGGTATATCCCAGGAGATGCTTGAGAATGAAGACCGTCTGGCTGGCCTGGTGCCCGGTGCGGCAGTGGACGATCACTTCGGCATTCTTCGACGGGATCATCAGGCCGTAGGCGGCGGCCAGGACATCCACTGACTTGAGGGTGACGGTCTTGTTGGAACTCGCGACAACGTCCTCGGTGTAGGGACGGTTGAGCGCCCCGGGGATATGGCCGGCACGGGCTTCGTCGGATTTCGCGCCCCTGTAGAAGTCCGCCGGCCGCACATCGACGATCACGGCGCCGGCCTTGCCAAGCGTATCGGCCACGATCTGGAAGTCCACCGTGAAACGATCGGCATCCTGCCTTGCCGGGTACCGGGAGGCCGTCACGACGGGCAACGCGGCGTCCGCGGGCCGGCCCTCCTGGGCCCACCGGGCATATCCGCCGTTCAGGATGGCGTAATTCATGTGCCCCAGCCGCTCGAACGCCAGTCCGGACAGTGTCGCATCATGAAACTTGTCACCGGGCACGAGGACGACGGTGTCCGATGGATTCAGGCCCAGAAGCGAGAACTGGGCCGCCAGCATGGCCGCGGGCAGGAGCATGGACGGAACGCCCCCGATGTTGCCGCGCAGGCTTTCCACGTTGAGACTGAGTGAGCCCGGAATGTGCGCCGTGTTGTACTCAGGCTGCGCACGGAGATCGATGATCTTGAGACCGGGCATGCCCAATTGGGCGGCAAGCCAGTCGGGCTCCACCAATCGCGGGGCGGAGGCGGCGGCCGGCACGGCGACCCCGGCCGCCGCGACCGGCGCGGCAAAGAAGGCGCGCCAGGCGTTGACCCGGGCCGCGGCCGATGCGCCCAGCGGTTCGGGCCGGAGCGACACGGGTTTTAGGCAGCGGTCCCGGAAGCCCTGCAGGCCATCGGTCAGAAGGTAGACATTGCCGAAACCCTGGCGCTGCAGCGAATCGCGAGCCTGGGCGGGATGGGTCATCCCATTGGAGTAGAGCACGATCATGCCCTTGTTCTTGTGGGGCTGAAGCGCCTCGGTCAGTTGGGCCAGCGGCACATTGAGGGCGCCGCGGATATGGAAGACGTTGAACTCCGCGGCCGGCCGCACGTCCACGAGCACGAGATCCGTTGCGCCGGCCATCAGGCGGTCGGCCAGTTCCTCGGGCTCGATGTGGTCGCGCGCGGCCTCGACCTCCGCCATGAGGGTATTTTCATCCGTGGTCGTCGCGCCACCGGAGCCGGTCCGCACCGCGGAAGCCCCCGTCGTTGCCGGGGCCAGCACAAACAAACCGGCCGCGACGGCGATGAGCGCGACACTGAAAGCCTTCAGAAACGGAGATCCCAGGTACGCGGAGCGGCCCGTGCGCGCCTTCTCTGCCCATTCGGCCAGCCAGAAGGCAGATACCGCGACAAGCGTGAACCCCATGGCAAACACGGTGCGCGACAGGCCCAGCGTGTCATACACCATCTGCACGCCCCGGTCCCCGGAGGTGTAGAGCCCACCGACGAGGGGGTAGAGCTCGTTGAACAGGATGCTGCCGCCGACCGTTCCGATGAGAAACACGAGCGCGTCGATCCGGCCGGCCGCCATGCCTGCCGCTGCCGTCCCGGGGCACCAGCCGCCCATCACAAATCCCACGCCGAACAAAAGCCCGCCCACGATCTGCGCCCCGTAGAGGGTCGGCATGAGAAAGATCCGGTCCAGGCCAATCCAGCCGACGGCCACCAGGTAGGACAGACCCAGCATGGCCGTGACGAGGGCCGTGAACATCACCTTCACGACGGCCATGTCCGTGAAGTAGAAGACCCCGGCCAGACGGCGCGAACTGCTGAAACCCGCGCGTTCGAGCGCGAAGCCGAACCCCACCCCGATCAGCAGGGCCACGAAGAAGGCCATGGGGGTGCCGAGTGCGTCGAGGCTGTACAGGGTGTTAGTCATTCCACTGCCTCCTCACGAACCAGGCGGTGGCGTAGCCGCTGACAAACAGACAGAGCATGAACACGACGCTGCCGGTCAGCAGCAGCGCGCCGCCGCTCAGCGCCTGGCCGGAGGTGCAGCCCTGGGCCAGACGGCTGGCAAACCCGGCGATCAGCCCGCCCAACAAGGCATATCCGAGACGCCGTGTGACCGGCGATGCAGCCCCGCGCTCCACCTGGAGCCGCACGCGGTTGGCCAGGAGCGCGGAGAAGAGCGCCCCGACGAACGTGCCCGCAAACATGAACACGAGGTAGTAATTCAGCGGGGTGGCCCCCCACTTGCCGAAGTACGGGCTGCCGAGCGTGTGCGGCGCCGAAACGCACAGCGAGACCGCGGCGCCGACACGCGCAATGCCCCCCGACGCGCCCAGGCCGGCGCCCAGGGTCACGAAGGATGCCAGGAGTACGAGCCCGAGCAGCACCCCCGCCAGATAGGGATTGGCGTAGGGCTGGGGCCCGCCTTGGGAAGTGTCCGGATGATGGTTCATGGCTCAGCACCCCGCGCTTTTCTTTTTCGGCGGTTCCGGAACGGCGGGACCCGGCGTGGCCGGAAGCGGTGCGGGGGTGGCCGGCTTGAGCGCGGGCGCCGCCGCCGGAGCGGCAGCCGTGGCCGGCGGCGCACTCATCCCCGACTCGTTCCAATAGGCCTCCAGGCCGCCAAACAGCACCTTGATCGGCCGCGGGGTCTTCTGGGAGAGAATGCCGCCCACCGCCATGGCCAGCGACCCGTCGCGGTCCACGATCACGAGCGGGACCGCGCCGTTCAAATAGGCCGGGTTGGCGATGACGTCCGCAATGTCCGCATTCATGGATCCGGGGAGGCTGAAGTCGGCATACTGCGCCGCCGGGCGCACATCCACAACCTCGACAGTCCCGGGCAGATCCACGAGCGTGCGCTTGAGGTCGGCGGCGGCGATGCGATCGGGCAACCTGACGACCCGTGCCGGCGCGGCGGCCACGCCCTGCCCGCCGGCCGCGGCACTCAGGGTCGGAAAGCCGGCCGCGATCCACGCCTCGCTGCCGCCCTCCATGTTGAGGACATCCTTGAATCCCAGTTTCAGCAGAACCGAGGCACCCATGCTGGAGCGGTACGCGGAGTTGCAGACCGTCAAGACCGGCATGTCTTTGGACAGGCGCTTGCTGTCCGTGAACATCTTGTTCAACGGGATGTTCAGCACATTGCCAATGCGCAGCGCCATCCACTCGCTCGGGAGCCGCACGTCCACCACGATGGGCGCGGTCCCGGCCTGCACCTGCTGATGGAGATCCCGGGGCTTCAGGAGTTTGAGGGACCCGACCAGCAGGCCCGCCTGTTTCCACACGTCCATGCCGCCCTGGAGCCAGCCGACGGGCGCATCATAGCCGATCCGCTTCAGGCGGAAGGCCGCTTCGCGAACCTCGTCATCCGAGCCCACGAGGACGAAGGGGTCCCCCCATGGGATCATGATGCCGGTCCACGTTTCAAATCGCCCCCGGATGCCGATGCTGATGGCGCCCTGCGGATGGGCCAGGGCGAACGCCCCGGCGTCGCGCACGTCGACCAACCACGCGCCCTTCTGCCCCTGGGCGAGTACGTCGGCGGCCGGCAGCGCCGGCGGCGTGGTCTTGTCCCAATCCACAAGAGGCGGGCCATCGTGATTCATCTTCGCGTTGTGCTTGAAATACTGCGGAGCGTCGGGCAGGCCGTCGATGACGGCCATGACGTACGACAGCAGGTCCTTGTGCTGAAGATAGACGTTCTCCCGGCGCTGTTCCCCGATGGTCGAGACCGGCTTGTCGCTCAGATGGGCGCCGCAAAGGGAACCGGCCCCGTGGGCGGGGAAGAACCGGGTCTCGTCAGGGAGTTTCGACAGTTTGTCTTTCCAGGAGTGGAAGCCCATCTCGGCCAGTGCCGCGGCGCTCATGCCCTCGCCCATCAGGTCCGGCCGGCCGACGCTGCCGATGAACAGGGTGTCGCCCGTGAGAACAAACGCCGGGTTTGCCGCGGCGGCGGGAGCGTACACATAAAGGCATGTGCCGTCGGGGGTGTGCCCCGGAGTCGTCACGATCACCGCCCGCACCTTGCCCAGGACAATGGCATCTCCGTCCTTGACCGGCTTGTGAGGATAGCCCGCCTGGGTGGCCTCATTGACAATGATCGCGGCGCCGGTGGCCTTGGCAAGTTCCATGTGTCCCGCCACGAAATCCGCATGCGAATGGGTGAGGTAGACCCCGGTGATCTTCAACCCCAATTCCTGCGCATCCTTGAGATAGCGGCTGATATCGCGAGCCGGATCCACGATCAGTGCCTCCCCGCCGCTGCCAATCAGGTAGGAATAGTGCGAGAGGACTCCCAGATTGTACTGCCGGAAGACAAGGTCGGGGCCCTTCTGTTCGGTCTCCTTGACCAGTTGAACGCTGGCGGCCTCGTCGCCGTGCGTCGCAGCCTCCGCATCGCCGGGCACGCCGGCCGCCCGCACCGACACGGCTCCCAGCAGCATCCCCATCCCCAAACATCCGACCCGACTGAATCGATTCATGTTAACCCTCCTCCTCATTTAGCGTCAGACTACGCGGCGCTTTGTCTCCCCGTCTATGGGGTATTACCCTGCCTCGTGCTTCCAAAAACCTGACATGCGGGGTCTTCCCGACACAGTCTCGTCGGGAGTTGTCTTTCAGAAACCGCCTGACGAAAGCCCGCCGATAGCCATCCCGAAGATCGTGCTGATCCACGGATTGGACGTGATCGGGCATGCCCCGCTGGAGCAACCGACGAAACGGTACAACGCGTACCCCAGCAGCCCGCCCACCACGACGCCGATGATTGTTCGAATGATCATGACACCCCTCCCTGAATAGCCGTCATCCTCAGGCCCCCACGGTCTGCGGCGGGGCCGCCACGGCATCCAACTTCTGACGCAGAACACCAGCCGACGGCAAGCCGACCACGGTGTCCACGACTTTCCCGTCCCTGAAGAACATCAACGTGGGCACGCCTCGTATCTGGTAGCCCGCGGCGAGTTGCTGAGCATCGTCCACGTTCACCTTCGCGACTTTCAGCCGGCCTTCATAGGCCTTGGCGACGCCCTCCAACGCCGGGGCCAGCATCTTACAGGGACCGCACCAGGGCGCGAAAAAGTCCACCAGCACCGGCACGGTCGAATCGAGCACTTCCTTCTTAAAATCCACTGCCTGCAGTTCTTTCACTCCGTTCATGGCCTTCTCCTCCTTCGGGACTTGTTGTCCGCTATAAGGAGTAGAGCCGCGAGGCGCGAAAAGGTTACAGACAATCGGACGGGAACGGCGTCATGGCCGTCTTCAAGGGGTTTTGGGGCGTTTCTTGCCGGGGCCGGTCTCTTTCCAGCAGTTACGGAGGGCGGCGTGCAAGTGGTTTCGGAACTCGACGGGCAGTTCGCAGGGTTCGTCGTTGCGGTACAAGGTGATGGTCTTGCGGACGTTATCGACCACCACCTGGCACGGGTTGCACTGGGCGAGATGGGCTTCCAACCCCTTGCAGACCGAAGGATCCACGCCGCCATCCACGTACTCGTTGAGCAGGGCAAGGAGTTCGCCGCACGTGGCGCCGTGTTTGCCCCCGATGGCACGGGTCTTGGCGGTCTTCTTAGTCATGGGATTTCTCCTCCAATGCGTGAGCGGTGGCGAGACCGTGAGCGTGGTCACCCGGTTGGTATCGACGCTCCCCGTCACCGAAAACGCGGGTGAGACGTTCGCGCAACTGCATGCGCGCGCGCAAGAGGCGGACCTTCACATTGCCTTCGCTGATTCCCAACGCTTTGGCCGTGTCTCGGACCGAGAGGTCTTCCACGTCTCTCAGCAGGAAGACAGCGCGGGAGCCGGGATCCAGTTCAGCGATGGCGGCGTCAAGCAACTGACGGGTTTCGGCGCGCTCGGCCAGGCGGTCAGGGGTTTCACGCCAGTCGGCGATGTACTCCGGGTGTGGAATCTGGCCGTCTGCATCCGGATCGGTGGCTTCGTCCAGCGATGTGGTCGGCAGCCCCCGACGCTTGCGCACCGTCTTCAGGGCGGCGTTCGCGGCGATGGTGGTCAGCCAGGTGGAGAACGCCGCCGCCTCACGGAAGCCCGACAGGTTGGTGACGGCGCTGAGAAACGTCTGCTGCGTCACATCCTGGGCATCATGCTCCGAGCCGGTCAGACGGCGGGCCAGCCCATAGATCCGGCGTTCATGGCGCCTGACCAGGGTCTCGAACGCCGCCAGATCGCCCTTCTTCGCGGCGCGGACAAGGTCGCGATCATCCGGTTGAGGTAATGGGTAGCGTTTGCCTTGGGGTACCGGTGGCAGACATGGATATGGGGTGCTGTTCATGGAACGAGAGTGACGCCAAGTGTCGCCAGCCCCACCGCCAGCGCCAGCCAGCCGGCGCAGAACCGTACCCTCGACAACCGTTTGGCGAACATAATCAGCCTCGCCCCTCGATATCGATCGGCTTTCCGGGCATGAAGGGGATCGTAAACGTTCCCGTGGCGGCCTCGCGCGGCGCCTTGAGCGTGATCCCGTCGAGCGTGAGTCTGGTCCGTGCAGCAGCCTGGACAATGACTTCACCGGAGATCGCGCCATCGACACGGGCGCGGAGAATCCCCTTCCCGCTTTCAACGACTGCCACGCGGAGGCCGTCGGCGCGGACGATCACGGGACCGCCGGGCGCCTTCCGGGAACGGACGAGTTCGAGCCGCGCGGTCTTCCCCTTGAGCTGCGACCACTGGACCCTGCGCGAACCCGACGGCAGCTCCCGGCCGTTGAGTTTCAGCGACCCCACATGGGTCCCGGACCCCTTGATGGTCAAATCCAGGGAGCACCCGTGCAGTTTCAGTCCCCGGATGCTGATGGGCCGGTCACCCCAGGGCGTCAGCGTCAGCCCCTCGTGGTCGAAGTCCAGTCCGGCCAGCCCCATGTAGGCGCCGGCGTACCAGCACGTGACCGCCTGGAGTTGCTTGCAGCCCGGATTGTCGGGGCCGAGTTCCGCCTCGTTCTCCGCCTCGGGTGTGAAGGCCTCCGGCGCGGTGTGATGCCGCCAGAACCAATCGACGTCGCCCAGCCAGGCCTTGAGTCCGTACGCGTCACCCACCAGCTTGTGGACATTGAGATAGAAGTAGTCCGCGGTCGGATAACTGGAGCCGAGCTGGTTGCCGTCGGCCATCCACGCGGTGTCCCAGTGCGGCAGCGACAGCAGGCACTTGTCCGAGCGCAGATGCTTGTCCATGAAACCGGAGATGCGCCCCGGCGCGTGCGCGACCAGTTCGCGGGCAAACGGCGTGATCCAGAAGATCGCCTGGCAGCAGTAGTGCTTGCGCGGCTTCAGCGTTTTCGACGAGCAGGAGGAGATGAAATAACCCTTCTCCTCGTCATACAGATACTTGACGAAGCTGGCGCGCAGACGCTGCGCCCACGCGCGGCAGTCGTCGGCCCGTGCGGGGTGGCCAAGGGCAACGGCCAGGTATTCCATGCCGCGCAGCGCCTGGTAGAGCAGGGAATTGTTCATGGAACTGACATCGTGCCCGTTCTCATCCATCGCCTCGGGAAAATCGGGCCACAGGGCGGCTCCGGAGACCAGCCCGGTGTTCCCGACCTCGTCCCGGCGGCAACGGTCGAGGAGGAAGGTGCAGGTCGGCCAGACCTCCCGGGCCACGGACAGATCGCCGGTGGTGGCAACGTAATGATACAGGCCGGCGATGTACTGGCATTGGGCCGGGAAAGGCCCCTTCATGGCAAGCCGGAAAGCGGTGGTGAAGGCGTGCGGAATCCCATACTCGGGGTGACGCGTGGCCTGGAAGAACCGGAGCATCTCGGCGACGTAACCCGCCTCATTGGCGAGGGCGCAGGGGATCATCGGCGTCATGCCGTCCCAACCCCAGACGAAGTAACCGGCGACGGTCCCGCGCACGGCGCCCGGGCGGTCGGGCAGCTTCATCGCCTCGATCAGCTCCGGGTACTGGCCGAAGGCGCTGTTGAACACGGCGTCGCCGACGTCGATGCGCGGCCGTGTCTGCAACCGCCGGTTGTAGCCGGCCAGGAGCTCGTCGCACTCCCGGTGCACGGTCCGTCGCAGTTGCGCCAGGCGTTCGTGCAGCCCTTTCTTCGTGGCGCCGAACGTGAGGAAGTAGGCGGCGTCGGCGCCTCGGATCGGGCGGCTGGCGAGATAGTACTTGCTGCGGGGGTGATACCCGCGGCGGACCGTCAACGGGGCGTCGCATCCCAGGCCGACCCAGGTGGTGATGTCCGCCGCATCCGTCGTGTCGCGCTTCAACCCCTGCTGGGCGAGCCCGGTGTCGGCGATGCGGGGGCCCGCGGGCGGATTCTCGTCCCGGCAGGAGACGATCAGGGCGTTGTCCCTGGGCGAGAAGGCGAATTCGCCCCAGGTCCGGTTCTCCTGGACGACGGCGGTGCAGGATTCCTGGTGCACCATCTCGAACTGGATGGGCAGGCCTCGCGGGTTGTGCAGGACCCGGGCGCGCTGGACCAGTGCGTCGGGCAGCAACAGCAACTCGTGGGAGAACTCGACCCCGTCGATCGTGCAACGGCTGCCGTAGCCGAACGGGTAGAGACGGGTATCGTTCAGCGTCAGATAGTGGCGTTTGACGCCGATACGCACGCACACCCGGAGAAGTTTGACCCAGGCGCTTTCCGCATCGCCCCTGAAGAAGTCCTTCGCGCGGAGGTGTTGCCGGCCCCAGTACCCCACGCCCAGCAGGCCGCCGTGCGCACCGACCGTCGCGAACAGACGTCCGCTGGCGAAATGGTCGCGCACCAATCCCCCGAGCCCGCGCGGCGCCGTGGGGGTGATCTCATTAAAAGAGAGAGGCAATTCCTGTGGTCGCTTGGCGAGCATGGTGGCCTTTTGTTACGGCGGGGGAAGGATCTCGTCCCATCTACAAATGGAGAATCCCCATGGCGCCTCTCACTTCATCTGCGGCAGGATGATCCCGCGCATGATGATGCGCTGGCAGAGGATGAAAACCAGCAACGTCGGGATGGACACCACCACGAAGCCGGCCATGACAATCCAGGGCGTTTCCAGCGCCCACCACTCATTGGCCTGGTACATCCACACGGCCAGGGTCCACATGTCCTGCTTCTGGCAGATGATCAATGCCCATTCCCACCCGTTGTAGGCATAGATGAAGGCGCTCAGCGCATTGATGGCCAGGATCGGCTTCATCATCGGCATGGTGATCACCAGGAAGATCTGCCACTCCTTGGCGCCGTCGATGGTGGCCGCTTCATAGAGCTCCTTCGGCAGGCTGTCGAAGAAGCCCTTCAGGATGAAGATGGCCATGCCGTTGGCGGCACTGGGCAGGACCAGGGCGAAGAAGGTGTTCAGCAGGCCCAAGTCCCGCATCAACAGGTAGGCGGGAATGGCGCTGACCATCGCGGGGAAGGCCATCGTGGCGAGGAGAAAGATGATGACCTTGTCCTTGCTGCGCAGGTTGAAACGCGACAGGGCATAGGCCGCCATCGGGTTGATCGTCAGCGTAGCCGAGATCGCCATGAGGACGAGGAGGATGGTGACGAACACCGCCCGCCCCCGGCTGAACAGGAAGGTCACGATGAACGTGTAGTTGCCGGCGCCGGGCAACAGGGTCAGGGACCATTCGTTCTGTTCGAAAGTCTCCGTGTAAGCCTGGTCGAAGGGCGGGAAGGCCTCCTCAAACCGCTGCCAGGCGGTGCCGTAGGCGTCATTGACCGCCGCCAGGGAACCGTAGCGCTTACGAAGGAAATCCTGATAGGCCGCTTCAGCCGAGTGCAGCCGGCGATTTTCCGGCGGCAGGCTCTTGACGAAGTCCATCCAGACGCTGCGCAGTTGGGTGCCCCCCACCCCGGTCGGCGCCTCGGTTGACAGGGCAAAATCCTCCCAGGCGGCCGCCTTCGTGCCGAGCATGCGGTTGATGTAGCCGACCGTCTTGAAACGTTCGCGCAAGAACGCCTGGTACCGTTTCGTGAGTTCCGGGCCGTTGTCGATCGTGGTCAGCCGGACCGGGTAGCGGGTGATGACAAAGTCACGCCACAGTGCGCGCAGGACTTCCGGCGCATCGGCGGGCACGGGGAACGGGGTCTGTTTGAGGTGGGTATAGCGGGTGCCCGCCAACCGATTGTAGGTCTCCAGGTCGAAACGCGCGTCCGGCGCCAGCCCCATGATCTTCTGCGCGTCGGCCGTCGCGAGGTACTGCCGCCAGATCACCCGCAGCGCCATCGGCTGCACCGGCGCCGCCGGCGCGACCCGGCCCTTGAACTCGCGCCAGCGCGCCTGCCACCAGGCATCGTCGGACTCCACCAGTTCAATGAGCGTCGGCACCGGGCGGCCGCCGGCCTGCCCCTCCGCCCACTGCCGCCACTTCTTCTCGATGCCGGGGGTGAAGACGTGGTAGGCGGCCGCCTTCTTGATCAGCAGGAAATCCTGGTACTTGGCGCCCTCGATACTCGGGAACCAGCTTTGCTGCCAGTAGGGCTGGAGCATCTCGGACTTCTGGAAACCGAGCAGGTAGAAGTTGGGCAGGGGCAGCCCCCACGTCTCGCTGAGCAGCTTGAGGCCGGCCTCGCGCTGTTTTGCGGTGCTGAGCTTGCGGGCCTGCGCCGGGTTCGCCGCGCACCATTTCCCCCGGTACCGATTATCGAGGAAACGGGCCGCATCGATGTCGGCGACAGTGACCAGTTGATCGACCAGCGGGTACCCGGCACAGAAGTCGGCATAGTCGGCCGCCATGATCCGCCGGTGCGCAACGGTCTTCGCATCGGCATTCAGGTAGCGGGCGGCCAGGGCCTCGACATTCTCCTGATCCCTGCCGATGCCGCGCCACCCGACCCAATGCGCCGGCACGGCTTCAAAGCGGGCGCCCATCTGGTCATACCACTTCGGGTACTTGTTGAAGAACGTGGCCACGCCCTTCACAAACCGGTTCGGGCGCGAATACAGGAACCGCGGCAGCGGTCGGTAGCCTTCAAAGTCGAAGTCGTTGCAGAGGGAGCTCGCCGCCGTGATCAGGAACGGCGTGACCATGGTCACCGACAGCACCGACAACACCACGTACATGACCACGGTCAGGATGCGACCCGGCCACGAACGCCGACTGAGATTGGAGATGATGGGCATGTGATTATGTCGGATTTCGGATTTCGGATTTCGGAGTGGCGGACGTCAATTCGCGGGCCTTCAGATTGTTCTGCCGGGCGGTGCGGCCGATGGCCGTGAAGATAGCGGTAAGTTCCTCCGCTTCACGGAGCAGTGGGCCGGCCACAGTCTCCGGCAGAAGATTCCCCTCAATAATGATCTCGAGCCACCAGGCACTTTCGTCGACCTCCTCTTCGACATTGCCGATCTTGGCAATGAACTCAGCCTTGGACCGACCCCGGCAAGCCGCCCGATAATTCGCGCCCGTGGAGGTCCCGGAGCGAACGAGTTGGTTCGCGATGGCCCGTCCCGCCGTCGTATTCGGCAACGCGTCCACCAACTTCATCACCCTCAGCGCGAATTCCTTGACCCGCCGTTTAAGTTCTGGCTTGTCCATCTCTCTCAGTCTTTCCAGGCGGATCCCCACATCCGAAATCCGAAATCCGAAATCCGCAATCCGCAATCCGCAATCCGACATTCCCCTTAGTCCCCTTCCGCCTTCCGGAATTCCACTTTCTTGAGGAGTTGAATCTGGAGGCAGGTGAACCCGATCAGGAGCGACCCCAGGACCCAGGCCATGCTGGTGGCCATGCTGAACCGCAGGTTGTTGTAGGCCTCCTTCCAGATCAGCAGGCCGACCACGGTGGTCGACTCGCCGGGGCCGCCGAAGGTCATCAGGAAAATGTTGCCCATGTTCTGGAAGGTGCCGACGAACGCGCCGACGAAATTGATGACGATCAGCGGCAGGAGCGTCGGCAGGGTGATCTTGCGCATCTTGGTGAAGATCCCGGCGCCATCCACATCCGCCGCCTCGTACAGTTCCTCGGGCACGGCCTTGAGCGCCGCCAGGTAGATCAGGCTGGCCATGCCCATGGTGGCCCAGACGGTGGGCACCACACAGCAAATCATGGCCATCTTCGGATCCTGAAGCCAGGTCTGGGGATCGATCTCAACGAACGGGAGCCGGTTGAGAAGCCCGATGATCTGGTTGAGGAACCCCTGGGGGGTCGGGTCGTACATCATCTTCCAGAGCAAGGCGATCACCAGGCCGCTGGTGACCTGCGGCAGGAAGAAGAACGTGCGATAGACGTACTTGCCGACCGGGATTTCCGACAGCATGAGCGCCAGCATAATCGGGGCGCAGAACGCCAGCACCATGTTGAGAACCACGAAATACCCCGTGCGCACCATGGCCATCCAGAACGAGGAGTCCAGGGCCAGCGTAATGAAGTTATCGAGGCCCACGAAACGGCTCGTGCCGGCAATGTGGTAGTCCTGGAACGCCATGACCGTTCCGCGCAGCAGGGGGTAGTAACTCCAGACCCCGATCAACAGGATCGCCGGCGACAGGATCAGCCATGGGGCCAACGGGTGCGTGACCGAGCGGGTCGAGCCCACCAGTTGCCGCGTCCTGGCGCCGGCGAGGTGGGACCTCACGATCAGCACCATGAACCCCAGCATGATGACGACCAGCACGCTGAAGACGATTCGCGCGGTCGGGCGGTACCGGTTGAGTTCCGCTTCGCCGCGCCCGAACATCACCCCGCCGTTCGCGGCGGTTTGCAGAGTCTCCAAGGCCGCGCGGTAATTGAACGATTCACCCGTATCCGCCGTGATCAGGCTGACCACTTGCACATTGATGGCGCTGTCCATGGTGACCCAGAATCCCATGTAGGGCTCGGTGAATACGGCGATCTCCCCGCTGGCGATCCGCGCGTAGTTGTCCCGGATCGTCTGGGGAACGTCCCTCAGGTAGTCGTCCAGGCCGAGCCGCTTCAGGTCCTCCGGGTTGACAAACCGGGCCAGCCCGGAGAGCACTTTCTCGCGCACGGCGTCGTCGGCCACCTGCTGATCCGCGATGGCAGTCATCGTCTCCCAGACCTTGTCCCGCTCCTCTTTCGGCCGGTCGCCGACCGACTCGCACATCGTGACATAATGGTTCTGAACCTGGACGACCTGGCGGCCGGCCGGGGTATTGGCGGCCGGGAACGGGAACCAGGAAAGCAGGTCCGGGTCGAGGCCGGTGCTGGCGCCGATCGTATTGAGATCCTGGACGAACCAGGTCACCATCGCCACTTCACCGCGGCTGAGCAATTCAAAGGGATCGGTGCCCCGCTGGCCCGTCTGGCCGCGGGCGACGCCGGTGATGACATCGTCCTCGCTGAACGTGATCGTGCGGTCGCCGACCGTCACCTGGCCGCCGGCCAGGTTCTCGGGGCTCAACTTCACCGGCGCGCCCGTCTGCGGATCCACCATCCATTTCATCCAGCGCAGGGTGTGGAAGAACTCGGCCGCCTGGACGCCGGCGGGGCTGGAAAAATTGGCGCGCCACTGCGTATCGGCCATCGGCAGGTTCTCGCCGTCGGGAGTCGCAAAGGCGGTCGTGTCGGGCGGCAGCACATACTCCTTGCGGGTGGTCGGGCTCGTGCGCACCTGGAGAATCGGATCGCCCCCCGCGGACTGCATCCAGGGCAGCCACGTGAACCCGTAGGGCGGCAGGGCGATGCCCCGCTGCCCCCGGTTGATCACGGCACCCGGGATCTTCTTGGCGGGATCGGTGAGCTTCTGGCACCAGTAGATGAAGTCGTTCCAGGTCGCGGGCGGGTGGTCAGGGTCCAGCCCCGCCGCCCGCACCATATCGATCCGGAAAATGACGCCCATGTAGTACTTCTGGGCCTGAGGAATGCCGTAGACCTTCCCGTCCTGGGTCACCACCTGGCGCCAAAGCGGCGGGATGCCGGCCCACGGGGCCCATGTCGCCTCCTTCGGGTCCACGAATCCGTTGCCGTCGGTATCCGTCCCGATCCATTCGTTGAGGGGATGAAGGAATCCCTGGCGGATATCGTTGCCAATGATATGGAACCAGGCCTCCATGATGTCCGGCGCCGTGCGCCCGGCAATGGCCATCATCAACGGCGCCCGGCCCGCGCCGCCCGGCAGGCTCAATCCGCCCCAGGAGGCGACGCGGACCTGCGGATCCTCGCGCATCAGCTCGATCAGCCGCTTGCACGTGGGTTGATCGGGGTAATTCGGATCCCAGAACCTCTGGTGAACTTCGACGTCGACAGGTTTGTGAACCTGGGGACCCGCGGCCGAACCCAGGCTCGTCATGAAGCCGACGAGCAGGGCCAGACACAGCGTGAACGAGACTCTCACATTACCCATCTGCACTGGTGTTCCTTCATCAAGGGTATCCCACAGGGATGCCAAACCGGCAGGCGACCGCCGCAGATGATGCCATCTCCCGCCAAGGCACGCAAGCGCCCGCAAGCC
>CAZTAJ010000073.1:0-20943 GCA_964611575.1 uncultured Verrucomicrobiota bacterium
GCCGACTCCTCAGCCGCTCCCGGAGAACGTGCCGTTGAGTTTTCTGAGGAACTGCGAACACAACGGCAGCATTGACAAGGGCAGGCGATTTCTGCGATTGTCATGAGCTTGAACCAAGGGTGGAGAAGAAACGATGTCTCAGCATTCGAGTCTCAAGTCGGCGCAGAAAATCGCCGCCAAACGCAATGTCCTCAAGCGATTTGAACGGGTCGATACGCTCCTCAAACGCGGCCGCTGGAAAGGCGGCGACCGCGGTTTCGGGTTGCCCAAGACCAAGCCCGACTGATCGGGTTCGACTTCAGAAGTACCTCGCGGCGTGCGGTTTAGGATCGAGGCGCGCCTGCGAGACACTGATCGCTGAAGGGCGTGTTTCGGTCAATGGGGCCCCCGTCTCCCGTCAAGGGGTCTGTGTCGTTCCCGGTGCCGATACCGTGCATGTGGACGGGCACCCGGTGGCGCGCCAGCGTGAGCGCTATTGGGCGCTCTACAAGCCCCGTGGTGTCGTTTCCACGTGCCATGATCCCGAGGGGCGCCGCACCGTCCTCGACATCATTCCCTCCACCGGCGAACGACTCTATCCCGTCGGCCGCCTGGATTTCGACAGTGAAGGCCTCCTGCTTCTCACCAACGACGGCGCCCTGGCGGCCCGGTTGATGCATCCCCGACACGAAGTGGAAAAGGTGTACCGGGTCCAGACAGCCGCCACGTTGACCGCCGTGGACATGGAGCGCGCGCGGCAGGGGGTTAGTTCCGAAGGCGAAACGTTGCGTGTAGCCGCCATCACGCCTGACCATTCAGCCGGGCATGCCCCCGTTTACCGGGTGGTCTTGCGGCAGGGTCGTAAACGGCAGATCCGGCGAATTGTCACCGAACTTGGGCACCGTGTCACGCGCCTGACACGGATGGCCATCGGACCTCTGGCGCTTGGCAGTCTCCAGGTCGGGCAGTGGCGCGAATTGAGTGAACGGGAAGTGGCGGAGTTATATCAGGCGGCGCGGTTGACGCCCGTCGGCACATCGGGAGATCATCCATGAAGACGCTGGGCATGTTGCTGGTGACGGGCGTGATGGCTGGGTCTGTGTGGGCGGATGGGACTTCGGGCATGTTCCGGGTGACGGCGGATCGTGTGAACCTGCGCTCCCGGCCCATGAAGGATGCGGAAGCGGTGGCCCAAGTGCCCGTCGACACGATCCTGTCGGTGCGGCATATCGAGGGTGAATGGGCGCAGGTCCCGGTACCCTCCAACATCGGCGTGTGGATCAGTGCCGCTTTCGTCTCGAACGGCGTGGTCACTGCCGACCGGCTGCTGGTCCGGTCCGGTCCCGGGGTGACGTTTCGCGACATTGGGGTGGCCCATCGCGGGGAGCGACTCGAGGTGTTGGAAACGCGCGGCGAATGGGTGCGATGCCGGCCTCCGGCGGATACGGCGGTCTGGATCGCGGCGGCGCTTCTCGCGCCCGTTCCTGTTCCCCCGGTGTTGCCATCTCCGGCGGCTGTGAATCCCGAACCGGCAGGGAGGGCGGCGCCCGCCATGGGCGTCACCAACCCGGCGGAAAGCGGGCCCGGGACCGTCGTGTTGCCGGCGGGTTTGATGCGTGAGGAACTCGCCTCCGTGCTGGGGCAGGGCGCATCGGTGGAGCGGCAGGGAACCGTCGACCGCGTGCCGATCGCCTTCATCCATTGCTCATCCTATCGGCTCATTACGACGGGGGACGGCCGCATCACGACGGTCTGCTATCTGCGGGGTAATGACGAGCAAATGCCTTCCTTGGTCGGTCGCCGGTTGTGGGTCCGCGGGCGGGAGTTCTGGCTTCGCGCGGAGAAGTACCCGTTACTGTTTCCCGACGAGATCAAGCCCCTGGCGGACGAGCCGGCGGTGCGATAAGGGCCTGGCTTTGGCGGGGTGGGATTCGACCTCCTGGCGCCAATGACTCACAGAGTGACATCCGTCCAAAACACAGGGAAGGGACCGGACAATGAAGACAAGAAAACTGGGCAGCTCCACTATTGATGCCAGCGTCATTGGGTTGGGTACCTGGGCCATGGGTGGCTGGATGTGGGGCGGAACCGACGAAACGGCATCCATCGAGGCGATTCAGGCCAGCATTGATGCGGGTATCAGTCTTATCGACACCGCTCCGGCCTACGGCCTTGGGATGTCCGAAATATTGGTTGGCAAAGCCATCAAGGGACGTCGGGAGAAGGTTGTTCTCGCCACGAAATGTGGTTTGGTCTGGCATACGAAACAGGGGAATCATTTCTTTGATGAGGCCGGCAAGCCTGTGCATCGTTATCTGGGTGGAGAGTCCATTCGCCATGAACTGGACGAGAGCCTCCGCCGCTTGAGGACCGACACCATCGACCTGTATCAGACCCATTGGCAGGACCCGACGACTCCCATTGCGGAGACGATGGCAACCCTGCTTGACCTGAAGAAGGAAGGGAAGATTCGCGCCATCGGGGTCAGCAATGTCACGCCCGACGAACTCAAGGCGTACATGAGGGCCGGCCCCGTCGACTGTATTCAGGAGCAATACAACATGCTCCATCGCGACATTGAGACGAGTTTGCTGCCCCTCTGCTTGGCGAATGGCGTGTCGACGCTCAGTTATTCAAGTCTCGCACTGGGCCTGCTCTCCGGGAAGATCGGGCCAGCCCGGACGTTCCAGGGGGATGATCTGCGCAAAAACGATCCCCGTTTCAGCATGGAAAGTCGCCGGAAGCTGGAGCCCTTCTTTGGGGGTTTGGCCGTGATAGCGGCGCGCCATGAGGTGAGCATTGTCCAGTTGGTGATCGCCTGGACCCTCGAACAACGCGGAATCACCTTTGCGCTCTGTGGTGCGCGGAACATCGGGCAGGCCATGGAGAATGCCGGGGCCGGGGATGTGGCGTTGAACGCAGGTGACTTGAAAGCCATTGATCAGTTGATGGCAACGCATCTTGGCTGACGCAGGTGTCGGCGGTGGGGACGATGCTTTTCAGAACGCAGAACTACATAACCTATGGCGGAAGGGGAGGGATTCGAACCCCCGGTGCCTTGCGGCACTCCGGTTTTCAAGACCGGCGCGTTAAACCACTCTGCCACCCTTCCTCAGCATGCCGGAGTCGTGAGAGTAGAGGAAGCATATCACCCCTTCAACGCAAAACCATCGCTGTGAAAGGGTGAGAGAGTCCGCGGCTACCGCTTCTGCATCATCTTCAACAACGCGGGGGGAATGGCGATCGCCGGTTGCTTGCCGTCGGCCGACTCCTGCGGTATCTCCATCTTCATCTCCGTGTAATCAGCCGGCAGGACAAAGGCGCTCGCCGGGACCGCCACCTTCTTGAGTTCGGTGACTTCCATGGTCATCGTGTGGGACTTGGCCTTGCCGTTGGCATCGGTCGTTGTGTTGACCATGATCTGCTTGAGCGGGAATCCCTCGATCTTGTTCATCTCGGAGCGGATCATCTTGTCGAGTTGCTCGTTGCCGCTCTTGGGCGGCGACTTCCGCAGCCAGGCGCCCATGCCGGCATCCGCGATCTTCGGGGTTGCCCAAATCTCTTCTTCTTTCACGGTCGTGGTACTGTTCTTCCGGCCCATCACGGTCATGGCCGTGGAAAACGTCGTCCGGAACTTGTAGTGATGCGTGGGATAGCCAAGCAGGGACGGCCCGGCTTCATCCGCCAGCTTCTCGATCTTGGGCTCGGAGAACTCCATCTGGACCATGCCGCCCATCATCTTCATGACGTCGCCCGCCGCGCCCATCATGCCTTCCATGTCCCATTTGGAGTAGGTCTTGTCGCCCGGGTCGACCATGATCATGGTCTTTCCGGCGTCCTGGGTCAGCACGTAGTTGCCCTTGGCCATCATGGAGTTTCGGCTTTCCACAAACTCAACCCTGGCTTGGGGTCCTTCAACGAGCGCCTGCACCACCGAGTTTTGCGCGTCGGCGCCATGACCGCCCGACGCCGTGGTCACTGAGGTGAATGAGTACCCGGCATGACTCTGGGCCGTCAGGATCAATGATGCGATCGTGGCTGCAACGAAACGTTTATGCATGGATGCCTCCGTTTGGATGTAAGTTGTAAACACGCCTGGATTCCCGGGTGATCTAGCAGAACACGTCGCGTTCGCCGGCGCGCACCCGGTCAAGCAGTTTCTGGGAAACGGCGCGCTGGCGTTCATCCATGGCCGCGATGCTGTCCCGGATCATCTGTTCGCCGGCGGTCCTGGTGGCGGGCGAGGCGTAGTCGAGCAGGTATTCGAGGAAGGTGGACATGGCGTTCGGCTCGCAGTGGTACTTGATGTCTCCCGGCTTGGCCACGTCCATGAAATCCCGCCCGGTTCGTCCCAGCCGGTAGCAGGAGGTGCAGAAGGAGGGCGTGTACCCCAGCGACGCCACATCGCGAACGACTTCATCCAGCGAGCGGTGGTCGCCCAGCGAGAACTGGCTTTCGTTGGCCTGTTCGCCATCCGCATAGCCGCCGGGATTTGTGCGGCTGCCCGCGGAAATCTGGGAGACGCCCAGCGCAAACGTTTCGCGACGCAGGTTGGCGTTTTCGCGCGTCGACATGATGATGCCCGTATAGGGCACCGCCAGGCGGAGGATCGCCACGAGTTTGCGGAAGTCGACATCCGAGACCGGCTTGGGCGGCTGGCTGGCCATGTCCGAGCCGGTCGCCGGTTCCAGGCGCGGGACGCTGATGGTGTGCGGCCCGAGGCCGAATTCCGCTTCCAGGTGGCCGATGTGCTGCATGAGCGCCAGGAGTTCAAAGCGCCAGTCGCACAGCCCGAACAGGACGCCGATGCCGATGTCGTCAATGCCGGCCTTAATGGCGCGGTCCGGCGCCGTGACGCGCCAGTTGTAGTCTGCCTTCTTGCCGCTGAGGTGTACCGCCCCGTAGGTGCCGCGGTGATAGGTTTCCTGGAAAAGCTGGTAGGTGCCAATCCTGGCGGCCTTGAGTTGTTTGAACTCCTCCAGCGTCAGCGGCGCCACGTTCGCATTGACGCGCCGGATTTCGCCGCGGTCGTGCTTGACGCTGTAGATCGTATCGATGGACTTGAGCACATAGGAGAAGCCTTCCTGGGGATAGGATTCGCCCGCGACCAGCAGGACGCGTTTGTGCCCTTGATCGATCAGGATGCGGGTTTCGGCGGCGATCTCCGATTGCGTCAGCGCCCGCCGCTGTACGGCGGTGTTGCGGGCCCGGAACGCACAGTACAGGCATTCGTTGGCGCACAAATTGGAGATGTAGAGCGGCGCGAAGAGCACCAGGCGCTTGCCGTAGATGCTCTCCTTGACCCGGCGGGCCGTGGCGAATAATTCGCCCAGCAGGTCGGGATCGCTGAGCGTGCTGAGGGCCGCCACGTCGGCCATGGTCAGCCCCTTGCCGGCCGTCGCCCTGGCCAGAATATCCCGGATCCGGCTGGCGTCGGGACGCGCCGCCGCGGCCAGCGCGGCTTCAATCGCCGCGTCATTGATGAATGTGCATAGGTCGGTCATGAATTGCCTCTCCTCGAAAAATGAGACTGAAATGATAGCATTATGGCTCCGAGGAATGCAATGGCCGTCATGGGGCCGTGCGCCTCTGTCTGTGGCGCCGCCTTCGTTAGGCCGGCGGATGCGTGGCGTCGGGGCTGTGGAGATGGCGGATGATACCCACTTTCTCCATGGTCACCAGGCCGCCGCATTGTGCCTCTTCGAACAGGGTGTTGAGCCGGGGCAGGAAGGCGCTGATGCGCGGCTCCTCGTCCACGATCTCGATGATCAGCGGCAGATCGGACGACAGATCGAGAATCTTGGCGGAACGGATCCGGCTGTTGGCGCCGAACGACAGCACCCCGCGCCACGCGGTGGCGCCGGCCAGTCCGGCTGTCCGCGCCTCCTTGACGATCGCCTCGTACAGGGGGGTGTGCCGGTGCTTGTCGGCTTCCCCGATGAAGATTCGCAGCAATGTGGCGTCGCCGGTCAGTTGCATGGCGGACCTCTCTTTCAATAACGAACCACGGCCTTCATCGCGAGCGCGCCGAGGCCGAAGGCGATCATGGCCCCTGCGATCGTGAGGGCGAAATACAGGCCGGCATAGATCCACTCCCCGTCGCGCAGCATCTGCATCAGCTCATAGACCAGCGACGAGAGGGTGGTGAACCCGCCGCAGAACCCGGTGGCAAGAAACAGGCGCGCCGCAGGTGACAGGATTTCGCCGGCGGACGCCAGTTCCATGACGGCCCCGATGACCAGGCACCCAGCCACGTTGGACAGCAGCGTTCCGTAGGGCATCGAAATGGACTCGCCGCGGAAGAGGAGCGTCAGGCCGTAGCGGCACAGACTGCCGATCATTCCGCCGACACCCACGTACAGACAGTTCATGAGGCTCTTAAGCATGACCCTTTCAATTCCCGGCATCGCCCGGTCGCCTATTCACCCGAGGCGTTGCCTGCCTTGGGAAGCCCGGTGATGGTCACCGGCATGCCCACGGTTACCATGTCCGCCAGGGTGACGATATCCCAGTTCGTCATGCGGAAACAACCGTGCGATTCCTGGCGGCCGATGGTCTCGGGCCGCGGGGTCCCGTGAATGCCGAAGCCGGGCACGGTCAGGCTGATCCAGTAGACGCCCACCGGCGTGTTGGGGCCCGGCGGGATGATCAACTTGCGGCCGATCTCCCGGGCTCGCGGTGATTCCGGGAACACGGCGGGGTCGAAGGTGTAGTTCGGGTTCGGCGCAAAGGCCGCGAGCCGCAGTTGTCCCGTTGGCACGCGCGACAGATCGCGTGCGACGGAGCAGGGGAATGACCCCGTCAGCGCGCCGGCGTCGTCAAAGGCCCGGATGCGAAGGACGCGGCAGTCGACCTCCAGGCTGGCCGCCGCGGGATGCCACGTCGCCGGCCTCGCATTGGGCACGGTCACGGATGCCCCGACCATGGCGATATTCCATTCGCCGATTCCGGGATTCATCCGGCGCAGGTAAGGCTGCGACACATGAAAACGTTCCGACAGCACCTCGACCAGCGATGTGAAGGCCATGCGCGGCACCACGCTGGCCTCCAGCCAGTCGACGGGCGCCTGGCCCACGTCCTCCCAGTCCGATGTCGTGACCGTGTACAGCACGGTGGCCGGGGCGGGATCGTCCAGCAGTTGGGCGCGGGCGGTGGCTTCGGAGAGATCCCTGGCCCGCGCGAAATCGAGCAACGCGTTGCGGCTGCGTTCGCCAAACTTGCCGTCGATCAGCCCGGCGCCGAACCCGTTCCGGTCGAGGGCCGTCTGCAGGCGCGCGGCGGTTGCCATGGCCTGCGTTCCCGTCTGGGCCATGGCGGCAGACACACCGAACAGGATCAGGCATAGGCTCGGCAGAAGGTGCTTCACGGAAGGCAGACGCTATACGGCGATCCTGCGACAGGCAAGCGATTTCCACGGGCAGCAGGCTGGATGGGCGCCGGGCGATCTGGTAAACTGTCACGATGAAACGATTGCATCTCGCGGGATGGGCATTCCTGGCCATCCTGATAAGTCCGCCTGCCACGGGGGCCGCGGACTGGCTCGGCTTTCACCGGACGCCGGAGCTGACGGGCTTCACCGATGAGCGTCTGCCGACGAACCTTGTGCGACGCTGGGTATTCAAGACCGGCGGGCCCGTGCGATCCTCCCCTGCCGTGGCGGGCGGAACCGTGTTCGTCGGTTCGGATGACGGCTCGGTTTATGCCATTCGCCTGCAGTCGGGCGATCGGGTGTGGTCGTACAAGGCCGGCGATGCGGTGGAATCCTCGCCGCGTGTGGCCGGCGGCGCGGTTTTCGTCGGGGTCGGCGACGGGACACTCCTGGCCCTCGATGCGGTCAGCGGGCGGCGGCTGTGGGCATACAAGACGGACGGCAAGATCGCGGGCGGCCCGAACGTGGCGAAGGTCGGGGATCGCACACTGGTCATTGCCGGGAGCTATGACGCCCGTCTCCATGCCGTGGATGCGGCCACGGGGACCGGCGTGTGGATGGCGGCGGCCACCGGCTACATCAACGGGACTCCCGCCGTCAGCGGGGGCCGTATCGTGTTTGGGGGATGCGACGGCTCGCTGCGGGTGGTGGAGGCGGCCACCGGCGGCACGTTGCATGAGATCGCCGTGGGCGCCTACATCCCGGGCTCGCCCTGTTGCGACGCTGATCGCGCCTTTGTGGGCCAGTTCGGCAATGAGCTGCTGGCGGTGCGCCTGGCGGATGGCGGGATCCTGTGGCGGACGGGCGACCAGGGTGCCCCCATTTTCTCAACGCCGGCGCTTGCGCCACGACGGGTCGTCGTGGGCGCGCGCGACATGAGTGTCTACTGCTTCAACAGCGAGGATGGCACACGGGTCTGGCGGTTCGCCGCGCGCGGGGACGTCGACAGTTCGCCGATTATCCTGAAGGACACGGTGGTCTTCGGCTCGGATGACGGCAGGGTGTATGCCGTGAGGCTGGCAGACGGCCGGGAAACCTGGTCCTACGAGATCGGTCAGCCGATCAAGTCATCGCCCGCGTTCGCCAACGGGTGGCTGATCATCGGTTCGGATGACGGCGGGGTGTACGCGTTCGGGAAACCGCCTTGATCCAAGAAGGACCCTTGCCTCCTTACGGTGCGAACTCGCGATCGAAGACCACTTCCGCCTTCGGCATCGCCAACGCCCGCCCTGTCTTCATGGCATCTTTCAGGTCGTCCCCGGAGTCCGGGTCGGACCACCAGTACCAGTAGGCCGAGCTCTCATTGCCGTACTTGGAAAGCACGGTCTTGGGTGTGCCGAACTTGTTCCAGTAGAGCAGGCGTGTGTAGTTGATGTTCCAGAGCAGAATGTACGGGCACTCGCCGGCCACGATGGCATCGATTTCCCGGCAGATGGCATGGCGCGCGGATACGTCGAATATGGCCTTCTGCTTCTCGATCAGGGTGTCGACGGCTTTGTTCTTGAAGCCGGTGATGTTCGTGCCGCCCTTGCGGTCCGCCTCCTTTGACGACCACATGCCTTCCGGATCCTTGAAGACGCCCGCCGACCACGCGGCCCAGGTCATGTCGTAGTTGAACTCATCCATGTCGCGGGCCCATGCGGCCCAGTCTTTCTGGTCGATCGCCAGCTCAATGCCCGCATCCTTGAGATCCTCCGCGAAGATCGCGAGGAACTTCTCCGACGAGGCGTCGCGGTTCAGAAAGCGGAACGTGAACCGACGCCCTTCCTTCTCCAGCCAGCCGGTGGCTGGGTTGGCGCGCCAGCCGGCCTCCGCCAGGAGCGCGCGCGCCCGGTTTTTGTCGAAGTCGATCCGTTCGTTCGGGCAGAGGATTTCCTTCGTGTACAAATCCTCGAAATACGAGCGATGGAGAAAGTACTGGTTGTACATCAACGTGCGGTTCATGCGTTCCCGATTGAGCAGCAGGGCCAGGGCCTTGCGCACGCGCACATCCGCAAAGATCGGCCGGCGCAGGTTCATGGCGAATCCCTGGAATCCGACGGGGTCGCAGTTGAAGATCTTCTGTTTGACGATCCAGTGCTTGTCGAACCTTTCCCCCGCCGTTTCGTTGACCCAGAGTCGCGCCATGTAGACCGCGAAAAGGTCGATGTCGCCTTTCCTGAAGGCCTCGAAGGCATTCTCCTGTTCGGCGAAGAACTTGAATTTGATCGTTTGGAAGTTGGCGTAGCCGCGGGAGGAGGGGGCCTGCCGGTTCCACCAGTCGGCCCGGCGCTCCAGCGTGGCGTAGAGGCCGTCCTTCACGTCGCCGAGCCGGTACGGACCGGACACGACCGGGAAGGCGACATTGATCCTGTTGAAGTCGTTGGTCCCGAACGCGTGTCTGGGCAGGATGTGGAATCCTCCCGCGGCGCCCAGGTTGCGCCAGTGCACTTCACGGGCCCGGAAGCGGATGCACCGCTCATCCACGACCTCGGGGGAGGCGAACATCTCGAGGGCCACCTTGTGGGGCCCGGTCATGTTGGTCGGGTTCATGATGGCGTCGAAGGTCCACTTCACGTCCGGCGCGGTGATCGGGCGGCCATCGCTCCAGCGCGCGCGGGGGGCGAGCCAGAACGTGAAGGTCCGCTTGTCGTCGGACAGACTCCATCTCTCAGCCAGCGCGGGCTCGTAGTCGAGCGTCACGGGGTTCATTCCCAGCAGGGTCTCGTACTGCGCGCCGAAGAGTTCGGCGGAGAACGTGTTGTTGTCGAGATAGTAGTTGAAACTCTTGGGATACTGTCCCGCGAAAACGCACAACTCCCCGCCGGGTGCGGCCTCGGGGCTGGCGAGCGGGTTCGGCGTGTCCGTCCAGCCGGGTCTCGGGAAGAACTCGTCGGCGGGGAGCAGGCACGGGAGCAGGCTGAAGGCAAGGCAAAACAGGCGCAGGCGCATGGCATTCCTCTCTTTCGTTGGGCACAATACCAAGGCCTCCCCGGCTTGTCACGGCGGAGCCCCATCAGGATCCCGGGGCGTCGCGACCGGGGAATGACGAGGGTTGGGCCGGCAAACTCGAACAAGCGTATCAGGGATTTCCTGATACAAAATCAGGGTTTGCACCGATTGTGTAAGACGCAGAAAAAGAGTCATATGTCTTCATCAACGGGCGGACTGGACCTGCTGCATCCCCCTGTGGCAGTCGCGAAGTCTCTGTTCCTCCGCAAGATATGGAACGAATCGTGGGATCCAGCCGCCCGTTGACCTTCTTCCCGCCTGTTCCTCCGAGAGTAATACCCGCGTCGCTTGGGCGTGACACCCATGCCGGATGATCGCATAATGGAGTCGCGAGGACTCTGTCATGATCAGACTTATCCTGGGATTGTTGATGGGCGGTGCGATCGGGTACGGCGTGGCGTGTATTCCCGGCCGGGGCGCCAGCCGTGGGTTGTTCGGCTGCACTCCCGGGCGTGGACTGCTGGCGGGCGCGGTGATCGGTTTGCTGGTGGGCGCGACCCTGGGGCAGTCCGGACGGGTGGCGAACCCGTCGCCGCACTTCGTAGCGATCCGCGATGCAGCGCATTTCCACTCGGTGATCGCGTCCAACCGGGTGGTGCTGGTGGATTTCTACGCCGACTGGTGCGGCCCCTGTCGCCTGCTCAAGCCGACCCTGCATGACCTGGCGGACGCCTTCCACGGGCGTGCGCTGATCGTGGGCGTGGATGTCGACCGTTGTCGGGACCTGGCCGTCGCCCACAGTGTCAGTGGCATTCCCGACGTGCGGCTGTTCGTTGACGGCCGCGTGCGGCAGGCCTGGGTGGGAGGGCAGGACCGGGCGGTCTATGCGGCCGCGCTTGAGACGGCGGTTGCGGACGGGACCGGACCATGAGCGGTGACCGTGTGGCAGAAGTCCGCCTCAAGGGGGTCCCCATCAGCCCGGGGGTTGCCGTTGCCAAGGCCTGCCTGTTCAATGAAACCCGGCACAACCGTTTGACGCCCGTGGTGGTTGCCGGGCATGAGATCGAGTCCGAGATCGTGCGCCTGCACGGCGCCATTGCGGCGGCCGGGGCGCGGCTGACGGAAATCCGGGAACGGGTCGCCCGTGAAGTCGGGCCGGCCGAAGCCGAGATATTCGTCGCGCAACGCATGATGGTTGATGATCGCACCCTGCACGACAAGATGATTGAGCTCATGCGGACGCAGCGGGCGGGCGCCGAGATGGCCGTGATGTCCATCCTGGACGCCTACGAGGCCCGCATCGGCGCCCTGGACAACGAGTACTTGCGCGAACGGGCCTCCGATGTCGGCGAGGTCAAGCGTCGCCTGCTTGACGCACTGGCGCAGACCCGGCCGGGCTTGCGGTGCGAGGGCGCCGCCCATTGCGCGCGCGGCCGGGAACGGATCGTGGTGGCGGGCGAACTGACCCCGAGCCTGACGGTGGACCTGGATACGGAGCGCCTGCGGGGCTTCGTGACGGAACACGGCGGCGCCACGTCGCACGCGGCCATTCTGGCGCGGGCGCTCGGCATCCCGGCGGTGAGCGGCGTGCCGGGCGTCCTCAGCCGGGTGGCCTGCGGCACCGAGGTGCTCGTGAACGGCGATGCCGGCGAGGTGATCCTGTGGCCGGGTCCCGAGACGGTGGCGGTGTTTCAGCGCCGCCTGGCCGCCTCGACGGCGCCCGTGGAAGCGGTTGATCCCGTGCCCGGCCTGCGCGTGATGGCCAACATCAGCGTGGTGTCCGAGGCGGCGATGGCCCGCCGCATGAAGGCCGAGGGCATCGGCCTGTACCGCACGGAATTCGAGTTCATGGCACTGGGCCGCGTGTTGACGGAGGACGAGCAGTTCCACCGTTACGCGGCGCTGGTCAAGGCCATGGCCGGCGACCCCGTGTACATCCGGCTGCTCGACCTGGGGGGTGACAAGCCCGCCCCCTATCTCGGTATCGCCGCCGAGGCCAATCCCGCCCTGGGATTGCGCGGCGCGCGCCTGCTTCAGCATCGCAACGACTTGCTGCGCACCCAGGCGCGCGCCATCGCCCGCGCATCAGCCCGGGGCCCCATCCACGTGACCTACCCGATGATTGTCGATGTGGAGCAGTTCGTCGCGCTCCGCTCCGCGTTCCTGGCGGCTCTCGACGGCCTGGAGGCGGGACCGCTGTTTCATGGCGTAATGCTCGAAGTGCCGGCCGCCTGCCTGAACGCGGATGCGCTTCTGCGCGAGGCGGACTACGGCAGTATTGGGACCAATGACCTGTATCAGTACCTGTTCGCGATCGACCGCAATAACGAACTTGTTTCCGGCGATTTCCGGCTGGATCATCCTGTGTTCTGGGACACCCTGGCGGGGGTGGTCGCGGCCGCCCGCCGCCAGGGCAAGCCGCTCAGCGTGTGCGGCGAGATGGCCGGCTGGCCGGAGTATGCCCTGCGCATGCGGGCGATCGGTATCACGACCGTCAGCGTCAGCACCCGCCTGGTCCCGGTTGTCCGCCGGACCGTGGCAGCCGGCGTGTAAGACGCCGGCAATTCCTCGAGTGCGGTGTCCGTTGCCAACCGGCCGCGAACCGGATATACTTGAAGGACATTTTGGGGCGGGAAGGCAACGGACGTGATTCGCAGGGGCGGCTGAACCGGGAATCGAACCATGGCGAAGTGGAATTGGTCAGAACAACGTCGGAAATCAGCGTTCCTGGCACTGCAGGATGGCACGGTGCTGCGCGGGCATTCCGTGGGCGCGCCGCGGGATACGCTGGGCGAGGTGGTGTTCAATACCGGCATGGCCGGATACCAGGAAATCCTCAGCGATCCGTCCTACAGCGGGCAGTTCGTCACCATGACCTGCCCCGAAATCGGCAATACCGGCATGAATGCGGCGGATATGGAAAGCCGTCAGTTGTATGCCAATGGATTTGTGATCCACGAATCGAACCTGACCAGCAACTGGCGCGCCGACGGGTCGCTGGCGGATTACCTCAAGCGATGGGACATCCCGGCCATCGCCGGCGTGGACACGCGCGCGCTGACCACGAAGCTTCGGACCGACGGCACTCAGCGTGGGTTTCTCTGCGTGACGGGCGCGGTGTCCGAATCGGACGCCGTGCAGCGGGCGCGGGACTGGTGCGGGTTGGACGGCCAGGACTACGCGAGCAAGGTTTCCTGCACGGCCCCGTATGCCTGGGATCCGAAGAGCGATCTCTCGGCCTCGTGGGGCATTGCCGAGTCGTTGCCGGAGACCGATCTCAAGATTGTGGCCTACGACTTCGGCATCAAGTGGAACATCCTGCGCAGCATGCGGCGGCACGGCATGGAGGTGACCGTCGTGCCGGCCAGGACGTCCGCCCGGGAGGTGCTGGCGCTCAAGCCCGACGGCGTGTTCCTGTCCAACGGGCCCGCGGACCCGGCGGCGGTCACCTACGCCATCGACAATGCCCGCGCCCTGCTGGGCAAGGTGCCCATCATGGGGATCTGCCTCGGGCATCAGTTACTCGGGCTGGCGTGCGGCGGGCGCACCTACCGGCTCAAGTTCGGGCACCATGGGTGCAACCACCCCGTCAAGAACCTGCGGACCAACAGCGTGGAAATCACCTCGCAGAATCACAACTTCAGCGTGGACAAGGAGTCGCTGGACCCGGCCCTGCTGGAGATCACGCACGTCAACCTGAACGACCAGACCATCGAGGGACTGGAGCACCGGAAGGCGCCCATGTTCTGCGTGCAATACCACCCGGAATCGTCGCCGGGGCCGCATGATCCCTTCTATCTGTTTGCGCGATTCCGTGAGCTGATTGGCGAGGCGTAAGATCATGCAGGGACACAACTGGATTGCCATTCTCGATTTTGGGTCGCAGTACAGTCAGCTCATCGCGCGGCGTGTGCGTGAGCAGCGGGTGTATTCCGAACTGCTCAAGTTCGACATCCGGGCCGGGGCGCTGGCCGCGCGCAAGCCCGCGGGCATCATTCTTTCGGGCGGGCCGGCCAGTGTGCTGGACAAGGGCTCGCCCTTGTGCGATCCGGCCCTCTACGACCTGGGGATCCCGGTGCTGGGCATCTGCTACGGCCAGCAGATGACCGGTAAATTGCTGGGCGGCGCCGTGAAGCCGGGCCACGCCCGCGAGTACGGCAGCGCGCGCATCCATGTGACGCAGCCGGATCCGTTGTTCCGCGACCTGCCGGGCGATCTCGATGTGTGGATGAGCCATGGGGACCAGGTCGAGACGCTGCCGCCGGGGTTCTCGGTCATGGCGCGCACGGAGACCTGCCCGGTGGCCGCCATGGGAAACCCGCAACGCCGGATCTACGGCCTCCAGTTTCACCCGGAGGTCGTGCACACGCCCCGCGGGACGGATATTCTGCGCCGCTTCCTGTTCGACGTGTGTGGCTGCCGGCCCGACTGGGAGATGGCGCAATTTGTGCGGGAGAGCGTGCAGGCGATCCGGGAAAAGGTTGGCGACGGCCATGTCCTGTGCGGCCTGAGCGGCGGCGTCGATTCGTCCGTGGTGGCGGCGCTGCTGCATCGCGCCATCGGGCGCCAGCTTCATTGTGTCTTTGTCGACAACGGGCTGTTGCGGTCTGGCGAGGCCAGGCAGGTGGAGGAGACCTTCGGGTCGGCCTTCGGCATGGACCTGCGCGTGGCGCATGCGCAGGACCGCTTTTTGGACGCGCTCAAGGGTGTCGTGGACCCCGAGCAGAAGCGCAAGGTGATCGGCAAAGTGTTCATCGATGTGTTTGCCTCGGAGGCCCGGTCATTCGGCAATGTCGGCTATCTGGCGCAGGGGACGCTGTATCCCGATGTGATCGAGAGCGCCTCGCCGATCGGGGGCCCCTCGGCCACGATCAAGAGCCACCATAACGTGGGCGGACTGCCGCCCGACCTCAAGTTCAAGCTCATCGAGCCGGTCCGGGAATTGTTTAAGGATGAGGTCCGGCTGCTCGGCCGTGAGCTGGGGCTTCCCGTCCCCATGGTCAATCGGCAGCCGTTCCCCGGTCCGGGGCTTGCGGTGCGGATCCTCGGGGAAGTCACGGCCGAACGGGTGGCGTTGCTCCAGAAGGCCGATCTGCGCGTGCAGGAGGAGATCGAGAAGGATCCCCTGTATCCCCGGATCTGGCAGTCATTCGCCGTGCTGCTTCCCATCCAGACCGTCGGCGTCATGGGCGACTGCCGCACCTACGAGAACGTCGCGGCCCTGCGCATCGTGGAGAGCCAGGATGGAATGACGGCCGACTGGTCGCGCGTGTCCTACGACACCCTGGCGCGGATCTCGAACCGGATCATCAACGAGGTCAAGGGCATCAACCGCGTGGTGTATGACATCAGTTCCAAGCCGCCGGCGACGATCGAGTGGGAATGAGCCGCACGGGACCTCCGCCATGGGCGCGCGACTTCCGCTGTCTTTCTATCAAGGCCCCGACGTGGTCGCAATCAGCCGCGCCTTGCTGGGGAAATGGGTGTTTACTCGGCTGCCGGGCGAACCCGTGACCGGCGGGCGGATCGTGGAAACGGAAGCCTACGCGGGCCCGGAGGATCGCGCCAGCCATGCGTACGGCAACCGGCAGACGGCGCGAACCGAGACGATGTACTGGGCGGGGGGCGTGGCCTATGTGTATTTCTGCTATGGCGTGCATCATATGCTCAATGTTGTGACGAATGTCGCCGGCGTTCCGCATGCCATCCTGATCCGGGCGATTGAGCCGACGCAGGGCCTGGAAACGCTGCGGCGGCGTTGCGGCAAACCGCGGATTGACCGGACACTGACCTCGGGCCCGGGTCGGGTGGCCCGCGCGCTGGGGTTGGACCGGAGGCACAACGGGGTGAACCTGCGGGGCGGGATCCTCTGGATCGAGGACCGCGGGGAAACGGTGGCGGAGGCCGATATTGTCGCCGGGCCGCGCGTGGGGGTGGAGTATGCCGGGGCGCATGCCCGGCGACCGTGGCGATTCCGGATCCGTCACAGTCCGTGGACCAGTCGGGCAAAGTGAGGACAGGGCGGATGAGACGTGCAATCGTGATGGGCGTGATGACGGTGGCGCTGGGGTGGGGGGCGTCGGCGGATCAACTGACCTTGGTCAACGGGCAGGTGGTGACCGGCCGGTTTGTCGGGTTCAAGAACCGGCAGTTCGTTTTTCGGGACGCCGGCGGCGTGGAGCGCAAGGACTTTGCGGCCGGGGTGAAAAGCCTGAAGGTCGAACCGCCGGTCAAAGTCTCGGCCCAACTCATCAGCCAGACCATGAATGATGTGCTCTTCGCCGGCTATGAGGTATTCAACGTGCGGCTCATCAAGAACGGCCGTGAGTATTCCGAATCGGCCGCCATGCTCAAACGAATCGATCTGGCCTTTGACGCCCAGCGCACGGTCGAGAATCCCGGGGTGTTCGTGATCAGCCAGGGAGAGTCGGTGGGTATTGAGAAATCCCTGATGAGCGGGCGGGTGAACGTGGTGTTCTTCCATTTCCCCGAGGCGCATTCCAGTGTCCGGCAGGGCAACTACGTCGAACTTCTGGCACGCCAGTCCCAGGGCCGGGTCGTCGTTCTCAAACTCATCATTCCGGACTGGAAGGCGCCGGTGTGCGTGGAGCGGGACGTCAAGTCGCTGCCGCAATTCTGGTTCTACAGTCCCTCCGGCCGCCTGGTGAGGAAACTCACGGAACGTTTCACGGAATCCGATATCGATCAGGCGTTCAAGGAGGCGCGGCGCAGCCTGTGAGGCCCCGGTGTGTCATGGTGACCGGCGCGAGCGGCCTTCTGGGCGCCGCCGTGGTTGAGGCGCTCCGGGGCCGCGCGGACATCATCCCCCTGGCTCACCAGCACGGCCGTGGCGACATGCGCGCGGTGGATCTCATGGAGCCCGCGCAACTGGCCGGTCTGGCGCGCGAATCCTGGGATGCCCTGATCCATTGCGCGGCCTTCCGCAGTCCGGATTACTGCGAGATGAACCCGATGGCGGCGCGCCGCCTCAACGCGGAGGTGCCGGTGGCGCTGGCCCGGTTGGCGTCGGCCCGTGGCGCCCGGATGATCCACATTTCCACGGACTATGTGTTCCCGGGCACCCGCCCGCCCTACCGCGAGGATTCGCCGCGCGAGGCCGTGAACGTGTACGGGCAGGCTAAGATCGAGGCGGAGCAGGGGATTGAATCCGTCTACCCGGCCGCGGGCATCCTCCGCATCGGCGCGCTGTACGGGGTACCCACGCCGGACGTGCCCGCGCCCATGCTGCAGGAGGCCCTGGATGCGGCATACGCAACCGAACCGCAGGTTCTGGACGATCACCTGGTGAGGTGTCCTTCGCTGGTGGACGACATGGCTCTGGCGATTCGTTTTCTACTGGAGACCGGGGTGTCGGGGATTGTTCACGCCAGCGCCCGGAGCTCCTACACGCGCTATGCCTGGACGCGGCTGGTGGCGCGTGTGCTCGGCCGCTCCGAAGCGCACCTGCGGCCGACCGACCATGATGGGTCACGCCCGGCACGACGTCCGGTGGATTCGCGCTTGGAATGTGCGCGGTTGGCGCGGCTGGGGGGGGCGTTGCCTCGGAATGCAGAACAGGTACTGCCCGAATTGGCAGATCGGTTACGGCGGTCGTGATTATCGGACGCAGGGGTCAGGCGTTGGGAGGCAGAAGACATCAAGACATCAAGAAAGTACTTGTGCAGCGGGTGATGAGACGGCTATAGAAGAACCGGTATGCTCCACATGGCGGGATGGCGCGAGGTAAACTGATGAGCCGACAGAGTCTGAACTGGGACGACATGTGCCGCGCCTTGGAGGCCTTCCGCAAGGAACACAAGGACTGCAACGTTTGCGCCAACTGGGCCAGGAATCCGCAACTGGGACGCTGGGTGGCCATGCAACGCTACCGGCGCAAGATCGGCGAGCTGCCCGCCCGGTACGTGGAGCGCCTCGACAAACTCGGGTTCGTCTGGTCGCCGACGGACGTGGTCTGGAACGAGATGTTTGCCCGCCTGGTGGCCTATCGTGCCAAGAACGGCACCTGTGACGTTCCCTCTCAACTGCCCGACGACCCGCACCTGGCCAATTGGGTGGCGAACCAGCGGCACCGCAAGAAGATGGGAACGCTCCTGCCCGAGCGCGCCAAGCGTCTGGATCAGGTGGGGTTTGTTTGGGCCGTCTATGGCAAGGGAAAGACGCGCAAGCCGGTGGAGAAGAACCCCGTCAAGGCGCCGTCCCGCAAGGAGGATCCGGAGATTATGGAGCGGCTCTATATGGCGGGGGCGGGACGTTGTGTCCAGTTCAACGGGGCCGGAGCCATGCCGCCCAGTCTCAGCCGTTACGTGACGCAGCATGACGGCGGTTTCCCTCCGTACATTCCGTTGCCGCGCGGGCCGGTCGTGTTCCATCTGGGGGACGACCTCGTGGGTCACAAGCAGAAGATCACGTGGTCGGGGAAGGGGCCGATCCCCGAGGCGGTGCGCGAATTCGTTGACGAGAACGGCACGCTACCGCCCCACGCGTGAAGCACACTCCGCCCTTCATGCCGTTAAGGCGCGCCTCATCCGGTTGCGGCCGGGGCAAGCCATCCTGAGGGTGTCTAGCGGCCAGCCTCCGGAGACGAAGTCCGCAGTCGGATGCCGCACCCGTCACGCGACGGGGGTCAGAATAAGGGTTGATTATCACAAGGCATTCGGTATCGTATGCACCCTCTTGCGGGGATGGTTGGCCGGAGTGAGTTCGTCACGGAAGGCTGTCCGGCAGGAGACAAGAGGCGTCGCCCGCATGTAGCAAGCCGTTGGCACAGAGCCTCTTGACAACACCATGGCGTGGTAGCTCAGTTGGTAGAGCAGCGGACTGAAAATCCGCGTGTCGTCGGTTCGACCCCGACCCTCGCCACCACTTTCCCTAAGCCTGAAATCATCATTTCACCCAATAATATCAGGCATTATGTCGTTGTCAACGTTTCTGCACTTCGCGCTTGCTCGCGTTTGGCCGTTGCTGTGGAAAGGGCCGCGAGAGTATAGCAAAGTATAGCATCCGATGCCCAGTCAAACGTGGGCATGCACTCGGTTGGAAGCGGATGAAGAATCCGCTGCACATTCAATCCAGAGTATAGCACCCCGTATAGCAGCGTCTGCCCCAAAGTCCGCTTGACCCCGCTGCACGCCTCGCCGAACCCGGCGACCGTCCGATACGCCGGTAAAGACATGGGCTTTCCGGATCTTGGATTCTCACGTGCGGTGATTGGGCTACTTAATCGCCGCAAACAACGCGGTAAATAATTGCGTCTTTCGCCTGAAAGGTCCACTATGGGGGCGAAGGCGATATCCCAATGCCCTACATACACGAACGCAATGACTGGCCGAAGTTCCGCTGGAACGAGTCGCCATTGGCTCCCTTGCTGCTGGACATCCGGCACCGGCAGGGCCGGCTGCTTGGGCATATGGAAGCCTTGGGCTTCCGCTTGCGTGGCGAAGCGAACCTGGCCACTCTGACCGTTGATATCGTGAAGTCGAGCGCCATTGAGGGGGAAGCGCTGGATCCCCAGCAGGTCCGTTCCTCCCTGGCGCGCAAACTGGGGATCGACATCGGAGGGGCACCCCCACCGTCCCGGCACGTCGAAGGCGTGGTGGAGATGATGCTCGACGCCACACAGAAATACGACGAGCCGTTGACGCAGGACCGACTGTATGCCTGGCATGCCGCGCTGTTCCCGACCGGGCACAGCGGTATGCGGAAGATCACGGTGGGGGCTTGGCGCACCGCAGAGTCGGGGCCGATGCAGGTGGTCTCCGGCATTCTCGGACGGGAGAAGGTGCACTTCGAGGCCCCGGAGGCCAAGAGACTCGGCCCCGAGATGAAGGCGTTTCTCAAATGGTTCAACGCCCCGTCGTCCACGGACGCCGTACTGAAATCCGCTTTGGCCCATTTCTGGTTTGTGACGATCCATCCGTTTGAGGACGGGAACGGCCGCATCGCCCGCGCTATTGCCGACATGGCGCTGGCGCGTGCGGATGGAACAGCGAACCGTTTCTACAGCATGTCGGCCCAGATTGAAGCCGAGCGGAAAGCCTACTATCAAGTCCTGGAATCCAGTCAGAAGGGGGATCTTGATGTCACCCTCTGGATGCGATGGTTTCTGGAGTGTCTGGGTCGCGCCTTGGAGCGAGCGCAGGCGACACTGGCGGTTGTCCTACGCAAGGCCAGGATATGGGACACCATCAACCAGTCGCCCATCAACGATCGTCAACGTGAAGTGGTAAACCGGCTGCTGGACGGATTTGAGGGAAATCTGACTACCTCCAAATACGGTAAGCTGGCGCACTGCTCAACCGATACGGCCCTGCGCGACATCCGGGAGCTTCTCGACCGCGGTGTCCTGGTTCAGAATCCTGGTCACGGACGTAGCACAAACTATCGTCTTGCCGACGACGGTCCACCCCGCCTGCCCTGAACACCGTCGAAGGGGGCATTCAGTATGAGACCAAATCCATTTCGGTTGCTGAAGGAAGGCTGCCCTGTCTTTGACAAGAGGGAGTTCCATGAGACTTTTCATCATGCCTATAAAGCTGCCATGTTCGGCGGGAATCCCTATCCCGATCCGAAAGCACACGGGGTCA